>NZ_JAMBLN010000014.1:0-110668 GCF_023337025.1 Mediterranea sp. ET5 | reverse complement strand
ACTCATTGATTATTCCCGTTTACAATCGTCCCGATGAAGTGGACGAGTTGCTTGAGAGCCTGACACACCAGACGTTCACCGATTTTGAGGTCGTTGTCGTGGAGGATGGCTCGGCACGTCCGTGTGACAAGGTGGTGGAGCGGTATGCCGAACGGCTGACCGTCCGTTACTACATGAAAGCCAACTCCGGACCGGGGCAGACACGCAACTATGGTGCGGAACGTGCCCGGGGAGATTATTTCATCGTGCTGGATTCCGACTGTATCCTTCCGCCGAGCTACCTGCAGGCGGTGGAGGATGAGCTGCGTCGGGAGCCGGCAGATGCCTTCGGAGGACCGGACCATGCGCATGCCTCGTTTACGAACGTGCAGAAAGCCATCAACTATGCCATGACGTCCTTCTTCACGACCGGAGGTATCCGGGGCGGAAAGAAGAAGATGGACAAATTCTATCCGCGCAGCTTCAACATGGGCATCCGTGCCGAGGTTTACCGAGCCTTGGGAGGATTTTCCAAGATGCGCTTCGGCGAAGACATCGACTTCAGTATCCGCATATTCAAGGGGGGATACCGTTGCCGTCTGTTTCCGGAGGCATGGGTGTGGCACAAGCGGCGTACCGACATGAAGAAGTTCTTCAAGCAGGTACACAACTTCGGCATCGCGCGCATCAATCTTTACAAGAAATACCCGGAATCGCTGAAGCTCGTCCACCTGCTTCCGGCGGTATTCACCCTGGGGACCGTGTTGCTGCTGATTGGGGCATGCTGGTGTCGGTGGAGCTTGCTGCCTCTGGGCGTGTTTGCGCTCCTGATAGCCCTCGACGCTACGTGGAGGAACCGGAGCCTCGCCATCGGACTGCTGTCCGTGGTGGCTGCCTTCATCCAGTTGATTGGTTACGGCAGCGGCTTCCTGCGTGCCTGGTGGCAACGCTGTGTGTTGGGACGGGACGAGTTCTCTGCCTTCAGGAAGAACTTCTACAAGTGACGACGTCAGAATGTGTAATGTGGTAGAATGATGGAGAAGAAACTGAACATCAACGAATGGGCGGTGGAGGACCGTCCGCGTGAAAAGATGATGCTGCACGGGGTGGGAGCACTGAGCGACGCCGAACTGCTGGCCATCCTCATCGGGTCGGGAAACCGCGAGGAGACCGCCGTGGAACTGATGCGCCGCATATTGGCCTCCTGCCACAATGACCTCAACGAACTGGGGAAGATGGGACTGGAGGAACTGTGCACCTTCAAGGGGATAGGCGACGCAAAGGCGGTCGCGATTCTTGCCGCATCGGAACTGGGCAAGCGCCGGGCTTCCGCCGAACGGTCGCGCGAACGCACGACGATTACTTCCTCGAAAGACATCTATGCCTACTTCCATCCGCTGCTCTGCGACCTGTCGGTCGAGGAGTGTTGGGTGCTGTTGCTCAACCAGGCACTGAAAGTCATTGACCGCGTCCGTGTGAGCACCGGCGGCTTGGCTGGTACGGCAGTCGACATCCGGCTGGTGCTGCGTGAGGCACTGATACGCCGCGCTCCCGCCATCGCACTGTGTCACAACCATCCCTCGGGCAACACGCGTCCGAGCAACGAGGACAACCGACTGACGGAACGCCTGGCAAAGAGCGCCGCCGTCATGGACATCCGTCTGATAGACCACCTCGTGCTGACCGACGGAGCCTATTACAGCTATGCCGACGAAGGGAGGATTTGAAGAAACATCCGCAAAAGATAAACGATGAAGAGCTGCCGTTGCCCCGACGTGCAGCTCTTCATCGTTTGTACCTACTTGGAATTCTGCTCCAGGGCGCTGGTCTGCATGGCGCGGATGGGGAAGGGGAATGTGAGCAGGTGGGAGTCTGAAGGCAAGGTGAACGTGTGGGTCGTGCCTTGGCTGTCGACGTAGGTCTTGCTCAACGATTCGTGGAACTCCGTGCAGAAACGCCTCAGGTCGAAGAAGTCATTGTAGCTGGTCACCAGCTCGCGACGCCGCTCTTCACGGACGAAGGACAGCGCACGGGACGCATCATTCCCGAAGTCGGCTGCCGTCAGTGGCGTGTAGTCGAGTAAACGCTTCTCGCGCAACGCATTCAGGTATTCCACCGCCTGGGCGATGTTGCCCTGGCGGGCATGGCACTCCGCAATCATCAGATAGACTTCCGACAGACGCATCCCCGCCTCGTTGAGCTTGATGTTCGTCCCGTACATGAACGCCACGCTGCCCGGTTCGGCTGTCGGACGCTGCGGCATGTTCCAGGAGAAGACACCCCGGTAGCGCACATCGTTCGTCTTGTCATACAGGTCCGCGGTGCGCTGGTTGAGCATCGTGGCGTTGAAGACGGCGTTCATCGGCTGGTAAAGCAGGTTCTCCGGGTGGTCATAGTCGTGCTTGCCCGACATCAGCACCATGCTGTAAATCCAGTCTTGCGACAGGTCCGTGCCGGTCCCGTAGATGCCGTCCGCCGTCTGCTGGAGCCAGGCAGGCATGTCCCACAGCTCGTGGTTGCCATGCTTCAGTGCTTCCAGGGCGGACTGGAGCGCCTCGTCGTAGCGCCGCATGTACAGCAGGACCTTTGCACGGAAGGCATAGCCGAATGCCTTGTCGGGGCGATAGCTGTTCAGTGCATGTTCGGGCAGTCCGTCGAGCGCCTCGTCGATGTCCTGGCAGATGAGCCGGTAGGCATCCGCAACACTGCTCTGAGTGCCGGCAGCCTCCAGGTCGAACTTCGTATGAAGGATGATGCCGCGGTCGGTCTCCGCACGCGCCGGGTCATAAGGCGCGGCAAACGTATTGATGAGCCAGAAGTAGTTGTAGGCACGCATGACCTTTGCCTGTGCCGTCCCGAGGACCTTGTCGCTCTCCGGACCCTCGGCATCGCCGATGTTGTCAATCAGGATATTGTAACGGCTGATGCGGGCATAGCAATCGCTGTAGAGCTGCGACTCGCCCGCCTGGTCGTCCATGTATTGGGTGCGGTCGATGCTCTCGTCCCAGAAATACGAAGAGGAAATGAGCGGGTAGGAGTACCCGTCGAGCTGACTGCGGTCGTAGTGGGTCACCACATTGGCGAGATAGCCGAAGTCGCTTCCCGTGTACGTCGGCATGGACTCTTCGAGCAATCCCAGGTAGTCGGCGGTGGTGTTGAGCACGGCCTTGCCCTTCGGTGTGATGTCCAGATAGTTGTCGCAGCCTGCGAAGGTCAGCAGCAGGCAGGCGGCGATGCATAGATAGCTGTATCGTTTCATGATTCTGTTTCGTTGAGGGGGTTAGAAGTTGACGGTTAGTCCCAGCATGTAGCTGGTCAGTTGGCTGTAGGCGCGGCTGCCCTGATTGGCGTCGAACCGTTCGGGATCGATGCCGTGTCCGCAGGCTGCCCAGTAGAACGGGTTGTCCACTTGGGCGTGAAGACGGACACCCTGCAGCCCCCAGGGAGCGATGAGCGGTGTCGGCAGGTCATAGGACAGACCGATGTTGCGCACCTTCAGGAAGGAGGCATTCAGCACGTGGGCGTCGGCGTACTTCCATTGCTGGTTGCGGAAGCTCTCGTAGCCGTCGTGTACCCCCATGCGCGGGATGTCGGTGTCCGGATTTCCGGCTGTCCACCGGCGGGCGATGTCCTCGTGGATGCCACCGACTGCCGTACCGTCCACCCGGTCGAAGAGATTGCGGTAGAGCGGCGTGACGTCGTTGCGCAGGGCATGTCCGGTGTAGTAGACGAGCTTCGTGTAGAACGACAGCCGTCTCCAGCCCAGGTCCAGGGTGAAGGCGCCCTGCCACTTCGGTGTGAGCTGTCCCTTGTTGACCAGGGCGGCGATGTTGTCCACATTGACATTGCTCACCACCTCGCCGTTCTCGTTGTACACCGACGGGTCGCCTTGGGCATTCAGTCCGGCATAGCGATAGGCGTACACCGTGCCGTACGCATCCCCCTTCAGGTAGTTGTCATAAGGATTGGCGAGCATCTCCGAGGCGCTCGACGGGGTGTAGCCCACCTCTTCGATGGTGTTCCGGTTACAGGAGGCGGTGAGCGATGTGTTCAGCCTCCAGTCGCCCGCCAGTGCCCAGTCGTAGGACAAGTTCGCCTCGAAACCGATGTTCTTCATGGCGCCGTTGTTCACCCGTGCCGTCTCAAAGCCTGTCGACGGGTCGAGTGTCTTGTTGGCGAGGAGGTCGGAACTGTAGCGTCGGTAGAACTCCACGCTACCGCTCAGCCGGCGCAGGAATGCAAAGTCGACGCCGAAGTTGAAGGTCGACGTCTTCTCCCAGCGCAGCAGGCGGTTCGGCGGCGTGAGGATGTCGGTGATTTGCGAGTTCGTGACGGAGGAAGTGGAGTAGTTGCCGATGAGGTAGGGCGACGAGTTCTGGTCCACGTTACCCGTGATGCCGTAGGTCATGCGCACTTTCAGCATATCCACCCATTCGTAGGGCTGCATGAACGCCTCGTTGCTCACATTCCAGCTGGCACCCACCGACCACAAGGGACGGTAACGGTATTTCGGGTCGGTGCCGAACAGGTCGGCCTGCTCCACACGCACGCTGGCATTCACCGAGTACGTGTTGTTGTAGGTGTAGCCCGCATTGGCGTATGCCGAGACGTAGCGGTGGGTGACATCCGTCACGCTGAGCAGCTCCGACTTCTTGCGCACGCCGGAGTACAGCTGCCCGATGACGCCATCCTGTGTCAGCGTCGCCCAGTCCACCTGCGCATTGGTCAGCTTGCGGCTGTCGAAGCCGTAGCGTTCGCTGGCGGTGCCCGTTGCCTTGTCCTGACGGATTTCGCCGCCGATGAGTGCTACCACGTCGTGCCGTCCGCCGAACGTACGCTGGTAGTTCAGTTGCGCACGCAGGTTCATGTTCCCGTACCGTTCGTTGAGCGTCTGCTGGTGTCCGCCGTCGGGGATGTGATAGGTGAACTGCCCGTAGGAGTCGGCGGTGGCAAACTCGTTAATCATCCGACGCATCCGGTAGGACTCCGCTTCGTCGTACAACTCCTGGTCGCGGCGCGTGTCCTCATACTGGAACTTGATGCCCAGGTCCAGCCCCTTGGCTAGCTTGAAGTCGGCATGGGCGAAGAGGCGCAGGTAGAGGTCGCGGGTGTCCGTCAGGTTGTAGCGGTTCTCCTCGGCGGCATTGTAGCGCATGGACTTCAGTCCGTCGGTCTGCTCCAGCTCCTGTGAGCGGTAATAGTTGTACGGGTACTGGTACACCGGGTTTCCGGCATCGTCGTAGATGCGTTCGTAGGCAAGGAACGAGTTCATGCCGTAGTCCGACTGCCCGGTGCGGTAGTTCGTGTAGCTGACGTTCGACCCGTAGGTGAAGCGGAACCAGTCGGTGAAGTCGATGGCACTCTTCAGGTAGAGCGAGAGCTTGTCGGTGTCGGCGTTCTTTTCCGTGTGGTCCGTCCCCTCGTAACGGGCGGAGAAATAGGTGTTGATGTGCTCGCCGCCCTTGCTCACCGAGAGGTTGTAGTCCTGCTTGAACTGGAGGCGTTGCAGCCGGTCGCGGTATTCGCGCGCATAGTTGTTGCTTCTCAGGGCATCGAGGCGGCTGTCCAGCTCCGCCTGGGTGAGGTTGCCCTGATAGAGGTCGTAGTACAGCCGTTCGATGCGGCTCAACGCGCCGAAGTTCCCGTTGCTGATGTCGTTACGCTCGGCAAAGTAGGTGCCGGGGTCCTGGCTGTAGGTCGGGTCCGTCAGCAGCCATTCCTGCTCGTAGTCGATGATGTCGCTCGCCGTGGCATAGTGCATGTAGTCCAGCGACGGGCGCGGGGTGAAGTAGAAGTTCGCCGACGCGTTGACCCGCGTCTTGTTGTCCTTCGCCGTTCGTGTCGTCACGACGATGACACCGTTCGAGGCACGCACGCCGTAGAGCGAGGTCGACGCCGCATCCTTCAGCACGGTGATGCTGGCGATGTCGTCCGGGTTGAGGGTCGAGAGGTCCTGATTGATCACCTGCCCGTCGACCACCAGGAGCGGGGTGGTGCCGGTGGCGAACGAGGACACGCCGCGGATGCTCAGGGCGGAACCGTAGGAGTTGAGACCCGTCACCATGCCCTCCAGCTTGTCCGTCAGGGTTGGCGCCTGCACCTTCTCCAGCTCCTCCCGGCTGACGATGACCGCCGAACCGGTGTTGCGCTCCCGCGAGATGGTCTGGAAACCCGTGGTCACCACCTCGTCGAGCATCGTCGCGTCGTCCTCCAGCACGACCGTCAGTTCGCGGGCACGGGCGTTGACCACGATGTCGCGCGTCTTCATGCCGATGTAGGACACCTGCAGCACGTCGCCCACCCGCGCACGGATGGAGTAACGTCCGTCGAGGTCGGTCACGGCTCCCGTCGCCGTCCCTTTCACCCGGACGGTGGCACCGATGAGCGGCTCGCCGTTCCCGTCGGTCACCTTTCCCTGATACACCGACGTCTCGTCAGCCGACGCCGTCCTCCGGCGGGTGATGAGCACATAGTCGTCCTTCAGTTCAAACGTAAGCCCCGCCTGCCGGCAGACAGCCTCCAGCGCATGTTGCAGCGAGGCGTCCTTCAGGTCCAGGCGTATCAGCAGGGACGTGTCGATGTGGTCTTCGCGGTACATCACGTTCACGCCGCTTTGCCGGGCGATTTCGTCCAGTGCCGTGCGTACGCTGACCTGATGCTGACGCAGGGTCACGGGATGCACGTCGTCCAGGTTGATGCTCCAGGCGCACGTGGCGGACGCGAATGCCAGCAGCAGGGCAGGCAGGCGTCGCTGCACGCGCAGCCAGGCACCGGAATAGGTCTTTGAGGTTGGATGGCTTTTCATATTGCTTCTGTTTTTTTGATGGTTGATTCGTTGTCTTGCGTCAGTCGGCAGATTCACGGACGAGGATGCTGCCGTCCGTCTGCCGCTCAAAGGTCACGCCCGCTACGCGTTGCAGCAGTTCGAACGTGTAGCCCAGCTCGCGGTTCCGGTACACGCTGCCCGCCAGGCGGATGTCGCCCACCTGCGGGGTGGCGCAGCGCACGTCCACGCCGTACCAGCGGGTCAGCAGACGGGTGATGTCCTCCAGCCGCGTGTCCTTGAAGCGGAAGACGCCCCGTACCCACGACGTATACAGTTCCGGGTTCACGCGGCAGACCTCCAGACGTCCGTCCGCCGGTTCCGTCCGTGCCTGTTCACCCGGTTGCAGGCGGACACACTGACGGGCGGTGCTGACTTCCACACTTCCGCTGACCAAGGTGGTCACGGCGGCTTCTCCCCGGTATGCCGTCACGTTGAACACCGTCCCCAGCACCCGCAGGCGGCACTTCGGCGTCACGACCTCGAACGGCGTGCGTCCGTGCTGCACCTCGAAAAAAGCTTCTCCCTCGAGCGTCACCTGCCGCGTGCCGTGGAAGCTCACCGGATAGCTCATCCGCGACCCGGCATTCAGGTGTACCCGTGTGCCGTCGGCAAGGACCACCGTGTAGCTTCCCCCTTGCGGTACGCGTATGGAATGGAGGCGCGCCTCCCCGTCTTCCGGTGTCGGGGGCGCCGATGAATAGTCGATGACCCCCGGTTCGCTTCCCGCGGGGCAGAACACCTCGTCGTCTCCCGTCGGAAGAGCGGTGCGCGGGTCCAGCCCGATTTCGCGTCCGTCTGCCAGGGTGAGCACGGCAACCGTGTCCGTCCGGTCGGGGAACAAACGGACGAGCGCGTCCTCTTCACGCAGCCCGGTGCCCGTCGTCGGCTTCCACAAGAGCCACGTCGCGACGCCCAGCAGCAGTGCCAGTCCGGCAGCCAGCGGAAGCCAGCGCAGAGACCTTCGCGGACGCCGTTCCAGCCGCCTTTGCAGCCGTTCCCATGCTTTTTCCTCGTCCATCAGTTCCAGCTGACGCAGGGCGCGTCCCAGTGTCTCCGTCTCCCGCCAGTTGCGGAACGCCTCGGCGTCCGTGTCCGACGTCGTCACACGGCGGTACAACTCTTCAGCTTCCTCCGCCGAGAGCTTTCCCTCCGAATATCGGGTCAATAGTTCTTCAATGTCTTTTTCCATCCTGTCTGATATGATTTTGTTTGCAAATGCTTTCATCTATATATTCCCCTCCGGGATAAAATGTACTAGAAAGCCGATTCTTTTTTCTTTTCACTGACGTTGCCTTTCCTGTTCTCCGTTTCCAGTTTCCCGCAAAACATTTTGGCATTAGATACAGCATATCCAGCTCCTCACAAAACATTTTGGCTCTGGATACAATATATCTTTAACCTCACAAAACATTTTGGTGCTGGATACAACGTATCCTTAACCTTTCAAAACGTTTTGGTGCTGGAAATGACTGAATCTTCGTCCGCAGAACACAAGAGAGGGCTTTGCACGCCTATTCCGGCTTCGTGCGGAACAAAGGAAGGAGGATTTTGAAGTTTCCGGGAATTTATATGAAACAAACAAAGGTTTTCTGTTCAAATATGCATAGCTTTGTGGCACAGCTTTCGAAGAACGTTTAAAAACAAATAAATATCAATATTGCTATTGGTAGGTACTAACCTCATTTTCGTGCCGAAAAACAAGCGGGACGTGGTGCGTATGTTGTTGGGAGCCGGAGCGTCCGGAAAGTCAAATCTGCTGTTCCTGCTTGTCGGGATAATCGGTGTTGCTGCCGGCATATGGACCGGAAGCCTTTTCCACCTCATTGTATGGTGCTTCCTGTTGGCGATTGCCGTGATGTAGCTTGCCTCTCCGACGAAACTGGAGGAGAGGTAAGCGGGAGCATTCAAATCACATCCAGTGGCGACTGTTTGATGACCAACGGGTAGCGAAGATAGCAAAAAAAGAGGAGAGGCATACCTCACGTACACCTCTTCTCCGTGACATGCGTCAGTATCCCTGACACGTGCGAGTCTGGTCATTAGTAAAACCTTCTTATCTTATGAATAGCAACTCGCGGTATTTGGGCAGCGTCCACATCTGGTCGTCGACGATGAGCTCCAGCTTGTCGATGTGGTAGCGGATCTGCTCCAGCATCGGGGCGATGGTGTCGTGATAGGCGATGGCCTTCTCACGCTCGTCGGCTATCCGGTTGGCGACCTTGCGCGCTTCGACCATGGCGTCGACATGCTCCTTGATGTAGGAGGTGTGTTCGGCTATCTTGCAGATGATGGCGAGGTTCTCTGCCGACAGGCCGTCGGCTTTCTCCGTCGGGAAGAGTCCCTTCATCTTGTAGACGTTGTCGATGAGCTTCGTCTGGTATTCCGTGGCGACGGGGACGATGTGGTTCATCACCAGGTCGCCCAGCACGCGCGCCTCGATCTGTATCTTCTTCGTGTAGGTCTCCCACTTCACCTCGTTGCGTGCCTCCAGCTCCTTCCGTGTCATCACACCCACCGACTCGAACATGCGGACGCTGCCTTCGTCGAGGTAACGGTCGAAGATGAGCGGACAGCTCGTCTCGCAGTCCAGTCCGCGGCGTGCCGCTTCCGCTTTCCATTCCTCGCTGTAGCCATTGCCGTCGAAGCGGATGGGCTTGCTCTCCCGGATGTATTTGCGGATGACCTGTATGAGGGCGGACATCTTCTCTTCACCGCTTGCCATCAGCGCGTCGACCTCCTGCTTGAAGAGCTTCAGCTGCTCGGCGACGGCGGTGTTGAGGGCAATCATCGCGCTGGCGCAGTTCGCTTCCGACCCCACGGCACGGAACTCGAAGCGGTTGCCGGTGAAGGCGAAGGGCGAGGTGCGGTTGCGGTCGGTGTTGTCGATGAGCAGCTCGGGGATTTGCGGGATGTCGAGCTTCATGCCGTGCTTGCCCGCGAGCGTCACCAGTTCGTCGGTCGAGCTCTCCTCCATGTGGTCGAGCACGCGGCTCAGCTGGGTGCCCAGAAATGAGGAGATGATGGCGGGCGGTGCCTCGTTGGCTCCCAGACGGTGGGCATTCGTGGCACTCATGATGGAGGCTTTCAGCAGTCCGTTGTGCCGGTAGACGGCCATGAGCGTGTTGACCACGAAGGTGATGAAGCGCAGGTTCTCTTCCGGTGTCTTGCCCGGTGCCATGAGCGGAAGTCCCGTGTCGGTCCCCAGCGACCAGTTGTTGTGCTTGCCCGAGCCGTTCACGCCCTTGAAGGGCTTCTCGTGGAGCAGGACACGGAAGCCGTGGCTGCGTGCCACCTTCCGCATGAGCGACATGATGAGCATGTTGTGGTCGACGGCAAGGTTGCACTCCTCGTAGATGGGCGCCAGCTCGAACTGGTTGGGGGCAACCTCGTTGTGGCGTGTCTTCAGGGGGATGCCCAGTTCGAGCGCCTGGATTTCCAGGTCCTTCATGAAAGCGGCCACACGCGTGGGGATGGCACCGAAGTAGTGGTCCTCCAGCTGTTGGTTCTTCGACGCTTCATGCCCCATGAGCGTGCGGCCTGTCAACAACAAGTCCGGACGGGCGGCATACAGCCCTTCGTCCACTAGAAAGTATTCTTGTTCCCAGCCCAGGTACGCCATGACCTTCTTGACTTCGGGGTTGAAGTAGTGGCAGACGTCGGTGGCTGCCCGGTCGACGGCGCGCAGGGCTTTCAGTAGCGGCGCCTTGTAGTCCAGTGACTCGCCGGTGTAGGCGATGAATACCGTGGGGATGCACAGCGTGTCGTCCACCACGAAGACGGGTGAGGAGGGGTCCCATGCCGAGTATCCGCGTGCCTCGAAGGTGTTGCGGATGCCGCCGTTGGGGAAGGACGAGGCGTCGGGCTCCTGCTGTACGAGCAACTTGCCTGAGAACTCCTCCATCATGCCTCCCTTGCCGTCGTGCTCCACGAAGGCGTCGTGCTTCTCTGCCGTGCCTTCGGTCAGGGGCTGGAACCAGTGGGTGTAGTGTGTCACGCCCAGTTCGGTCGCCCAGCGTTTCATGCCTTCGGCTACCTGGTCGGCGATGTCCCGGTCGAGGGCAGCCCCGTGGTCCATGGCATCGACCAGGCGGCTGTAGACCGACGTGGGGAGGTATTTGAACATCTTTTCCCGGTTGAACACGTACTTGCCGAAATATTCCGACGGACGTTCTGCGGGGTTGGGTACTTCCTTCGGCTTGGCGCGGAAGGCTCTTTCTACGACTCTGAATCTTAGTGTTGACATATTGCTTTTGGTTTGTGAGTTCGTTATGCGGATGAGATTATCGGTTGTAGGCTGATTCGCCGTGCTCGTAGATGTCCAGTCCCTCTTCCTCTACGCGGCGGTCGACACGGATGCCCACGGTCTTGTCGGTGAACTTGAACAGCAGGAAGGTCATCACGGCGCTGAAGACGATGGAGACGACGGTGGCGGCAATCTGTACCCACAGCTGGTGCCAGTCTCCGTAGAGCGCGCCCTGCGCTCCTCCTTCGCCGGTGATGCTCTGTGTGGCGAAGACGCCGGTCAGGATGGAGCCGATGATGCCTCCCATGCCGTGCACGCCGAAGGCGTCGAGCGTGTCGTCATAGCCCAGCTTCGGCTTGATGACTGCCACCATGTAGAAGCAGGCGGCGGAGGTGATGATGCCGATGCAGAAGGCTCCGGCGATGTCCACGCTCCCCGCTGCGGGAGTGATGGCGACTAGTCCGGCGACGGCACCCGTGCAGACGCCTACGGTGGTCGGCTTGCGGTTGCATATCCAGTCGATGACCATCCAGGTCAGTGCGGCGGCGCAGGTGGCAAGGTGTGTCACGAGGAAGGCGTTGGCGGCAATGCCGTCGGCTGCCAGTCCGCTACCCGCGTTGAAGCCGAACCAGCCCAGCCAGAGGAAGGCGGTGCCCATGAAGACAAAGGTCACGTTGTGGGGTGTCATGGGGTGTCCCGGACGGTAGTCGCTGCGTCGGCCGACGAGCAGTGCCATCATCAGGGCGGAGATGCCGGCATTGATGTGCACGACGGTGCCTCCGGCAAAGTCGATGGCGCCCATCTGCTGCAGGAAGCCGCCGCCCCATACCCAGTGTGCCATGGGGATGTAGACCAGGACGCTCCACAGGAGGGTGAACAGCAGGAAGCCGGAGAACTTGACGCGCTCGGCAAAAGCGCCCAGGATGAGTGCCGGCGTGATGATGGCGAACATGCACTGGAAGAGCACGAACAGCAGTTCGGGGATGCGTCCGGTGGTCAGTGTCCCGGTGGTGATGCCTGACAGGCAGACTTTGTCAAAGCCGCCGATGACCGCTCCCAGCGGACTGCCGGCGTCCATCAGTCCCGTGCCGAACACGAAGCTGTAGCCGAACAGAATCCACAGCACACTGACGGCAGCCACGATGAGCAGGCTCTGCATCACGATGCTGAGCACGTTCTTCTGCCGGACGAGACCGCCGTAGAACAGGGCGATGCCGGGGATAGTCATCAGGAGAACAAGGATGGTGGCAACGATAATCCATGCGGTGTTGCCGGTGTCGAGTATGTAAGTTGTGTCCATAATCAATGGGTTTTTATCGGGTTGTGTTGTGTCATTTTTCAGTCTCTGCGTTGTAGAGCGAGGTATCTCCGCGTACGCCGGTGCGGATGCTGATGGCATCTTCCACGGGAATGATGAAGATGCGTCCGTCGCCGATGTCTCCGGTCCATGCGGCTTGCATGACTGCCCGGACGGTCTTCTCGACATTCTTTTCACGGACGACGATGGACAACAGGATGCGTTCGATGGAACTGGTGTCGTACATCACGCCGCGGTAGATACGTTCCTCTCTCATTTTTCCCACTCCTCTCACGTCATAGTAAGAGAACCATTCGATGTCGGCAGCCAAGAGTGCTTCCTTCACATTCTCGAAGCGGCTCCGTCGGATGATGGCTTCAATCTTTTTCATAATGGTCTTTGTCTGGTTGTTGTATTTGTATATTGTATGGTAATCAATTTATCCTGAAAACATCTGTTTACCGTCATAAGCTGATTCCTGCCACGAGGTAGGCGCCTCCTGTTGCCGGGTTCCATACGGCACGGGCGGACAGCGGGAGGGAGAAGCGTTCCGTGAGGGGGATCTCCTTGCTTACCCCGATGGCGATGTCGGTGACTTCGAAGCCGCCTGCTCCCTGGTTGTAGAAGGAGGTCTCCCACGGGGTGGCTCCCAGGGAGGCGGTCCAGTCGAGTCCGCCCAGACGGAAGGGCGCCGTGAGGCTGACGTAGGAGGAGTAGGCGCGTTTGCCCTTGTCGTTCACGCCGTCATTCCCGGCGAAGTTTGTGTACCAGTTGACGGCAAGGGGACCGAAGTCATAGCCCGCCTGCACCTCAAACACGTGTGCCGTTGTGCCTGCTCCGTAGCGGAAGTAGCCTGCTCCGCCATTGAACCAGTAGTCGGTGATGGAGAGGCTGAAGCCTCCGGTGGCATATCCCAGCGTCAGGTCAAGTTCCTTGGTGTCGTTCTTGTCGATGCCGACCGAGCCCCATGCCGTCAGCGAAAACCCCCGAAAACTCACCGATGCGGACGGCTGGATGCTCACGTTGCCCAGGTCTTGCCCGCGCCAGATATAGCCACTCACCAGATCGGCACCTGCCGTAGCTTCCACACGGTCCTGTGCCATTGCCCCGAAGGGCAGCAACGCCGCCGCAGTTGCCAGCAGCGTTGCTTTCATTTGCTTTTTTCTCTCTATAAACATAATCGTATTGTTTAGTGAATAGTCTGTTATACTATCTTCTTGTTTTGCTTACGCTGCAAAGTTATGACATAAAGAAAGCATATCTCGCATAAAGGAATCACAATAATGCTGTATTTCTTCGATTACTTACATATTGTAATGTTTGCGTACTCTCGTGTGATAATGTGTAAGCCGATGCGACCGAAAGCCTTATAATTTGCCATTTCCGTCCGATGCGGAGTTATTTTTTAGGATTCTTTTGCAGGGGTTGCAGTCTCATTCCGGAAGGGGGGAAACGGATTGATGGTTGTCTTCATGGGGTGGGCATGGGGCAAAAAGAAAGCGTGGTCACCGAAGTGACCACGCTGAAAACAAAAAGCAAATGGTGTCTCAAATCAGGCATTGTCTTCTTTGCTGTATTCCACGGAACCCTTGTAACCTTTGTATTCCAGATAATCCATATTTCTTATATTAAACCGTTATTCTTCAAATGCTGATGAATCGCTTTCTCGAAGCGAGCACGGGAATCGGAAGTTAGTCCTTTACAGGCGTAAAGGTATCGGATTTAGTACTAGGTACAAAGTGTTTTGTGCTTAAAAAAACACAGGCCTTTGCAGGATAACGGGGTGTCTTCGTGTCTCTGTATTGGACCGGGCGACCAGACCGGTCGCCCCTACAGGGATGCCGGTTGGTCGTAAGCCTCTTCGTGGATGCCGGCGACGGCGCGTCCGCTGGGTTCGTTCAGGTGTCTGAATGCCTCGTCCCATGCCAGTGCTTCGGCGGTGGAGCAAGCCACGCTGGGGACGCTGGGTACACTGCGGGCGGCGCTCTCGCTCGGGAAATGCTCTTCGAAGATGCTGCGGTAGAAGTATTCCTCCTTGTTGCGCGGCGGGTTGATGGGGAAACGGACCGCGGCTTGTGCCATCTGTTCGTCGCTGACTGCCCGGGCGGCCGTGTCGCGCAAGGTGTCTATCCAGCCGTAGCCTACCCCGTCGCTGAACTGCTCCTTCTGCCGTCGGAT
Source organism: Mediterranea sp. ET5 (assembly GCF_023337025.1). Taxonomy (NCBI): domain Bacteria; kingdom Pseudomonadati; phylum Bacteroidota; class Bacteroidia; order Bacteroidales; family Bacteroidaceae; genus Mediterranea; species Mediterranea sp. ET5. The sequence continues at coordinate 96,145 of NZ_JAMBLN010000014.1, read as the reverse complement.
GATGGCGGGCGGGAGCAGGTCGGCAAACGCCTCGCGCAGGATACGCTTCTCGATGGTCTGTCCCGGGCACATTTTGGCTTGGGGATTGAGGCGCATCGCCACGTCGAGGAACTCCTTGTCGAGGAAGGGGACGCGCCCCTCCACGCCCCATGCCGACAGCGCCTTGTTGGCGCGCAGGCAGTCGTAGAGATGCAGCTTGGAGAGCTTGCGCACCGTCTCTTCGTGGAAGGCGCGGGCGTCGGGCGCCTTGTGGAAGTAGAGGTAACCCCCGAACACCTCGTCGGCACCTTCGCCGCTGAGCACCATCTTGATGCCCATGCTCTTGATGACCCGCGCCAGCAGGTACATCGGGGTGGATGCCCGGACGGTCGTCACGTCGTAGGTCTCGATGTGGTAGATGACGTCGCGCAGGGCGTCCAGTCCCTCCTGGAGGGTGTAGTGTATTTCGTGGTGGACGGTGCCGATGTGGTCTGCCACCTCGCGTGCCTTGGCAAGGTCGGGCGCGCCTTCCAGTCCGATGGCGAAGGAGTGGAGCTGAGGCCACCATGCCTCCTGCCGTCCGCCGGTCTCAATGCGCCGGGCAGCATACTTCTTGGCGACTGCCGAGATGATGGAGCTGTCGAGTCCGCCCGACAGCAGCACCCCGTAGGGCACGTCGCTCATCAGCTGGCGTTGCACGGCGGCTTCCAGGGCGTCATGCAGTTCGTTCACGGACGCCGGGTTGTCTTTCACGGCGTCATAGTCCGTCCATTCGCGTTTGTACCAGCGGGTCATCTTGCCTTCGCGGCTCCAGTAGTAGTGTCCCGGCGGGAACGGTTCGTAGCGCTCGCACTGCCCTTCGAGAGCCTTCAGCTCGCTGGCACAGTAGACGGTGCCGTCGGCATCATACCCGATGTAGAGGGGAATCACGCCGATGGGGTCGCGTGCGATGAGGAACTCGTCGCGCTCCTCGTCGTAGAGGGCGAAGGCGAAGATGCCGTTCAGCTCTTCCAGGAAGTCCACGCCCCGCCGACGGTAGAGGGGCAGGATGACTTCGCAGTCGCTTCCCGTCCGGAAGGGATAGTCGAGCTGTTGCCGCAGCGTGCGGTGGTTGTAGATTTCCCCGTTGACGGCGAGGACCTGCCTGCCGTCAGCCGAGAAGAGGGGTTGTCCGCCGCTCTGCGGGTCGACGATGGAGAGACGTTCGTGTGCCAGGATGGCAGAGCTTCCGCAGTAGATGCCGCTCCAGTCGGGGCCGCGGTGACGGATGCGCTTGGCCATGTCCAGGGCTTTGCCCCGTAAGGCGGACGATGGCTGCTTGAGGTTGAATATGCCTACGATTCCACACATGGTTGTTGTCGTTTAGAGATGGATGGATGGGGTTCATTCCGCCGGTGCGGAGGTCAGGAAACGGTCGATGTCGGCAGCTGCCCGGCGTCCCGAGGCGATGCAGCGCACCACGAGGCTGGCGCCGGTGGCGGCGTCTCCTGCCACGAACACCTGAGGGGCGAATGCCGGGAGCTCCGGCTTGAGGAAGCCCATGGCGAGCAGGACGAGGTCGGCTTTCAGTACCTCTTTCTTGCCCGTGGGTTTCATCAGCGGACGTCCGCCGTCGGGGTTGGGCTGCCAGTCCACCGCCTCCACCTCGACGCCCGTCACGTGTCCCTTTTCTCCGAGAAAGCGGACGGACGAGAGGCTCCAGCGGCGCACGCATCCCTCCTCGTGGCTGCTGCTGGTCTTCAGTATCACGGGCCACTGCGGCCAGGGCGTTGCCGGGTTCTTGCCGACGGGCGGTTGGGGCATGATTTCAATCTGGGTCACGCTCTTTGCTCCCTGCCGGTTGCTGGTGCCGATGCAGTCGCTGCCGGTGTCTCCGCCGCCGATGACGAGCACGTCCTTGCCTTTGGCGGTGACACGTTCCTTGTCGGAGAAGGTCTGTCCGGCGAGCACGCGGTTCTGCTGGGCGAGCATCTCCAGGGCAAAGTGGATGCCCTTCAGTTCCCGTCCCGGGATGTTGAGGTCGCGTGCCTGCGGCGTCCCGGTACAGACGCAGTAGGCGTCGAAGCCCTCGGGGAGGTGGGTGAGGTCGATGTCGGCGTTGACCTCAAAGCGGATGCCCTCGGCCTCCATCACGCGGATGCGCCGGTCGATGATGGGCTTGTTGAGCTTGAAGTTGGGGATGCCGAAGCGCAGCAGTCCCCCGACGTACTCCAGCCGTTCGAAGACGGTGACCTCATAGCCGCGCCGGTTGAGCTGGTTGGCTGCCGCCAGTCCGGCAGGTCCCGAACCGATGACCGCCACCCGCTTCCCGTTCCGTCGGTAGGAGCGGGGCTGCACGTAGCCTTCGCGGAAGGCGGCTTCGATGATGGCGGCTTCGTCCTCCCGGATGGTGACGGGTGCGTCGATGCTGAGCTGCAGCACACAGCTCTTCTCGCACAGTGCCGGGCAGATGCGTCCGGTGAATTCGGGGAAGTCGTTCGTCTGTGTCAGGATGTCGTATGCCTCGCGCCACTTCCCCTTGTAGAGGGCGTCCTGGAACTCCGGCGGGCGGTTGCCCAGCGGACAGGCCCAGTGGCAGAACGGCACGCCGCAGTCCATGCAGCGCGAGGCCTGTAGTTTGCGTTCACTTGTGTTCAATGTCTGTTCCACTTCACCGAAGTCGGTGATGCGGTCGTGCACCGGGCGGTATTCCGCCTCCTGGCGCGGTATGGTAAGAAATGCTTTCGGGTTTCCCATAAGTCTGTTGTCTTGTCTCAAATCGGTCAGTAATCTCTCTGTACTTCGGCAATCTTCTCCTGGAGTTTGCGCATCTGTTCTTCGGCGAGCACCTTCTTGTATTCGATGGGGGTCACCTGGATGAACTCGTCGACGTAGCGGCTCCAGTTGTCGAGCATCTGGCGTGCCAGCTCCGAGCCGGTGTAGCGGTAATGCTGGCGGATGAGCTCGTGTACCTCCTTGCGTGCGGTGGCGTCCTCCAGCAGCGACAGCTCGACCATGTCCATGTTGCAGAAGTAGTCGAAGTGGTGGTTCTTGTCCCACACGTAGGCGACGCCTCCGCTCATGCCGGCGGCAAAGTTGCGTCCGGTCTCACCCAGCACGACGACCCGTCCGCCGGTCATGTATTCGCAGCAGTGGTCGCCCACGCCTTCCACCACGGCAATGGCGCCGGAGTTGCGCACGGCAAACCGTTCGCCTGCCCGTCCGTTGATGTAGACCTCGCCGCTGGTGGCTCCATAGAGGAGGGTGTTGCCCGCGATGGTGTTGTCTTCCGCAGCAAAACCGCTGCGCACGGGCGGCTGTACCGAGATGTGTCCGCCGCTGAGCCCTTTGCCCAGGTAGTCGTTCGCCTCTCCTTCCAGACGGAAGCTGATGCCGTGGGCGAGGAAGGCACCGAAGCTCTGTCCTGCCGACCCCTTGAACTTCACCTGGATGGTGTGGTCGGGCAGTCCTGCCTGTCCGTAGCGGGAGACAACCGCCCCCGAAAGCATGGCGCCCACCGAACGGTCAGTGTTGGCGATGGCATATTCCAGTGAGATTTCCTTCCGGCTCTCCAGCGTGTCCCTGACTGCCGACAGGATGGCGGTGTCCATCACCCGGTCGATGTCATGCTGCTGCGGGACCACCTGACGGATGGCAGCCTCGTTGTCCACCCGGTGGAGGATGCGGCTGAAGTCGAGCAGCGAGGCCTTCGTGCCTGCCGTTGCCGGTGCCAGCTCGATGAGCTCGGTGTGTCCCACGATGTCGTCGAGCTTGCGGAAGCCCATCTCAGCCAGGTATTCGCGCACCTCCTGGGCGAGGAAGCGGAAGTAGTTGACCACGTATTCATAGTGTCCCCGGAAGCGTTGGCGCAGCACCGGGTCCTGGGTGGCGACACCGACGGGACAGGTGTTGGCGTGGCACTTGCGCATCATCACGCAGCCCAGCACGATGAGGGCAGCCGTGCCGAAGGCGAACTCTTCCGCTCCCAGCAGTGCCATGCAGATGATGTCGCGTCCGGTCTTCAGCTGGCCGTCGGTCTGCAGGCGAACCTGTCCGCGCAGCCCGTTGAGGACGAGGGTCTGCTGTGTCTCGCTCAGCCCTATCTCGGGCGGGATGCCGGCATAGCGCATGGAGGAGGCGGGCGATGCACCCGTTCCCCCTTCCGCGCCGGAGATGACGATGAGGTCCGCCTTGGCTTTTGCCACGCCGGCAGCGATGGTCCCCACGCCGCTCTCTGCCACCAGCTTGACGCTGATGCGTGCCCGCGGATTGACGTTCTTCAGGTCGAAGATGAGCTGTGCCAGGTCCTCGATGGAGTAGATGTCGTGGTGCGGTGGCGGCGAGATGAGCGAAATGCCGGGGATGGAGTGCCGCGTGCGGGCGATGACCTCGTCCACCTTGAAGCCGGGCAGTTGTCCGCCTTCTCCGGGCTTCGCTCCCTGTGCCACCTTGATTTGTATCTCTTCGGCATTCACCAGGTAGGCAGTCGTCACGCCGAAGCGTCCGGAAGCCACCTGCTTGGTCTTGCTGCACAGTGAGATGCCGTCGTGTGTTCCCCGGAAGCGGGCTTCATCCTCGCCGCCTTCTCCCGTGTTGCTGCGTGTCCCCAGCTTGTTCATGGCGAGTGCCAGTGCCTCGTGTGCCTCCTGACTGATGGCGCCGAACGAGATGGCTCCCGTGACGAAGTGCTTCACGATGCTCTCCACCGGTTCCACTTCGTCAATGGGGATGGGGTTGCGCCTGAAGCGGAAGAAGTCGCGGAGGAAGAGGGGCTGTTCCTTCCGGTCTGCCTGCGCGGTGAACTCCTTGAACTTCGCGTAGCTCCCCAGCCGGGTTGCCAGCTGGAGCTTGCTGATGGTCTCCGGGTTCCAGGCATGCCGCTCCCCGTCCTTGCGGTAGGAGAACTGACCGATGTGCGGCAGCAGGTCGGAGTCACTGTCTTCCCCGTCGGCAAATCCTGCCCGGTGGAAGGCTGTATAGTCGCGGGCGATCTCCTCCAGGCGGATGCCTCCGATGGTCGAGGAAGCCGTCCCGAAGCAGGACCTCAGGAGTTCCGCACTCACCCCGACGGCTTCGAATATCTTCGCGCCCCGGTAGGAGCGGATGGTGCTGATGCCCATCTTGCTCATGATTTTGTACAGTCCCTTGCAGACCGCCTTGATGTAGTTTTTCTCTGCCGTCTCGTAGTTCATCTGCACCTCACCCCGTTTCACCCGGTCATCGAGCACGGCGAACGCCATGTACGGGTTGAGGGCGCTGGCACCGTAGCCCAGCAGCAGGGCGGCGTGCATCACCTCGCGGATTTCCCCGCTCTCGACAATCAGCGCCGTCTGTACACGCTTCTGTACACCGATCAGGTGGTGATGCACGGCACTGACGGCAAGCAGTGACGGGATGGCGGCATGGTCCGCATCCAGTTCCCGGTCGGAGAGGATGATGTAGTTGACACCTTCCTTCACGGCTTCCTCTGCTCGGCGGCACAGTTCCGTCAGTGCCTCCTGCAGGGCGTTGCGTCCCCCGCCGACGGGGAAGAGGGTCGGCAGCTTCACGGTCTTGAACCCCTTGTAGCGTATGTTGCACAGGATGTCGAGCTGCGTGTTGGTCAGTATCGGGTGGGGCAGACGCACCATCTTGCAGTGGCTCTCGTCCGGCAGCAGGATGTTGCAGCCCACGGCGCCGATGTATTCTGTCAGCGACATGACCAGCTCTTCGCGGATGGGGTCGATGGGCGGGTTCGTCACCTGGGCGAACTGCTGACGGAAGTAGTTGAACAGCAGTTGCGGCTTGTCAGACAGGACGGCGAGCGGCGTGTCGTTGCCCATCGAGGCGGTCGGTTCCGTCCCGTTGACCGCCATCGGGATGAGGATGCGCTCGATGTCCTCCCGCGTAAAGCCGAAGGCACGCAGCCGCCGGTTGTAGTCCGGCACGGCATTGTCCGGTTTCCGTCCGCTGCGCAACGTGTCCAGCTCGATGCGGTTCGCTGCCAGCCATTGGCGGTACGGTCTGGCGGAAGCCAGTTGTGCCTTCAGTTCCTCGTCGCGGAAGATGACCCCTTCCTGCATGTCCACCATCAGGAGCTTGCCCGGCTGCAGCCGTCCCTTCTCCTTGATGTTCTCCGGTTCGAAGCCGATGACTCCCGCTTCACTCGCCACGACCATCATGTCGTTCCGGGTGATGAGGTAGCGTGCCGGACGCAGTCCGTTGCGGTCGAGCATGCCCCCCGCATAACGTCCGTCGCTGAAGAGCAGCGCCGCCGGTCCGTCCCACGGCTCCATCAGGATGGAGTGATATTCGTAGAACGCCTTCAGGTCTTCACTGATGGGATTCCGGTCGTTGAATGACTCCGGGACCAGCATCGCCATGGCGTGCGGCAGGCTCAGTCCCGACATCACGAAGAACTCCAGCACGTTGTCGAGCGAGGCGCTGTCGCTCATGTTGCTCTGCAGGATGGGGCGTATCTCCTTCACGTCCCCCAGCAGCGGCGTCGACAGGACACTCTCGCGCGCCTCCATCCAGCCCCGGTTTCCCCGGATGGTATTGATTTCCCCGTTGTGTGCCAGCAGACGGAAGGGCTGTGCCAGGCTCCAGGTCGGGAACGTGTTCGTGCTGAAACGCGAATGGACGATGGCGAGTCCGCTGGTGAAGTAAGGTTGCGTCAGGTCGCAGAAGTACTCGCGCACCTGGACCGATGAGAGCATACCTTTATATATAATGGTCTTGCTGGACAGCGACACGATGTAGAACTCCTTGTCCGTGACGCGCCGTTCGATTTTCTTGCGGATGATGTACAAGGTGCGTTCGAGGTTCTCCGGGTCTGTCGTGCCGGTGATGAACACCTGCTTGATGTCCGGTTCCGTAGCCGCGGCGCTCGCTCCCAGTATTTCCGGACGCACCGGGACCTGTCGCAGGTGCATCAGCGAGAGCCCTTCGCGTTCGATTTCCTCGATCATGATGCGCAGGATTTCCGCCTGTGCCCCCTTGTCTTTCGGCAGGAACACCAGCCCCGTCCCGTATTTACCCTTCTCGGGGACCGGTATCCCCTGCAGCAGGATGAACTCGTGCGGTATCTGGAGCAGGATGCCTGCGCCATCCCCCGTCTTGTTGTCCGCCCCTTCTGCACCACGATGTTTCATGTTCTCCAGCACCTTCAGTGCGGCATCGACCAGCTCGTGCGACTTGTTGCCATGAATGTTGACAATCATGCCTACGCCGCAGGCATCATGCTCATGCTCCGGGCGGTAAAGCCCCTCTCCGGCATGCTGCGGCACTTTTCTCTTCTCTTTGTCAAATGTGTTGCTTTTCATTGAATAATACTTTCTTTTTGTATAATAAAATAAGTATTTATATTTCGTATTGCCTGCAAATATATTGTTTTGCTATCATTTGAACAATGATTTCGCTGTTTCTTCTGACAGAAAATGAAGCCCTTCGGGCGTTTGCTTACAATCGTGTGTTAAAACAAAGGAATTTAACACTGCAGTGTAATCACTTTTCGACTTTTTCATTTCAATCTATCAAAATCGAGTCGAAAAAGATATTTTAATGAAGTTTCTCACCCCTCCGATTTCCCCGTTGGAAACTCCCTGTATCGTTTTGTCGGCATTCCCTCCCTTTCCCTATACAAAACACCCTAAATCCCCCTTTTCGTCTGACGCGTACTTTCCCGTTTTCCATCAAACTAGCGCGCGATTGCAAACAAATGCAAACAAAATCCCCCGAAAAGCCCTCTTATTTTAGAAAACTATACATCTCATTTTCGAAATACTTACATTTTAGCGCCCAAACAATATTGTTTCACGCGTCAAACACTTGTGTTTGGCAACTCAAACAATATAGTTTCACCACCCAAACCATATTGTTTCATCCGCGGAAGTCAAATGTTTGAAGAATGAAACGCAAAAATCCCAGGTTTCATTCTCCAGAAGGAGTACCGTGTCAACAAATCGGAAGCTATCACTACGCCCATCCTATTTCCCTCCCACTGTCATTCAGAAACCACTACCGCTCCATGAACATCCGAATAACACCCCTTCTCCCGAATCCGCATCAATCTGTATTTTGCGAATCGCCCGAGAACGCCCTCGGAATCCACCCAATCGTATTTTTGTGCGAGCAAGGCCTCTGTAGAGCCCTTCGTTTGACATTTTGTCAATTGGAACGATTGCCATCAGGTGACGATGTATTGCACCTCATACATTATTACCCCTCTTATTCCGCATTTTGATTCGATTGAAATCCTCCAATAGAAATCCCTACAATTGTACCATTCCTGATTGGACCGGGCGCCCAGACCGGTCGCCCCTACATTTTGTTTTATTGGACATCGTGCCGGGAGGATAATTGTATAATTGAAGAGGTTACCGTTTGTCATTTGCATCAGATGATGGACGATAACAAAATAATTATCAAAATACTTGTGCGGCGATAATAGAAATGTTATCTTTGTGCCGTCATCAAAAAGAGCTCTTTGAATGACTGATGAAGCAGCTCACAGGCAAACAGTAGAAAGGTGGCCTGTCGCAAAGCTAGCAGCGGCAGGCCTTCCTTCATCACTTATGAGTGTAAAACCCCAAAATCTCCAAAAATATGGATACAATACAGGAATACAGGATGCTGAAACGTCGTTGGGTTGAAAGCCGCGGCGAAGAGCGCGAACAGGTTCAGAAGGAGCTTGATGTTTTCTTTGATTCACTTGATGAGGCAGAGCGTCGTCAGGTTATTGAGGCTGTTGATGATGATTTTGAAGCGATTCATCAGTGTATAGAGGAAGCAAAGGATTTGAAATTGCGTTCACAAATGGAGCAGGTATTGCCTTTCCTGTCGATTTCAGCCCTTGCCAAGCATTATTTCGGAAAAAGTGCCTCGTGGTTTTATCAACGTTTAAATGGTAACATCGTTCATGGCAAACCTTGCCGTTTTACTCCGGAAGAGTTGGAGAAGGTGAAGCTTGCACTCAATGATATCAAGGATAAATTGTCGGCAACAGTGTCAAATATTTGAGACGATGCTAGGGGCGACCAGACCGGTCGCCCCTACGGACATACATGCCGCAAGGAACATTGTCAATTGTCAATTGTCAATTATCAATTGTCAATTGAATAGGATTGCCAATTGAATCAAACAGGCTCGCCGCAATCAACACATACGGGCGGTCCTTCACCAACACATTCTTGGCGGCATCGAGCAGGTAGAGGGAGGGCAGCGCCTTCAGGTCATACAGCGCCTGTTCCTGGACGACGTAGCGGTCTGAACCGACGAGCCATCCCTCAGGGAGCGACGAAAGGGTCGACTTCCAACGCTCCTGGTCCTCCTCCGCATAGATGGCAAGGACCGTCAGCCTGCCATCCGCCACAGCCTGTGACAACTGGTCGTCCTGCTTCATCCTTGCCAGCGTACGGCGGCAGTTCGGGCAGTCGGCATCGTAGAAGAAGAGCAGCAGGCGGTCGCCCTTGACAGCGGTCTGCAGCAAGGTGTGGCGACGTCCGTCCGGTGAAAAATACACGAAGTCGGTCGCCCGTGTGCCCGGCATGTTCCGTTCGACCAGATGCAGGCGGAATGCCAGCGTGCTCTTCCGCGCATCATCCAGCATGCGGCTCTCCAGCATCCGCCGGAGGTAGACGAGGTAGAGCTCTTCGTTGTAATAAGGTGAATTGGCATCGTAGAGATAGGTGTCAATCATGTCCATGAACACCCGCCGTGCCTGTTCGTGCGGTTCCATCTTCTCGCAGAGCGCACGGATGCCTGCTTCAGCGGACGCCTTCTCGATGGGCACCTGCAGGTAGAGGTTCAGCTGGTTCAGGAATCCCCGTTCGCACAGTTCCCGGTCGCCCGTCAGCGTCGTGTCTGCAAAATCGAAGTTGTCCCACAGATGGGCGAACAGGTAGTTCGCCTTCCCCTCCTGGGTGGTGTACAGGGGCGGAATCTCCGGAAATGGAAATTCCTTGGTCACACGGACGGAATCGCGGTCCTGCACCTCCGCCGTCCCGGTCTGTCTGCCGGACGAACTGCATGAATAGCCGGCAAATGCCATCCATCCTGCCAATACGCAAAAAATGATTTTCTTCATAGTCATGTCGTTAAAGCGCGACAAAGATAATTATTCAATTGACAATTGACAATGGACAATTGACAATTGACAATCTCTTCAATTGACAATGGACAATCTCTTCAATTGACAATGGACAATTGACAATGGACAATTATCCTTGCGGCATGTATTCCTGTAAATAAAATGTAGGGGCGACCAGACCGGTCGCCCCTACATTCTCCGCCTGATGCCGCAGGGTTGTTGTCAATTGTATGAATGACACTTCTATTAAATTTTTCATCATAATGTGAAGGCTCTATAATCTTAATTTGGTTAATCTAAGTTAAATGGGGGGGGGTAATTCTGTCTATGACGTTGCGAACCTTTACTCCGACGGGGAAGGTGTATGCCTTTAGAAACAGGGAAAATAAGGACTTTGATAATTCATTTATTTAACTTTTCTATCTTGGAAGAAATTGCAGAAGTGGAATCAATGTGTTGCAGATATGAAATAAATACAATAGCTTTGCAATGAAACTTGAACAAAAGTTTACACATTTTTAATCGGGCGTCTGTCTTTCTTGCCCGGTTGGATGAGTGACTTTAGGAGACAAAATATAGAATGAAAAAGACGAGTTGTTGTATGATTCTTGTTGCCCTGACTCTCTTTATATGGGGCATACAAACCGCATCGGCGCAAACATGGGGCATCAAGACCAACGCGCTGTACGATGCAACCCGGACCGTGAACATCGGAACCGAATTCGCCTTGTGCAAGAAATGGACACTGGACGTCAGCGGAAACTACAACGGATGGAACGCCGGAAGCCGCTGCGAGAAGATGAAGCATTTCATGGTCCAACCCGAACTGCGCTACTGGACTTGCGACGTGTTCAACGGTCACTTCTTCGCCCTGCACGCGATGGGCGGAGGATACAACATCTCAAACGTCCGCTTCCCCTTCTTTACCCGGAAATTTGATGACGGCAACCGCTACGAAGGCTGGTTTGTCGGGGCAGGTGTCGGCTACGGCTACTCCTGGGTGCTCGGCAAACGCTGGAACCTCGAAGCCGAAATCGGAGCGGGCTATGCCTATTCCCCCTACGACAGCTACGAATGTCTGGAGTGCCGGCGGAGCCTCGATTCCGGTACGCGGCACTACTGGGGCATCACCAAGGCTGCCATCTCACTGATTTATTTCCTTAAATGAAAAGACACGGAGGAACCATCATGAAAAGATATACGTTCATTCTCGCAGCGATGCTGATCGCCGGTCCGCTCTATGCCGACGGCAGAAAAAGCTACCTCGAACAGATTCAAGTCAATGACCTCAACGTCCGCAGGGAAGGGCAGAGGGTCAATCTCTCTTTCTTGCCGGACTTGAGCAACCTCCGTGTGCGGACGCAGGACCGCCTCTCGCTGGTCCCGGTACTGGTCAGTGCCGACGGACGCCACGAGCGTGCCCTGGAACCGATTGTCATCTACGGACGGGTGCGCGGCGTAAAGCTGGACCGCCAGCTGATGCGTCAGGCGGACGTTCAGGACTACGGCGTCACGGTCCGTCGGAAGGGCGGACACTGGGAGGCGCCTGCCTACACGGCTTCCGTGCCTTTCGAACCCTGGATGCGCAACGCCACGCTCAACCTGCGCGAGTATGTCACCGGCTGTGCCGGCTGCGAGAAGGGCGACTTCGTGACCACCATCGACCCTCACATCCTGCCGTTCGTGGCGCCTGCCTATGCACGGGCAACCGTCGCTCCGCGTGAGGAGGGGGTGAAGCACCGCAGCGTGACCTTCCGCGGACGCTTCCAGTTTGAGCTCGACCGCCACGATGTCTTGCTGGACTACAAGGGGAATCGCGCGAAGCTCGACGAGATGCGTGCCCGCATCGACTCGGTGGCAAACGACCCGACGGTGACCATCTCCGCCATCGAGGTGCAGGGTTACACCTCACCCGAGGCTCCCGTGGAATACAACGAACGCCTGGCACGGAACCGCGCCATGGCACTGGAAGAATACATGAAGCAGCAGTTCCCGCAGATTCCTGCCGACAAGTGGAAGGTGTCCTGGCCCAACGAGGACTGGACGGAACTTCGCCGGCAAATCGAGGCGGACCGTACCCTGGAGGGGCGCGACCGCGTGCTGCACATCATCGACACCGAGCCGGATCTCGACCGGCGCGAGTGGCTCATCAAGATTCTCCGTCCGGAGAGCATCTACCGCACCATCTACGAACGTTATTATCCTTATTTGCGACATAATGATTACGTGGTGAGCTTCACCGTACGCAATTTCAGCGTGGAGGAGGGGCGGCGCATCATCCTGGAGAAACCGCTCCGCCTGAGCGCTGCCGAGGCTTACCAGGTGGCAATGAGCTATCCCGAGGGCTCGCCCGAACGGTTGCGTTCGATGCAGATTGCCGCCGCTACGTTCAACCGCGATGAGGCTACGCTGCACAACCTGGCGGTGGAGCTGATGTCGAGAGGCTTGCATGCCGACGCGCTGAAGGCGTTGGAGGAAGCACCCGAAACGGGCGACCTGCTCAACCTGCGCGGAGCTGCCCTGGTGAACCTGAACCGTTACGCAGAGGCAGTCAAGGACTTCCGCCGGGCGGCTGAACTGGGCAATGCCGATGCACGGACGAACCTCGACGAACTGGACGGGGTGCGTTGATACGTCCCTATATATAATAAGGAAGAGATTTTTTTAATTAACTATATTACTAATCTAAACTCTGTAACAATGAAGTTGAACAAGTTTTTTCTTTTCAGCGCAGCCGTGGGCTTAGCCCTCGCGTCTTGCTCTGACGATGTTGTCAACAGCGTTGACAATGGTAAGGATGTCAAAGGTGATACTTATGTATCTCTCTCTGTGGAATTGGCTGCCCAAGGTGGTACTCGTGCTGCCGGAGATGAGGCGAGCTCAGAAGCGGGCGAATTCGTAGGTGAAGGTGGCGAACGCAAGGTAGCTAAGCTTCGTTTCCTGATGGATGACGGAAAAGAGGATATGACGATTGCTGACGGCACTTATTATCAGAATCTGCCCATCAATAGTATAGAAAATGAAAAATTCTATAAATGGAATGCAGATACTGATGAGTACCATTCTTATATCTGGGAAACTCAAGAGTCTACAGCTGCTAAGACGATGAATATCATCTTGAATGGTAATACTGCAACTGAGAATGCTCGAGCTCTTACGAATCCTGAGATTGACACGAAGGATAACCTGGCAATGATTGCCGATTTTGCTTCGGCAGATGGATTCACCATGACCGGTGCTAAGAAGTCTTATCCTATCTTCAAGAAGACCAAGCAGGAAGTGTTTGATGGAAAAGACTTAGGTCCTGCTGCAAACAACTTCCAGTTTAATGTAACACGCGTTTTGTCAAAGGGTGTTGTAGTATACAACATTGCTGATGGCGATGAAACGGTGAAAGCCGGTACTGTAACTTTGGGTAAGATTGCCAAGGATGCAGGTGAAATCACATTCTCCGGAAAGAATGGTGCTACCAAGTTCTACCTCTTCGATGGTGAAGGTAAATCTGCTATTGCTGGTTCTACTTATGCTGCCAGTCCTGCAGATGCTGCAACACAAGGTTTGTTCCGTATGTCCAACTTGGCTACACAGTATGCTGACAAGAACTCTAAACAAGTAAGTGAGGTTAAGAATGAAGATCTTGCAGCTGCTTATCAAGCTAAAAAGGCTGTCGCTCTTGCCGGTGGTTTCACTGCTGCTACTCAGTTGGAGGGTAAGGCTGGTGTGTACTTCTTCGAGAACACAGCCGACTCTTATACCGGTGACAACATGCTCCACGGTTACAACCGTTTCGCTACGGCTAAGGTATATGTGACCTTTACTCCGTCTGAAGTTTACTCATATGACGATGCTGATTTCATCACGAAGGAAGCTTATGAGGCACTTGATGATGCAACGGTAGAACAGACTTTGGGTAAGGATGCTTACGAAGCTGTTGAGTATAAGTCCGACGCGACTAATAAAACAACTGTTTACTTGAAGAAGGCTGCTGAGTTGAAAAAGAACACCAGCTATGAAGTGGGTAAAACTTATGTATTGGGTCAACAGACCGGTAAGTTCTATGCTAACAAGCAGTCTGCTATCGCTGACGATAATACGACAGCTGTGACTTATGCTAACGGTCGTGGTGGTTACCAGGCTTTGTGGAATGTGAAAGCTCTGGATGATCAAAAGAACCCGACAAATGCTGAAACATGGCGTAACAGCATCTACGTACTTGAAATCAACGGCTTCACCGGTATTCCGTTCGCATGGGATCCCTCTGACCCCAACGACCCGAACTTGCCTGAGACTCCGGGTGATGACAAACCGAACGTAGACGATAACCCGGGTCAAGGTTCTGCAACCTATATGCGCGTGAAGGCTACCGTCCTGAACTGGAAAGTTTCCAAGCGTAAGGTAAACCTCGGTGAATATTAATCCCATATCCAATAACCTAAATCATCCGGCGCGGAATGTCAGGCACATTCCTGCCTGACTCACGCCCGGAGCACATTCTATCGGGCAGGCGCACTGCCTGCCTGATAGAATGTTTGATATCCCCCTTGACGGGGTATCCCCCCAACTAGAAACAGTACTTTTGAGAAGATTATGAAAAAGAAATTGCTTACATACCTCGCACTGATTCTCCTCGCACCGCTTGCCGGGTCCTGTATCTATGACCATCAGGACGTCTGCCAGCCCGACCTGCAGGTGGAGCTTACCGCCATCGCCGACGATGAATGTGCCACTGCCGGTGGGGAAGGGGACTACTACAAGTATGACCTGAGCGCACTGCATGAGGTGCAGGTGGCTGTCTTCGACCGCAAGACGGGAAAGCTCGTGGATGTCCGGTCCGAGAAGAACGCGACGGCACTAAGCAATTACAAACCCATTTTCCCCATGCTTCCTGCCGGCGACTACGTCATCACCGTCTGGGCTGCCGAGACGCCCAACGACTACAACACCGTGACCGATGCCGTGCCCTGGAAGATGGACCTGCAGAAGGTGGCTGCCAACAACGGAAAGCTGCCCCAACTGTTCTACGGCGTGACGGAACTCAGCGTCCCCGTAAACCAGGACGAACATTTTACCCTGATGAATGCGACTGTGAATTTGCGTCCTTACGTCCAGACCTTCAGCGTCGGTTTCTCCGGTGCGAAAGCGGGCGAACAGCTGACCCTTACCTATAAGGACGAAAACCCACAGGTGAACTTCAGGCAGGGCAACATCGAACGTCCTACCCGGTACACCTCCACCACCACTGCCCGCGGTGCGGATGATGCCCTGCGCGTTGCCGTCCTCCGCATGGGAAACAGCTATGAGGGTGTACGCCTCACCCTGGCTTCTCCCGAGACAACCTATCTCGACAAGAGCCTTGCCGCCCTGCTCGACGACATCAGCAAGGCGAACGGAGGTATAAAGTGGAATCTGAACTGTCTGGCGGACATCCCCATCCATGTCGATGTGGAACCGCAAGAAACTTATATGCGCGTCACCGTACGCATCCTCGACTGGCAAGTCATCTACCGCCCCGTGAACCTCGGCGAGTATTGATAAAGCCCACGTCAACTAAAATACGAATTCTCTATGCGAAGAATAACGAACATACTGCTGACCACACTGGCTGCCGGTTCGCTGGTGGCATGCTCGGATGAGCGTCTCGTGCCTGCCGACCCTGACGGAAAGGCAGGACTCGGTGGAAGCTCCTATATGAACCTCAGCGTTTATGTGGGCGATCTGCCTTTTGGAGGTACCCGTGCCGGAGAGACGGAGGAGGAGACCACCACCACTGAAGGACTCAACGACGAGTACACCAAGGAGGGACGGGTGGCGTTCTTGCATCTCGCCATCAAAGACCCGGATGCGGACCAGGTAGTAGACAAAGGCTTTTTCACTGACGAGAAGACGCCGGAGGAAAGCTTGCTCATCTACGAGCCCCCTTACTATAAGTCAAAACATGCGTGGGAGATACGCCCCAAGAAATACTACTTCGGGATGTTTGCCAATCACCCCTGGAAGTGGGATCGTTACCCGGATACGGAGGACCAGACTCCGGACATTGATGTGGAGAGTCATCACGATTATTTCGACTCTGTCATCCTGAATCCTGAGTTGGGGAAGTTTGTCCTGATGTCGGATGTCAACCAGCTGGTGGACAACGGCTACCTGATGCAGCCGCAACTTGCCTTGGGTGACTATTGCTACACACACGACTTCACCATGTTGGCGAAGACCACGCAGGCTAAGACCATCATCCCCGGTGTAACGAAGGAGCAGGCGGAAAGCCCCATCTTCAATCCGCAACTGAACAACAACGTGGACTTCGACCTGGAACGTGTCGTGGCGAAAGCTGCAGTGACAGGTCCGATGTCGGCTCCGCTCACCCTCCGGGGCGAACAGGTCGGCACGTTTTATTTTGACTACTACACGGTGACCCGCCAGCCGGACCGTTTCTATGCACTCAGTGGTGCCGGGCAGAACCCTCCGCACACCATCTTCCTGAACAACGGGACTTATTCCACGGATGCGAATGCCGACGAGAACATTCCCATCGGGTTGCGCAGCCGTATTGACGAAGCCTATGACATTGGTATCTATGAATACGGTGTCATCGGACAGGACGGTTACCGGGATGGTTATCCCTCGGTTTACAAAGTGCTGCGTGTCAGCGATACCAATACGCCGCTCAACAAGTTGTACGGCATCTACCTGCCGGAGAACTTCCTGACCCGGGGCGAAGAGATGCGCTGGTTCAACACCTCGCACTTCAAGGTCTATGGTGTCTTCGACCCCAACGCGGACTTGTTTGTGGATGCCGAACTCTACAAGAGCAATGCGGACAAACGTCCTGCCGGCTGGGATCATACCTTCTACTACAACAAGACACTCAACCGCTTTTGTTATAAGCTGGCAAGCCTGTCTTCGGTCAATACTTCGACTGAAGCCGAGCGTGAGCAGATGAAGCCGGAGTATTGGTACAAGTATACCAACGGGCGTGGGTTCTACCGTACCCCCGTACACGTTTATCCCGCGGATGCCGACTTCAACCTCTACAGCAGACCCGTGACCAATGCTGATGTGGTGCGAAACAACTTCTACATCGTGGACATAACCGGTATCTCGGACATGCCCTCCAACTGGGACAACGTGGACAGCGGAAACCCCGGTCTGACAGCCGACAGACGACGCAAGCATGGCAACAGCGATTACCCCAGCCATCTCTTCCGAGACGAGGATCATAGATACGACACAGAGGCTGATCTAGGACACACAGAAGGCGCCGACCTGATAACGCCGCCCGATTATGTGGGCTTGACTCGCGATGTCCCCAACCTGAAGTATAACTACGAGTGGGGCAACCAGCTCTACATTGCCAAGCCTACTGACGGCAAGACCGACAAGCCCTATGACAACATCGACGAGAACACGCCCATCAACAGCAAGCGCGTGACCCTGCGTGTCCGTGCCCGGGTGATGAGGTGGAATGTGCGTATGGTGGACAGCCCCATGGGGTTGGGAGATGCCTCGACGTACTAATCCCGGAGAATCCCTTGCTGTCTCCCTTTCGGAGACGTGGGGGAAGAGACTGGAGTAAAACTTTTAACCTGATGAATAAACAAACGTGTAACCTATGAAACATACCTTATTCTATGTTTTCCTGCTGGGACTGCTGGCTGCCTGTGCCGACCGAGACTGGGAGCCGAAGGGGAACCCGGGACTGGAGGCTGGAGAGACCAAGCTGGTGATACGCACCACGCTCAAGCTCTTTGGCGACCAACCGGCAAACGGGATAACGTCGCGTGCTGCAGAAGAATACACCGATGCACCGGGTACCTCGGACGATGAGACTGCCTACCAGGAGCTGGTGAATAAATATTCCCTCACCAACGATTACGAGAACTATGTGGGCAATCTGCGCGTCTTCCTGCTGAAGGGAGATAACATCTACTATACGAAATCATTCACTTCAGCGACACCCATCCTCACCGAAGGCATGGAAGAGGGGTATCTCGCCCAGCCGGGGAACGAGACCATGGGTGGCGAATCGACCTATCAGGTGGAAATCGACCTGAGCGACCTGGAGCCGGGTGAGGTGACTGACTGGAGTCAGAAGTTCGACCGGGTGGTCCTGATTGCCAACCAGCCTTATGATACGGATGGCAAGAACCTCTATTTTGACGGGTTGAAGAACAAACCGGAGAGCATCACTTCCTTTGCCAGTTACAACGTGCCGCGCCGGATGGTCGTCCGAACCGATGACGAGCTGGAGGAGAGCATCGGCCGTCGGCAGGTGGGACTGCTGATGGTGGGGTATGCCGATGCCCTGTTTACTACCATCGCCGAACTGCAGGAGTTCAACTCCAACACCCTGATCAACCTGTGGCGTACCACGAACAAGACGGTGGTCGATGTCATCCGCGACAAGACGCAGAGTACCACGCAGTATCAGGTTGTCTACGGAGGTACGCTCATCAACCTGCCGCGTGTGATGCCGCTCGTGGCACCCATGTACTATACGCCGGCTGGCTCTACCTCGAAATACGGTACGGGCGAGTATCCCTACCTCCCTCTTTGGCAGGGGTACAACGGGGGGCAAAACCTGAAGCATCAGAACCTCAAACAATACATCGACGACAACACCAATCTCTATCCGGAGCTGGTGAAGGCGGATACCATCACACGTCCGGAAATCTATTGGAAGGAGGAAAAGGCTTACTTCCGCCTCGGCAAGGGATACGACCCCAACTATGATGAGTTCGATGCGTCGACCGACCGGAATGACAAAATCCGTTACGTGTTTTACCTGCCGCCGTTCTTCTATGCAAATGCCGACCAGCAGAAGACGGAGCCTTCACCGGGTGACCTGCCCAAGCTGAACATCTATTCCGCCTATCCCACGGAGGGGGTATCCGTGCCCTACGATGAGGAGAAGGAGCTCGCAGACCAGAACCTCCAGGTGAAGGCCTACACCTTGTTCCTGTATGGGAACGGCGACCCGGCAAAAGATGCCATGAGTGAAGAGAACAAATATTACCTGTCCAACCGCCTCAACTACTACCGCGTCATCTTCAAGGGCGACAAGCCGCGCGTGGTGCAGATTCAGTTTGACCTGCAATTCAACGAGGTGTTTGAGCGCGAGGTCTCCATCCTGGAGAAGCAGTTGGACTATGTGGACTCTGACCAATAAACCCGAGAGACAATGAAGAAGAACACTTATCTATATGCAATCATGCTCTGTGCAGGCGCTGCCCTGAGTGCCTGTACGGACAACACCCCTGTGCCCGGCGCGGGGGAAGGGGAGAAGCCCTTGGGCGGTGTGGCTATCGACTTGTCGCAGACACGTGCTTCGTCCGATTTTGTCGATGCTGGGCAGCTGATTGACCGGGTGACCATCTCCCGGACGGATGTCGACCCGCAGAATAGGACCAACTGGATTAAGAATGCGGATGGTGACCCGTCGAACCGGATTGACCTGCCCGAGAATGGAGACGGCTCCTACTACGACAAGGACCGCGACCTCTTCTTTATCAAGAAGGACAAGAATGCCGAGCTGTTCACAAACTGGCTGCAGAAGGACGGCACGTTCGTATATCTAGGCTATCATAACTCCGACCAGTTTAGCGGCTATCCCGACCCGGCGAAGTATGGCAACTACAATCCGAAGGGCATCAAGCAGTATGGCGGAATCCAGTGGTATGACTTCAAGCCGCTGGATGTCATCAAGTACAATGCGAAAGACTGGCAACCCAAGTATTCGCAGATGGGTAATCCGAATGACCCTTCGGAAGCATACCATACCCTGTCGACCAACGGCGTCTATGGCTATGCCAAGGACTTTCTGAATATCTGCGGACTGCGCTGGATGAATTACGCTTCGTTCAATGACTTCCCCAAGGATACGTGGAAACCGCTGTTCGGTGGTCTAGGCTATCGAGATAATGAGGGGTATCTGTCGGCTGAATATGTGCGAGGTGCCATGGTTTACCAGTGGCGGACGGATGTCATTGGGGCTTTGTCCAAACAGCGGCTGATGTTCTTCGGCCGCCAGCCTTACAAGGCAAACACCGCCCCGAGCGACGCTGCGGCGGGCTTCAGTCCCTACGTGTATCGCAACTTCCCGATGCAGAGTGTCATGAGTCGCCTGATTGTGAAGGTGCAGGTCAACAAGGATGTGCTTATTAAGGATTTTGTATATATAAACGACTTGCTCGTGATGCAGATTCCGCAATTCTTCCGGGTGGACGGGCAGAAGATGGACTTCCCGCTTCTGGATAGAGATGACCACTCAGACCAAGGATTTGCATACGATGGAAAGACCGACCAGAATGACTTGTTTGGTAACAATGGTTATTCGCAATACAACTTTTTGTGGCTTGAAGGCTTTGAAACCGCTTCAGAACTGACTGAGGGTACCATCAGTGGAAAGAATTATCAGGTAGCCATGAAGTTCCATCCCATCCGTTTTCAGAGAGGAAAACTT
Organism: Mediterranea sp. ET5; assembly: GCF_023337025.1. Taxonomy (NCBI): domain Bacteria; kingdom Pseudomonadati; phylum Bacteroidota; class Bacteroidia; order Bacteroidales; family Bacteroidaceae; genus Mediterranea; species Mediterranea sp. ET5. Next base: position 75,659 of record NZ_JAMBLN010000014.1, on the reverse strand, counting down.
TATACCGGTTCTCCAAGAGACAAGGACGATTTGGAGGTTCCTGCAAACTATGAAGAGTTTAATGATGGCGCGTTGCACACGGTGCTCGATGTCTATATCCCCCCGTTTGACCCGGTGGGGACGAAGGTGGAACGCTTCGTTCGCGGCAGGGACCGGCGCAACAATCTGTATGATTTCAACAGTCCGAACTTCCGGCAGGGGCAGGGACTGACAGAGACAGATGCCACCTACCTGAACCAGAATAAGAAGGAGTGGCTGAACACGCCCTACTTCCCGCATATCCGCGTAGACTATGTTTCTCCCAACTCCACAGGTACGGGTGTGGTTGCTGCCAACTACGACGACATCCCCATCGGGGAGTTCAACCGCGCACTGCAAAACCAGAATGGGCTCTCCGAACGCGGTATCCGTTTCGTGCCCTCCATCATCCGCCCGGGACACACCTACGTCGTGACCATCCGGGTGGGCTTCGGCGCCGACCTCATAGTGGAGACGTACGACCCCGACCCGCAGAACGGCTGGTCTCGTGAGATGGTTTTCGACAAACGCGGAATGGTGCACAGCTCCATTAAGGACCTCTACGAACCTTATGAGGAGGTGTATACGACCTTCTAGGAGGAGGCATCCCTGTACCGGATGCTGGAGATAACGTATATTGATTAGACAATCGTGAAAGACAATGACTGACAAGATGAAAAAGATACTGACATTATGCTTGACGTTCATGGCGCTGACCTGGCTGACCGCCTGCGTCGACGATGACTCGGAACTGAAACAGACCGTGGAGAACGATGTGCTCAACATCGACCTCAGCATCGACCGCTATCCGCACGTGCAGGTAGGGGCGACTCGTGCTGCCCTGGAGCAGGCGGAAGAGAACATCCCGGAGAACGTGTATGTCATGCTCTTCGACAAGGACGGACTCATCATCGAGCTGGAGCCGGGCGTATTCACGGCTGAATCGGCCATGACTTCTTACACTGACCCCAAGAATCCCCAGTTGCGGGCGCAATACCGTGTGAGCCTCTCCGTGCTCCGGGCGCACGCCGAGAAGTATAACTTTTCCAATGAGGATATACAGAAATTCAAGCTGACAGCCGTCTCCATCGGCAACATGCAGCTCAACTCGCCCGAATACTGGTTCGGTGAGAACGGAAAGCTGGAACGCCTCAAGGATTTTGTCAACGACAAGGGAGCAGACCTGACGCTGGCTGCACTGCAGCAGCAGGTGGCCTATTTGGCAAAGCTGAGACGTGGAGAAGGCTACATCGGTGGCGACCGAAATGACAACCGGGGGTACGTGGACGATGCCTCGCTCGTGCCTGACCGCGACGGCATCACGGAATATGACGGACTCACCGAGCGTGCACAAGGCTTGCTCATGTCCGGTCTGGGTACACAGACGGTCAATGCGGCTTCGGTGCGAGGGGCGACCATCCCTGTCAAGCTGACCCGCGTGGATGCCAAGGTGGAAATCCGCATCAAGAGCGGCAATCCCAATCTGCGCTTCCTGCCTCGTGGCGTGCGCTTTCACAACATGCCTACGGGCTCCTACCTGATGGCGGATGCCAATCGTGCGACCTATTTTGACCAAGACCTCTACAATCCTGCTGCAATGAGCTGGCGTCAGTTCGAGTATGAAGGCAAGCTGGAGGAGCATGGGCTGAAGTCTCCCCGTACCGGCAACGACTCGCTTGTGGTGGCAGACATCTATACGGGCGACAGTACCAACGTTTCCGGCATCGTGTTCTACATGCCCGAGGTGAAGCTTAAGGCGAAGAAGAAAATCAATGCTGCGGAGTGGGATGCGAAGTACAGCAAAATCTTCGGTCCCGGTTCCTCCGTCACTTCCATCAAGCAGTTTGATGAGGCGGACCGTCTGCGTTACCTCTACGGCATGCGTGCCCGGTTGGAGAAGAAGGCGAATGCCAAAGCCGGGTCGGGTGCAGTGACTTTCAACCCGCAGAACGGACAGTACTACCATAACGGACAACCGCTGACCAACCTGGATGACAGCGGCAACTTCCTGCCCTTCGAATATGCGCCGGACAAGGCGGTGTGGGTGGAAATCGTCGGCGATGTCTATGAGACCGTTACCTCCGGAGTGGCAGGAGGCAACCAGATGAAGAAAGAGCGTGTGGCACACAACGTGGTCTACCGGCTACTCTTGGGCGGCAACGCCGAGTCGGAAGACGGAATCAACTCGTACAGCATTTCCCGTGACAAGTATTACACCTACAATGTCAGCATCTATTCGCTGGAGGACATCAAGGCGGAGGTGCGCGTCAACAACCTGAAAGACGAAAACCAGCAGTTTGAGGACAACTCCCATGACGACGCTTTCGTCACCGAGGCTTCGACTGCCATCCTGGACAGCCACTTCGACGCCCGGGCGGTGCTCATCAACTTCTTTGACCTGCGCAGCAAGATGCGGGTATCAGAGTGGCAAAACATCAATCCCACTGCCACGAATGATGCACGCAACCACTTTGAGGTGAATACTCCCTTTGACCCGCTGCCCCAAGGTGGTCGCAACGGCTATATGCCTTCCAAGACCGATACAGCCTGGGTGAGCTTCTTCATCCATCCGCTGACACATATTTACAGCAGCCAATATGCGAGCCAGGACGAATCAACTCCTCCCCGCATCCCCCGTTTCACCATCGGCAAGCCGCTTGCTTATGAGATGTTCCCTCCTCAGGATGACCGGTACAAGGACTGCTACCGCAAGGGTCCCCAGGACCTGATACGCTACATCCGTCTGGCGATGAAGGACCTGACCACCAAGTGGGAAAACAAGACGGCATCCGACCTGATGTCGCGTCCGGAGTTTAAGAAAGACCTGGAGAAGTGGCATTTCGACTCTGAAACAGGTGATATGATTATCTCCGTGCATGCCCATGAGTTCTATTACGATGAGATGCCGTCTTGGGCGACGGGTTTCCAGGTGAACGGCAATGGTGTAGCTTTCGCCGTGAACAGTACCAACTGGGAGAACAACGGCTGGCGACTCTTTGTCAACCGTCCGGACCGTATGATGAAGATTTTCTTCTCCGACCGTCGTCCGTCCTATTCATCCGATGGACACAGCTCGTGGGACGATGCGGAAATCAACGTACAGCAACACTCCATCATGGCTCCCTACAACATCGACAGGCTGCCCCAGGACTACGTAGGCTTCGGCGTGGAGTTGGTAGAAGAGGAAGAGTGGATGGAGAACAAACCCGATAACATCACTGCCAGTTCCAAACAGCTTCGCCAGGCACACTGTCACGTGTGGAACGAGAACTACTACGTGCCGGTGCAGGGAACGACCAATATCTATGACGGTCGGTTGCTCTTCACTACACTGGTCCACCCCGGTTGGCTGGACGGGTCGCATAAGTGGAAAGACTTGCTCGACTATACTTTCAGTGGCAACAATGTGAATGCCCGTGTCTACATTCCCCGTGGTTCCATTGAGAACCGTCCGGGCTATGTCTACCAGTGGCAGATTATCTATCCGCGCCACATCAACAACGGCTCGTTCAAGTCGCAGGGTGGTTGGGCAGGACTGGCGGTGTTGAGCCGTAACGAGCCTTCCAACCCGTACGACCTCCAGAGCGGTATGATTTATGACAAGGATGTGAAGTGGTATCTGCCTTCGCTGCCCCAGTTGGAATACCTGTGGATGGCACAAGTCTCACTGGCTCCTGCCTACCGTCTGCGCAACGACTATCCCTACATCACCTCCACACGTCTGACCAAGTCGGACGACGGTCGCTGGAGTGAACCGTTCATGTTCATGGCACGCTATGGCGCGACCATGCGCCAAAAGATGGCGGAGGCACGTGCCCACCTGATGTGGTGGCCTTGGGCATGGGACCTCGGGGACATCAAGACCCGTTACTACTACGGCTATCAGAGCTTCAACCAGCCCATGGGCGGTAGCTATGACAGTTGGAAGAGTAAATATAAGGATGAGTTCTGGGATGCTCCGTTGCGCGTCCGTGCGGTGCGCACCTTGGGCAAGTATGACCCGAACAAGATTTACCGTCCTGCCCAGCGTTGGCTGACCGAGAGCAATGACTGGACCCGTGACACGTCTGTTCCTGCTGACAACAATGCGGGTGGTGTGTCGACTTCCGGCTTGATCATCGACTGTTCGCGTTTCCCCTCTGACCTGATTCGTCAGAACTATGTGGCAAACGGTCCGTTGCCCAAGCACACCATGAATTCGGTGTGGGCACGTCCGTACAAGTATTTCCGTGTCGCCCGTCTGTCGGTGGCTGTGACCAAGCGTTCCTTGGGTTGGGGCAAAGACCAATATGTCTACCGGATGACTACTGATTTCGGCTATCCGGCTCGTTCTACAAATCCCGACTATAAGTCCGTGTATGATGCCGAGGCTTCGCGTCCGTCCATTATGCTGGATGACAGCCGCGACGAGCATCCGTGCGCCCACTACATCGAGGTGGACCGCTATACGGGTAATAAAATCATACGCGGCTGGCGCATGCCGAATGCCTACGAGCTGATGTTGATGATACGTCTCTTCCCACCGCAGCAGATGCTTGACATGCGTACGCAGAACTGGAATCCGACCTGGTGGGCAGCATCCAACGGTTGGGGTGTCGGTTCGGAAAACAATTGGTCGAGCAACAATGACCCGAATACGGAAGGACGCATCGAGACCCTCTCGACCTCATCCAACAACGTGGCCTATTATATGACCAAGACCGATACCGAGGAGGGTTACCGCTTCTACGGCGCCCACTACTGGGCACAGCAATACGGTTTCCGTGCCCGCCCGATGGACTTGAACCGTTGGACTCGTCAGGAGTTGGTCAAGATGACCGGTGGCAGCATCTGGCTCACCGAGTTTGATGTCCGCTGTGTGAAGGATGTATCCGAGGCCGAGATGCAGCAATACATCACCAACCAGGGCGGTTCATCGTCACACGACGATTTCATCAAGCCGTACTAAGTAATTGACAATGGACAATTGACAATTGACAATTTCCGTTCGGCATGTACATCTGATAATAAGGGAATCAGCTTCTATCCGACCGTGACACACGGTCTCATGAAATGCCGCTGTTTGGACGCATCTAGCCTCCGGACAGCGGCGTTTGTTTTCATCCGGCATTTGGGGGGGATATTGGACTATCAATGGATTGGACCGGTCTGGTCGCCCGGTCCAACATACGTCCAATATCACATCCTCGTGCACGTCCAACAGTATACATCCTCATACATTGCTGTCTTTCATCCTGCATTTTGGGCGATATTGGACCATCGATGGATTGGACCGGGCGACCAGACAGGTCGTCCCTACAGAGGATCTCATGCTGCATGGAAGCATTGTCCATTGAAATAAATACGTTACATTTGCAGTAGCGAAACGGCTGTTTCGGAAATGGCTGTTTCGGAAGTCGAAAGAAAAGGAAGAAGGATATGAGATTTTTTGATAGAACAGAAGAGATTGCATCGCTGCGTGAAATCCGCGAGATGTCAAAAGACAACGCACAATTCACGGTCGTGACCGGACGACGCCGTATCGGCAAGACCTCCCTTATCTGGCAAGCCTATGAGGACGAGGCTATTCTCTATTTTTTCGTCGCTCGCAAGGCTGAAGGCGATTTATGCGAAGACTACCGGCTTGAGATTGAAAACAAGTTGGGGATTCCGACGATGGGACGGGTGGAACGTTTCATTGATGTCTTTGAATTTCTGATGAAACTGTCCATGGAACGCCCCCTGACGCTGTTCATTGATGAATTTCAGGAGTTCTTCCGCGTGAACAAGTCGGTGTACAGTGACATGCAACGTATTTGGGACCTCTACAGCCCGAAATCCCGTATCAATCTGATTGTTTGCGGTTCCATCTATTCCATGATGTCGAAGATATTCAAAGACAAGAAGGAACCACTGTATGGCAGGCAGACACGTTTTATGACAGTACGCCCCTTTACACCTGCCGTCCTGAAGGAAATTCTGACAGAGTATAACCCCGGTTACACGGCAGAAGACCTGTTGGCACTGTATTCCTTTACGGGAGGTGTGGCAAAGTACGTACAGCTGCTTATGGATGTCCGGGCGACGACCCGTGAAAAGATGCTGAATCAAATCGTGAAGGCAGACTCCATATTCCTGGGAGAAGGAAAGGCCATACTGATTGAGGAGTTTGGCAAGGACTACGGAGTTTATTTTTCCATCTTGTCAGCGATAGCAAGAGGCAAGACCTCCCGTTCAGAGATAGAAAATGTGGTAGGCAGAGAGGTCGGTGGTTACCTGACGAAGCTGGAAAATGAGTATGAGGTGATTGCCAAGAAACAGCCTCTGTTTGAGAAAAGCACCAGTAAAAATGTCCGTTATACGATAGAAGACAACTTCTTCACGTTCTGGTTCCGCTTTATCTACAAGTACAGCTACATGCTGGAAATTGAGAACTACGAGAGCTTGAAGACCATCATAAACCGGGACTACGAGACATTCAGCGGTCTGATGCTTGAGCGTTATTTCAGGCGTGTGCTGATTGAGCGTAAAGCCTATACACGCATCGGCGGCTGGTGGGACCGTAAAGGTGAAAATGAAATTGATATCATAGCCGAGAATGAACTGAATGATGAAGCTACGTTTTTTGAGGTAAAACGTAAAGCTGCGAACATTGACAGGAAGTTGTTGGAACAAAAGGCTGCCGTATTCCAGCGTGCCACGGGCGAGTTCAAGGGCTATCGCATCTCCTGCAAGGGACTGTCAATGGACGATATGTAGACATACGTTCCCCTTGCTTATCTCCCCACTGCCTTTTCGGGAAAAGATACCAGTGAGAAGCTCATCTCGTCACGGTGAGAAGCTCATCCCGTCACCGAGCTGATGCGCATCAGCCGAATTGTCCATTGTCCATTGTCAATTGTCCATTGCATTGTAATACGGATGTAAAATGTTTTGCATCTCATTGTAACATCCCCTCCCTACATTTGCAGCGTCAAAACAACAATAGGACAACATGATGAAGAAACACCGGATGATTGCTGCTTTGGCTTGTTGTGCACCTCTTCTTGCCGGAGCACAAACCAACGACAACGAACCGAAGGCTGAAGGGAAAGCCATCATCGCTATCTTCAGCGATGTACATACGGGCTTCGGAAGCAACAACAACGACCGCGGATTTACACTCGACCGCAGCTACCTGGGCTATCAGTACACGTTGAAAAACGGCTTGCAGTTCAAGGCCGTCATGGATGTGGGACAGTCCGACGATGTGCATGACTACGAACGCATTGCCTACATCAAGAACGCACTCGTCACGTGGAAGTACAAGAACCTGACGCTGAGCGGCGGACTCATCTCGACCACCCAGTTCAAGACACAGGAATCCTTTTGGGGCAAACGCTATGTCATGAAGTCGTTCCAGGACGAATATAAGTTCGGCAGCAGTGCCGACATGGGTGTCTCCCTGGCTTATGACTTTACGCCGTGGTTCTCGGCGGACGTCATCCTCGTCAACGGAGAAGGATATAAAAAGGTACAGGTGAACGACGGATTGCAATACGGTGTCGGACTCACCTTCACTCCGCTCCGTGGACTGACTCTCCGGGCCTATGCCTCCTACAACGAGGCGTCCGATAAAACACTGGAGGGCATCACCAACTGGAACCTCTTTGCCGGATATGCCACCGGGGCGTTCAGCCTCGCAGCCGAATACAACAGCCAGACCAATGCACGGAACATCAAGGACCATGACCAGAGCGGCTGTTCGGTCTACTCCACCGTCGGCGTCGGCAAACACGTCAACCTCTTCGGTCGGTGGGACTACCTCACCTCAAAAGACCACTGGAACGAGGCTGCCGACGGTATGGCAGGCGTCGTGGGCGCGGAGTTCAAGCTCGGCAAGTATATCAAGCTGACGCCCAACATGCGCGTCTGGTCTCCCAAGGCGGACGATGCCAAGAAGAGCTATTACGCCTATCTGAACTGTTCATTTACGATTTGAAAACCAAATACTAGCAGTTATGAAGAAAATGTATGCTTTAGTTGCAGGCTTGCTGGCACTGACCATCAGCTCCTGCGGCGGACAGAAGTCAAACTCGGTAGACGGTCGCGAAGCTGTGGAGCTGACCGGTGCAGGGGCAACCTTCCCCTTGCCGTTCTATACGATGACCTTCAACACCTATAATGAGAAGGGTGGGGACAACGTGTCTTACGGAGGTATCGGAAGCGGTGGCGGTGTGCGCAACCTGAAGGACGGCATCGTGGACTTCTGTGGAAGCGATGCTTACCTGAGCGATGAAGAAATGAAAGAGATGAAGCCCGTGGTGCACGTGCCGACCTGCATGGGAGCCGTCGTGCTGGCTTATAACCTGCCGGGCGTGGAGAAACTCAACCTCGCGGGAGACGTGATTGCCGACATCTTTGCCGGGAAAATCACACGCTGGGACGATGCCCGCCTGAAGGAACTCAACCCCGACGCCAAGCTTCCGGCTGCCGACATCATGCCGGTCTACCGTTCGGATGGCAGTGGGACAACCTTCGTCTTCACCGACTACCTGAGCAAGGTGAGCGAGAACTGGAAGAATACGCTCGGAGCTGCCAAGTCGGTCAACTTCCCCGTCGGACAGGCTGCCAAGGGAAATCCGGGAGTGGCAGGCATCGTGGGCAACACCCCGAACACCATCGGCTACATCGGTTCTGAATATGCCTTCGCACAGAAGCTGGCTTACGCCAATGTGAAAAACAAGCAGGGCGAGATGATTACTCCGTCCACGGAAAGCATCTCGGCTGCCGCAGGAGACATCCCGCAGGACACGCGCTGTTCCATCACGGACGCCGATGCTCCGGGAGCTTACCCCATCAGCTGCTTCACCTGGCTCATTATCTACCAGGAGCAGAACTACTCCGGACGCAGCAAGGCACAGGCACAGGCTACGGTTGACCTCCTGGAGTATGTCCTCAGCGACAGTGTCCAGCAGACGACTACGACCGTACACTATGCACCGCTGCCCCGACAGGCTGTCGACCTGAGCCTCCAGAACCTGAAGACCGTCACTTACGACGGACAGCCCCTTGTGAAATAAGGACTGGTTCAACGTTCACAAGCGAAACCAAACCAACGCAGACACAACTATGCAAGACAAGATATTCAGGTTTATCCTTATTCTGTCGGCAGTGGTCATCCCGATCATCGGTGGGGGAATCATCTATTCCCTCACCAATGATGCCGCAAGCGCGTTCCGCCAGTTCGGCTTCTGGGAGTTCATCTGCTCCGACGACTGGAACTACACGCCCGGCAACGAGAGCTACGGTGCACTGCCCTTCATCACGGGTACGCTGCTGACCACGTTGCTGGCACTCATCTTCTGCATCCCCTTCTCGCTGCCCGTCGCCCTCTTCGTGGGCGAATACTTCCGCGGGAAGAAGATTGCCACCATCCTGAGCACGGTGACCGACCTGCTTGCCGGTATTCCCTCCATCATCTACGGACTCTGGGGTTTCTACACCCTGCGTCCCCTCTTCATGGAGCTGAACATCTCGCCGCAAGGCTCCGGCATCCTGACCGCCTCCTTCGTCCTCGCCATCATGATTGTACCCTACGCCGCCTCGCTGAGTGCCGAGTTCATCAAGATGGTGCCCTCTGACCTGAAGGAAGGAGCCTACGCCATGGGTGCGACCCGTGCCGAGGTCATCCGCCGCGTGGTGTTCCCCACTGCCGGTTCGGGAGTCTTTTCCGCCTACATCCTTGCCATCGGACGTGCCCTGGGCGAGACCATGACCGTGACGATGCTCATCGGCAACACGAACCAGATTCCCACCAGCCTCACCACCACCGGAAACACCATGGCGAGTATCATCGCCAACCAGTTTGGTGAAGCCGACGGGCTGAAGCTCTCTGCCCTGATTGCCATCGGACTGATTCTGTTCCTCATCACTGCCATCATCAACCTCATTGGCAAGATTCTCATCCGGCGTGCCCAACATGTCTAACCGTATGCTCTAATCACAGATAGTTATGTTACAAGATAAAAACCTACAAGTACGCATCTTCAAGAACCGTCTGCTCTACTTCGTGGTCTGCTTCTTTGCCGCCCTGACAGCCATCCCGTTGCTGGCGATTCTGGGCGAAGTGCTGGTGCGGGGCTGGAAGCAGCTCTCCTGGACCTTCCTGACCGAGGCGACGCCCAACGCCTACGAGGCGATGATGGCGATGTCGGCAGGCGAGGCGTTGCCGGGCGGTATTGCCAACGGCATCGTCGGCACGTTCCTCATGCTCGTCGTGGCTGCGGTCATCGCCATTCCGGTGGGCATCTTCTGCGGAATCTGCCTTTCGGAATACAAGGGAAACTGGTTTGCCACGACGGTGAGCTACATCACCGACCTGTTGCAGGGTACGCCCTCCATCATCATCGGTATCATTGTCTACATCTGGGTGGTCGTGCCGATGAAGGGCTATTCGGGCTTTGCCGGCAGTGTGGCGCTGTTCATCATGATGCTGCCGCTCATCATCCGTTCCACCGAGGAGACCATGAACATCCTGCCCGAGACTCTAAAAGAGGCAGGTCTTGCCCTGGGCGGAAGCTACTGGCGCGTGATGCTGCAGGTGATGCTCCCCTCGGCGTTCGGCAGTATCTTCACCGGAATCCTGCTCGCCATCTCGCGCGTCATCGGCGAGACTGCCCCGCTGATGTTCACCGCCCTGGGTGGAGCAGCCATCAGCTGGAACATCAGCCGACCCATGTCAGCCGTTCCCCTCATGATTTGGGAGTTCTTCAACGACCCCAACCTGCAGAGCCTCATCTGGGGAGCTTCCCTCTTCCTCCTCACCTTCGTATTATGCCTCAACTTGTTAGCTAAAAGAATTCAAAAGAAATGGAAAGTATAAAAGACCCTATCCTTCAGATAAAAGACGTATCCATCGCTTACGGCTCGAACAAACTTGCCGTGAAGCACGTGACAGCCGACGTGGCAAAGAACACCATCACGGCCATCATGGGACCTTCGGGGTGTGGCAAGAGCACCCTGCTCCGTGCCGTGAACCGCATGCACGAGCTGTACAAGGCCATCCATGTGACCGGTGAAATCCTGCTCAACGGCGAGAACATCCTGTTGATGCACCCCACGGAGGAACGTCGGCGGGTGGGCATGGTGTTCCAGCGTCCGAATCCTTTCCCCACGATGAACATCTACGACAATGTGCTGGCGGGTTACATCCTCAACGGCATCAAGTTGTCGAAGGGGGAGAAGGATGAGATTGTGGAGCGCAACCTGCGCAATGTCATGCTGTGGGACGAAGTGAAAGATTCGCTCACCAAGCGGGGAACCTTCCTCTCGGGCGGACAGCAGCAGCGCCTGTGCATTGCCCGTTCGCTGGCACTCCAACCGGACATCCTGCTGATGGACGAACCGACGTCGGCGCTCGACCCCATTGCCACCAAGTACATCGAGGACCTGCTCGTGCAGCTGAAGAACGAGGTGACCATCATGATTGTGACCCACAACATGTCGCAGGCAAAACGCATCTCTGACTATTCCATGTTCATGTATCTGGGCGAACTCATCGAGTACGATGACTCCAGTGTGATGTTCTCCAACCCGAAGGACGAGCGTACCCGTTCCTACCTGACGGGAAAGATGGGATAACCGGTTTCAATTGACAATTGACAATGGACAATTGACAATTGCCGTTCGGCGTTGGATGTTCGGCATTGGACGTTTGGCAATCCATTATTATACAGAAAGGACAGGATGGAATGGCTCATGCCAGACCGTCCTGTCCTTTTGAGTGATGTCCGATGACACCGTCGGGTGTCTGTCAGTCTTCTTCTTCCACTTCTTCCTCCTTTTCGAGCATCATGGGTTCATGACAGCAATAAGGCGGGTTCTGTTCGGTTCCGTCAGTCTCTACCACTCTGCCACACAAGGGGCATACATACGTTCTCACAATTTTCTTCATAGGATTTCTGTTTAATTGGTTGCCGCAAAGATAAAAAGAATTTCGTATTTACAATCATTTCAATTGATAATCGTTTCCAATTGTCAATTGTCAATTGTCAATTGAAATGTTCTTCGTACTTTTGCACGCACAAACCTAAAAACGCATAAACTTAATGATATCTGTAGAAGGACTTGCCGTAGAGTTCGGCGGAACTACCCTGTTCAGTGACATCAGTTTCCAGATTAACGAGAAAGACCGCATTGCCCTCATGGGGAAGAATGGTGCCGGAAAGAGTACCCTGCTGAAGATTCTGGCAGGCGTGCGTCAGCCTACACGCGGACACGTCGGTGTGCCCAAGGACTGCACGGTGGCTTATCTTCCGCAACACCTCATGACCGAGGATGGGAGGACGGTGTTCGAAGAGGCTTCGCAGGCGTTTGCCCACCTGCACGAGATGGAGGCGGAAATCAACCGGCTGAATGAGGAGCTCACCACCCGCACCGACTATGAGAGCGACGACTACATGGCACTGATTGAGCGAGTGGCGTCGATGAGCGAGAAGTTCTATGCCATCGACCTCACGCACTTCGAGGAGGATGTGGAGAAGACGTTGCTCGGACTGGGTTTCGAGCGCACCGACTTCGCACGCCCCACGAGTGACTTCAGCGGAGGATGGCGCATGCGCATCGAGCTGGCGAAGCTCCTGTTGCAGAACCCGGACGTGCTCTTGCTCGACGAGCCGACGAACCACCTCGACATCGAGTCCATCCAGTGGCTGGAGGACTTCCTGATCAACAGCGGGAAGGCGGTCATTGTCATCAGTCACGACCGTAAGTTCGTGGACAACATCACCACGCGCACCATCGAGGTGACCATGGGACGTATCTATGACTACAAGGTGAACTACTCCCACTACCTGGAGCTGCGCAAGGAACGCCGCGAACAGCAGATGAAGCAGTACGAGGAGCAGCAGAAGATGATTCAGGAGACGAAGGACTTCATCGAGCGTTTCAAGGGGACGTACAGCAAGACACTCCAGGTGCAGAGCCGCGTTAAGATGCTGGAGAAGCTGGAGCTGGTGGAGGTGGACGAGGAAGACACGTCCGCCTTGCGGCTCAAGTTCCCGCCCTCGCCACGCAGCGGCAGCTACCCGGTCATCATGGAAGGGGTGGGCAAGGCGTACGGCGACCACGTCGTCTTCCGGAATGCCACGCTGACGGTGGAACGGGGAGACAAGGTGGCGTTCGTGGGACGTAACGGCGAAGGCAAGTCCACGCTGGTCAAGTGCATCATGGGCGAACTGGAGCATGAAGGGACGCTGACACTGGGACACAACGTACGGATTGGCTACTTCGCGCAGAACCAGGCATCCTTGCTCGACGAGAACCTGACGGTGTTCCAGACCATCGACGACGTGGCGAAAGGGGAGATACGCAATAAGATACGCGACCTGCTCGGTGCGTTCATGTTCGGTGGCGAAGAGAGCACGAAGAAGGTGAAGGTCCTCTCCGGCGGCGAGCGCACCCGCCTTGCCATGATCAAGCTCCTGCTGGAACCGGTGAACCTGCTCATCCTGGACGAGCCGACGAACCATCTCGACATGAAGACCAAGGACATCCTCAAGCAGGCGTTGATGGACTTTGACGGGACGCTCATCGTCGTCTCGCACGACCGCGATTTCCTCGACGGACTGGTGACGAAGGTCTACGAGTTCGGGCATCAGCGTGTGCGCGAGCACCTCTGCGGCATCTATGAATTTCTCGAAACCAAGAAAATGGAAAACCTGCAAGAACTGGAAAAGAAAGCATGAAAACCTATCCTTACTTGTTTCTCGACCTCGACGGAACTATTTCCGACTCCGCGCCCGGCATAGTCCGTTCGGCGCAATACGCCCTGGAGGCGTTCGGCATCACGGTCAGCAATCCGGACGATTTGCTCTGCTTCGTCGGTCCTCCGCTGGAAGACTCCTTTCAGGAGTTCTACCACTTCACGCCGCAACAGGCGGATGAGGCGGTGAAGAAGTACCGCGAACGTTATGAGGTGACGGGGGTGTATGAGAATGCCCTCTATCCCGGCATCACGGACTTTCTCGACGCGGCACGTCGGGCAGGGAAGACCCTGATGGTGGCGACCTCGAAGCCGCAACGCATGGCAGACCTTGTGCTGCGTCATTTCGGCATTGCCGACCGTTTCGCCTTTGTCGGCGGACGGGACGATGCCACGCGCCGCACCAAGGAAGAGGTCATCCGCTACGTCATGCAGTGCAACGGCCTGACCGACCCTTCGCAAATCGTCATGATTGGCGACCGCAAGCACGACATCCTCGGTGCCCGTGCCGTAGGTCTCGACTCCGTAGGTGTGCTCTACGGTTATGGCAGTCGCCAGGAGTTCGAGGCGGAAGGTGCGACTTACATCGTCAACGACTTGGACGAGCTGCAACGGCTGTTGCTGTGACGGGAAGCAAATCCGACACTTTAAACCCCAATCGGTCATTAGACATTGAGCTGTCTGATGTCCGATTGGGGTTTTATGCAGGTTGCGGTTTACTCATTCAACAGATACTCCTTGCGGAACATCTCGACGAAGAGCAGGAAGAGCGACACGATGAGCGGTCCGAAGATGATGCCCATGAAGCCGAAGATGGGCAAGCCCGCCACGACACCGAAGATGGTGATAAGGGGATGGATGTTTGCCATCTTCTTCTGCAGGATGAAGCGGATCAGGTTGTCGCTCTGTGCCACAATCAGTCCGCCGTAGGCAAGGAGAATCAAGGCATGCACCCAGTCGCCCATCAGCAGGAAATAGATGGAGATGGGGACCCAGATGATGGTCGTCCCGATGATGGGGATAATGGATGCGAAAGCCGTCAGCATGGCAGCCAGCACCGGATTGGGGGCGCCGCTGAGCAGGTAACCGCCCAACGAGATGACGCCCTGGATGATGGCGAGCAGAGGGATGCCGATGGCATTGGAACGGACGATGAGCTGCACCTTGTCGAGCACTTCGCGCTTGTTTTCCTCGCGGAAGGGGAGGACCGTGGAGATGTAGTGCTCCATCGCGCGTCCGCCGGAAAGCATGAAGAAGAGCAGCATGATGGCGACGCAGAGGTTGATGACGAAGTCACTCACGCCGCTCATGACCGACTGCCCGATGGAGGAAGCCTGTGCCACGACGAACGACAGGGTCTGCTCCGAGAACAAGTCGTAGCCCGTCCGCTCCTTGATGATGGCAATGACCTGCTTGGTCGGTTCGATGATGCTCTGTGTGTCGAAGTGTAGCCCCGACAGCTGGCGGATGACTGCCCAGCTGAAGAGTGACAGCGGGATGAGGATGAAGAGGGTCGTGCCCAGTGTCACCAGCCAGACGGCAAGCGAACCGTTCATCTTCTGTTGCAGCCAGTGGGTCGGATTGCGCAACAGCAGGTACAGCGTGAAGCCGCCCAGGATGCCGTTCATGAACGGTTGTGCCTGACGGAACAGGAGGATGCCCAGTCCGATGATGAGGATGATGAGTGAATATTTCCAGTAGGTCTCTTTCATACGTTGGAGGATTTTGGTTTAGATGGGGCAAAGGTACGATAAAATGTGTATTTTTGTCACACGCTAATGGCTCTATGTTATGAATGAAGAAATTATCCATCTCGACACGGTCGATCAATACAACAAGCTGTTCGGTCTGGAGACGCTCCATCCGCTGGTGAGCGTGGTGGACATGTCGCAGGCACAGTGCCATCCTTCCCACTTTACCATTAACTATGGGGTGTATGCCCTGCTGCTGAAAGAGACCAAGTGCGGGGACATCCGCTACGGACGGCAGGTCTATGACTACGAAGACGGGACCATCGTCAGCTTTGCTCCCGGACAGGTCATCGAGGTTTCGCTCACCGAAGGGGTTAACCCGACGGCACGCGGCATTGTGTTCCATCCCGACCTGATTAAGGGGACGTCCCTCGGTCAGGAAATCAAGTCCTACTCGTTCTTCTCTTACAATTCCACCGAGGCATTGCATCTCTCGGACGACGAGAAGTGCATCATCCTCGACTGTCTGGCAAAGATAAGGATGGAGCTGGAACGTCCGATAGACAGGTTGAGCAAGCGGCTGATTGCGCGGAACATCCAGTTGCTGCTGGACTATTGCATGCGTTTCTACAACCGTCAGTTTGTCACCCGCACCCAGTCGAACCTGGATGTGCTGACCCGCTTCGAGGCGCTCCTCGACGACTATTTCCGGACGGGGATGGTGCAGACGGAAGGGCTGCCCAGTGTGAAATATTTTGCCGAGCGCGTCTTCCTGTCGCCCAACTACTTCGGTGACCTGATCAAGAAGTCGACCGGAAAGACGCCGCAGGAATACATCCAGGCGAAAATCATCGACACGGCGAAAGACTTCCTGCTCGGCACGGACAAGACCGTCTCCCAGATTGCCGACGACCTCGGCTTCCAGTATTCCCAGCATTTCAACCGTCTTTTCAAGCGGAACGTAGGCATGTCGCCCAACGAGTATCGGAAGGCGCAGGCGATGAAGTAAGTTTGTCCGGTGCAAGGATACGGCTTCAGTCGGATATGAAGCCGGGAAGTACCCGGACTAAGCCGGGCTTATGCAGACCTAAGTATAATACTTTGGCAGCCTAAGTATAATACTTAGGTAGGCTAAGTATCATACTTAGGTCTGTCTATGTGCCGGTTTGTGCTCGTCTGTCCCTTACTTCTTCACTGCTTCCAGCCAGGCCAGGTTGAAGCGGTAGTAGAAGCGGCTGCTGACGAGGTGTATCATGCCGTCGGGCGTCTGGGTGGCGGCAAGGTAGCCGCGTGGCTCGGCATGGGTGGCGTCCGCCTCGAACCACTGGGTCCATGCTCCGGCATTCAGGAGCTGGCGGCGTCCGTCGGTCAACAGACGGCGGGTGTCCCACGTCTTGCCTTCGTCGTAGGAGACAGCGGCATACAGTCCGTGCCCGCGGAAACGGTGTCCGTCGGGGTCGGTGAACCACAGCTCGCTGTCACGGTCGGACGTGCGGAAGGGGTGCCCGGTGAACGAAACCAGCAGGAGCGGCCCCTCGTTGAGGCGCATCAGCACCAGCCGTTGTCCCCCGTCGATGGGCGGAAGTTCCGAGGCATGGTAGGTCCATGTCTTGCCCATGTCGTCTGAAAGGCTCATGGGCATGCGCAGGCGGCCTTCCTTGTCCTTGATGTTGTTGTTGCGTCCCAGTGCCATGAGGCGTCCGTCATTCAGCTGGACCACTCCGGCGTGGATGCCGGCGATGGTACTTCCCGTCGCCCCTTCGGCAAAGGTCGGCAGGGGCTTTCCATCCCACGGGTCGGTCCAGGTCTGTCCCTTATCCTTGCTGATGTGGACGGCTGCTCCGTCGCTGCCGCCCGAGCCGGCGTCACAAGCTTGCACGAGCCAGCCTTCGCGGGTCATCATCGTGCCGGCAATGACCTGGTGGCGCAACGTGTGTTCGGGAGCGATGATGCGCGGACGTGTCCACGTGGCACCGTTGTCCGTGCTGGTGCGCAGGGTCATGGCGAGGTTCTTCCATCCGCCCAGCGCCTCCACGCCGTTGATGTGGTAGAGGGTGCCGTTCCCGTCATGGAACAGGGCGGAGCCGGTCATGTTGCGGTCGGGCACCTTGAAAAACAGGCGGGCAGGTTCCCACTCCGTGCTGCCGCGGCGCAGGCGGGAGGAGAGGACTGTCAGCTCCCGTCCCTTCTCATCATTGGTGGAGAACCAGATGGCGAGCAGGTCGCCGTTCGGACACCAGGTGATGGCAGGCTGGTGGTTGTGGCTGTAGAACGGGGTGCCCGAACCGGGTGCCGGCTCTTTCACGTAGACGATGTAGGGGTCGAACACCGGGGTGTCCCCCCGTTGGGCTTCCCAGTCGCACGGTTCGTGGCTCACGGTGTAGGCATACGTGTCCGGGATGACGGGCAGCGGTTCCGTCGTCGGATAGTCAGCCTGTACCACGCGGAAGCCCACGTGCACGAACTTGTCCTCCGGTATCATGGCGGAGCGGTTGCCCGAACGCAGGTACTGGGTCGGTGTGTTGTGGCTGCCGCCCCGCGTCACCCGGTAGAGACCGTCGGCATAGCCCACGGGGTCAGTCTGGGCAGAAGGCATGTAGGGACCGTACCAGTCGGCACACCACTCCTCGACGTTGCCGCTCATGTCATACAGTCCCCAGGGGTTGGCAGGTGTCTGACCCACTTGCAGCGACACCTGTTTCAAGGTGGTCGCCACTTCCTGGTTCTTCATGTAGGGCTTCAGCAGCTTGTCGCCCATGTAGAAGTTGTAGAGCGTCCCGGCGCGGCAGGCATATTCCCATTCGGCCTCGGTGGGCAGGCGGTAAGTCTTTCCCTCCCGTTCCGAGAGCCAGCGGCAGAATGCCACGGCATCGTCATAGCTCACGAAGACCACCGCTTCGTCGTCCCCCGACGAGAAGCCGCGTTTGCCCCGCAATGCCTTGTGCTCCGGGCGGAACTGTTCATACTGGGCATTGGTCACTTCAGTAATGCCCATACGGAAGGGGCGTGAGATGGTCACGCGGTGCATCGGCGCCTCGTCGTAGTTCTCACCGATGCCCGAACCACCCATGTAGAAGCTTCCGGCGGGAATCTCCACCGTGGGGATGAGCGGCTCCTGCTGTTGCGCATGGAGTCCGGTTGACGCACAGACGACGAGTGCCAGTAAAGGATATTTGATTTGCATGATGATTGTGTTCGTTGGTCAGCGTATCAGTCGAGTGGGTTCCAGGTATCCTGAATGGAGAATACCCGTTCCAGTGTGATTCCGGCAGCCTCCTTGTCGGTGAGCTGACGGCTCCACGGGGCACGTTCTCCGGTAGCGGCACCTGCCCCCGTATTGTGATATTCGGCATAGCGTGCCGTCTGTTCATTGGACGCCTTGCCCCAGTTGTGCCAGCCTTTAGCCACGATGTGCCCGCCCAGTTCGCAGTTCATGAAGAGGGTGTAGGCATACGGACGCCACGGACGTCCGAGGAAGACACGTTTCACCTCCGGCTCAGCCGTCAGCTTGCAATGATTGAACACGTAGCCGTAACGGATTTCCTTCGGGGTGGAGGCAGCCGTGACATAGGAGTCGCGCTTGCTGTGGAGGGTGCAGCGTTCGAACCAGGCGGTCGACGGACCGAAGATGAAGTCGGTAGTCCCGTCGATGTAGCAGTCGGCGAAGTAAAGCCGGGTGCCTGCCACTCCGGTGTAGATGGTGTCCTGATTGCCCAGGATGCGGCAGTTGACGAACTTCAGCCGGTCGCCCTCGGTGTGGAGTGCCACGGCCTGTCCCTTCTGTGCGGCATTGTTCTCGATGGTGATGTTCCTGAAGGTGATGTCACTGCCCTCCACCTTGACCGTGTAGGTACGGAAGGTGCCCATGTTCGTGTCGTGCCCGGCAAGGCGGATGTTGGCGTGGTCGTCATAGGTGATGATGGTCTCGTCGCGGTCCTCGCCGAGTATCTCGATGTTCGTGAGCCAGGACGGTATGATGACTTTCTCCTTGTAGACGCCCTTCTTGACGTAAATCACTTTGTGGTAGTCCATGAAGGCACGGCAGTCCTCGATGGCTTCCCACAGGTTACGGAACTTGCCCGAACCGTCGCGTGCCACGACCAGTGTGTCGGGGGTATCCGTGGCGGCATAACTTGTCACGCCCAGCAGCAGGCCGAGCAATAGCATTCCCAGTTGTTTCATTTTCAGTTGAGGTTTTGAGTTTGTCTTTCTGATTATCTTTTCTCTTTCAGTCTTTCACGTTCCAGGCTGGCGTTGATGAACGGACCTACTGCCTTGGGGTCGTTGGCGCGTACCTTCTCGTGGATGTAGTAGTCATAGTCTCCCGAGCGGTAGGGATTGCCTCCCAGTCCGGCAACGGCACAGGTCTGTGTGAGCGAGACCACTCCGTTCTCGTCGACCTCGATAAAGTGTTTCAGCACACCCTGGTAGCCCTTCTCGGCAACGGCAAGGTAGGTGGGGTCAATCAGTCCCAGACGGACTCCCTTATATAACGTATAGATGAACATGGTCGAGACGGACGACTCCAGGTAGTTGCCTTCGTCGCCGCTGCGGTCGATGACCTGATACCACAAGCCGCTCTCCTTGTCCTGCCAGCGGGCTATCTGGGTCACTACGTTGTCGAGGATGTCCATCACCTCTTCGCGTCCCGGTTCATGCTTGGGGATGAACTCCAGCGCGTCGACCAGTGCCATGGCATACCAGCCCATGGCGCGTCCCCAGGTGTGAGGCGACTGTCCGGTCTTCTTGTCCGCCCAAGGTTGCTTGCGGGCTTCGTCCCAGGCATGGCGGTACAGTCCCGTCGCCGGGTCGTAGGTGTGTCGTGCGCAGACCACAAACTGACGGATGACGTCCTGATAGTCTTCGGGCCGGTTGTTGCGGAACGCATATTCGGCATAGAACGGCGAACCCATGTAGATGCCGTCCAGCCACATCTGGTTCGGGTAGACCAGCTTGTGCCAGAATCCCCCTTCCTTGGTGCGTGGCTGACAGGTGAGCTGTGCACGGAGCATGTCAAGCGCTTTCTTATACTTGATGTCTTTCGTCTGTTCGTAAATACGGAAAAAGATTTTACCAGTGTTGATGCGGTCCAGACTCAGTTCGGAGGGACGGTAGGTCTCGATGCTTCCGTCGTCGTGTACCATCGTGTCGCAGTATTGCAGGGTATAGTCGTAATACCGCTTGTCGCCGTAAGCGTCATACAGGTTGAGAAAAGCCCCCAGCTCCACACCGTGGCAGTAATCCCATTTGAGGCGGGGTTGGAAGTCCAGTTGCCAGGCTTCCGGGCAACGTATCATCTCCGATTCTGCCATACGCACCGACCACGGAGCTTCCGTGTCGACTTTGGGCGATTGGGCAGAAGATGTTAAAGAAAAGAACAGGGCGCAGCCGAGCAGCGCAAATGATTTTAAGTGTTTCATAGTAACGAGTTATGTGATAATAGTTGCAAATTTAGGGATTGCGGCTCATTTCTATGAGAAATCGTATTTAATAAAACAAAAAAGTCGGCATTTTTGTAACCGTTATTCATCAAGAAAATGTACCTTTGGGCGCAAATCTCGAAAAACAATTTAAAACAATAAAACCTAAATTAGTATTATGAGTACATTACGAAATGACAAGATGACCAATTACCGTTGGATCATCTGTGCCATGCTTTTCTTCGCTACGACTGTCAATTACATGGACCGGCAGGTCTTGTCTCTAACGTGGAAGGACTTCATTGCTCCTGAGTTCCACTGGACGGATAGTAACTACGGTGATATCACCGCTATTTTCTCCATCGTATATGCCATTGCCAACTTGTTCGCCGGCCGTTTCATCGACTGGATGGGAACAAAAAAAGGATATTTGTGGGCGATCGGTGTCTGGTCGCTGGGTGCCTGTGCACACGCCCTCTGCGGATGGGCCACGGAACATACCGTAGGCATCCATACCACAACTGAGATGCTTTCCGCTGGCGGCGCTGTCGCTTCGACGATTGCAATTGTCAGTGTTTATTACTTCATTGCCGCACGTATCATCCTGGGTGTGGGTGAAGCCGGAAACTTCCCCGCCGCCATCAAGGTGACTGCCGAATATTTCCCGAAAAAAGACCGTGCCTTCTCTACCTCCATCTTCAATGCAGGTGCCACAGTGGGTGCCCTTGCCGCTCCGGTGAGCATCCCGCCTTTGGCACGTTACTTCCAGGAAATCGGTGTCGGTAACGGTTGGGAGATGGCTTTCATCGTTATCGGTGCGTTGGGCTTCATCTGGATGGGTTTCTGGATGTTCCTCTACAAGAAGCCGCATGAGAACCGCTTCGTCAACAAGGCCGAGCTGGCTTACATCGAGCAGGACCGCGAAGACGAAGAGGCAGCTGCCAAGAGTGCAGCCGAGAACCGCAAGGAAGAGAAGAAGCTCTCTTTCTGGCAGTGCCTGAAGTTCCGTCAGACCTGGGCGTTTGCCGTAGGTAAGTTCATGACCGACGGTGTGTGGTGGTTCTTCCTCTTCTGGACACCGGCTTACATCTCCGACGTATACGGATTCTCATCCGACAGCCCCACGGCACAGTTGCTCATCTTCGTGCTTTATGCCATCACGATGCTCTCCATCTATGGCGGTAAGCTGCCGACCATCATCATCAACCGTACCGGCAAGAATCCATACGCAGCCCGTATGCAGGCGATGTTCATTTTTGCCCTCTTCCCCTTGCTCGCCCTGTTGGCACAACCGTTGGGAAGCTATTCCTACTGGTTCCCGATCATCATTATCGGTATTGCCGGTGCTGCCCACCAGTCCTGGTCGGCTAACATCTTCTCGGTAGTCGGCGACATGTTCCCCAACACTGCCGTGGCTACCATTACCGGTATCGGTGGTATGGCAGGTGGTCTGGGCTCGTTCCTCATCAACAAGTGTTCAGGTACCCTGTTCGACTATTCGGATGCCACCCAGATGGTCTTCATGGGCTTCCAGGGCAAGGAGGCAGGTTACTTCATCATCTTCTGCGTCTGCGCCGTGGCTTACCTCATCGGCTGGTGCATCATGAAGGCACTCGTTCCGAAGTACAGACCGGTTGTTGTGGAATAAGATTCCCTGCAAGCTGAATTGACAGACATTCATTGAATCATAAGAAAGCACCCGATGGAGACGCTCAGCCTTCCATCGGGTGCTTTCTTGTTGTACGAGGTGTCTGCTTCAGAGAATCACATTCAGCAGATTATTTCTCTTTTGCCTGTTGCTTTTTCGCTTTGGCAAGTGCCTTGTCATACTTGGCCCATGCCTTTTCGTTGCCCTGTTTCAGGCGTGCCGTTGCTTCCTGGGCGATGCGCAAGGCTTCGGCTTCAGCTTCAGGAGTGGCATACGCGTGACGATAACCTTTCACATCGTTCCAGTGACCACGTGTGAAGTCGGGGAAGGCGACAGAGGCACAGTTGTTGTCCATCGAGATGCTGCCCAGTTCTGCCAGTGCACACCATTCGGCAAGGTCATACACATCCATGTCGAGGGGAAGGCCATTCTGGAGGCAGTACACGAGCCGGGCATCCATGATGAAGTCCATGCCACCGTGACCACCGACTTCCTTCGCCATTTCACCATATTTCTTCAAGATGGGATGCTGGTATTTGGTTTCGAGAGCCTGACGGTCTTTGTCCGACAGGAAGGAGTGGCTGTTCAGGTTGTCTACCTGCGGCTGTACACCGGCATCCTTCATCTGCGAAGCATCGAGGGCATAGCCTTCAATGGGATATTTGTTGGCGAATCCCCGTGTACCGGTCAGCTGGTAGAGCCGGTTGTAGGGTTGCGGAGTCATCACGTTGTGCTGGATTTCGATGACCTTTCCGTTTTCCGTGCGGATCATGGTGGTCGTGTGGTCTCCGTTGCGGAAGTTCTCACATTTCTCACCCGAATACTTCTCTACGAGTTCCTTACCGTGGACCGACTTCGTGTCCATTGCCACAAGTGTCTTCATGCGGTCTCCGCGGTGGATGTTCAGCACTTGAGCGACGGGTCCCAGGCCGTGCGTGGGGTAGGCATCTCCACGGTGATTCATGTTGTAACGCAGACGCCAGCCGAGTTTGTCATTGGCGTCCGTCTTCCAATAGTAGGGCCAGAAATCATCCAGGTTATGGATGTAAGCTCCCTGCACGCGGAGCACCTCGCCGAAGACACCGTGTTGTGCCATGTTGAGAGAGTTCATTTCAAACCAGTCATAGCAGCAGTTTTCGAGAATCATGCAGTGTTTGCGCGTCTTTTCGCTCAGGTTTACCAGTGCCCAGCATTCCTTGAGGTTCATCGCGGAAGGCACTTCAATCGCTACGTTCTTGCCATTCTCCAGCGCACATTTGGCGATGGGGAAGTGGTGAAGCCAGTCGGCTGCGATGTAGACGAGGTCGATGTCGGGGCGTTTGCACAGTTCCTCGTAGCCTTTTTCACCCGAATAGATGGCAGCGGGAGCGAAATTGGCTTTCCGGAGATAGGACTGACAAGCTTCCGCCCGTGAACGTTCGTAGTCGCAAAGTGCCACGATTTGTGTACCGGGAATATGGGTGAAACGTTCGACGGCACCCGGACCTCTCATGCCGAGTCCGACAAAGCCGACTCTGACTACACCCATCTTGGGGACAGTCAGACCCAGTACGGATTCCTGACCCGCAGGACGTTCAGGTGATTCTACGACGATGGTTCCTTTTTCCCAGTGATAAGGGGTTCCGAATTCCGACACACCCCCGTCGTCCTGCGCGGCGAGGGTCAGGGTGCTGGCACCCATCACAACTCCTAAGAGTACTGATTTCCAATTTTTCATAACAAGGTAGTTTTATAGCATAAAGTAAAAAGTTCTTTTACCGGTACGAAGATGAATTGCCATTCATACGGTCCGGACAAACTTCCATCAAGCTGCGCAGGGCATTGGTGTCCCATGATGTCCGGCATATTGTCCACGAATGTAGGATGATTTTAGGAATAATTCCAACAAACCAGCCTTGTATTTGCTATCTTTTTTCAATCTGATGCGTTTCAATAGAGAATCTTAGTCATTCTTGATGTGGGGTTCTTGTTCGTTTGAAGCGTAAGTTCGGTAGGAAAAGTGTTGTTTTAGGGCAAAAGTTCGGTCGAAAAAATGTGGTTTTGTACAAATATGTAATTTAAATTCCGGACGAGCTGACAAGCATTTCATAAATTCTATCTAGAAATACTGATAAATAATGGTTTTACTGTTTTGTGCGGATGATAAGCCGCAAATTTTGCGGTTAGTTGTCTGCAAAACCGTATATTTGCAAAAAGCAGTGATACCTATGTATATACATGAACATAAAGAATGGCCTTCCTTCTCGTGGAACAAGGAACTTGTAGGTGAGAAACTGAACAAGGTAAACAAGGCTGTCGGTTATCTGATGGGACGCCTCAGTGTAATAGGCTTTAACGACAAGATGTCTGCCGTAGTTGAGTCCATCTCTCATGACATCATTGCATCATCTGAAATTGAAGGAGTGGAATTGAACAGTGAGCAGGTACGTTTATCTGTAGCCCGCAAACTCGGAGTGCAACTACCGAATCCGACCGAATCCTCACGATATATAGACGGAGTCGTTGAAATGGCACTTGACGCAACCGTCAATTTCAACAGTCCGCTTACCCATGAAAGGCTTTTCGGCTGGCACAACTGCCTGTTTCCTACCGGATGGAGTGGTCCAACAAAAATAGATGTAGCCCGATACCGTAGTGGAGAGATGAAAGTTGTTTCTGGAATGTTCGGTCGGGAAAAAGTACATTATGTAGCGCCTGCTCCTGAAAAAATAGGCGAAGAAATGAATCGGTTTCTGGACTGGTTTAATTCAAATGTACATAATGGTTATGTAAAATCAGCGATAGCCCACTTGTGGTTTGTCTGCATTCATCCTTTCGATGATGGAAACGGACGAATCGGACGAGCTATTGCTGATATGGCACTTTCACAGGCTGAAAACTCAAAGATGCGTTTCTTCAGTATTTCCCATCAGATAAACAAGGATAAAAAACAGTATTACAATATACTAGAGAAAACGCAAAAGGGAGATTGCGAGATTACGGAATGGATTATCTGGTATCTTGACTGTTTGCTCCGTTCCATTGAGCAATCCGACGAAACATTGTCGAAGGTTCTTAATAAGGCTATATTCTGGCAAACCCATGCCGAAACAGTTCTGTCTGAACGACAGCGTGAGGTCTTGAATCTATATTTGGACGGTTATCCCGGTAAACTGACGGTTAAGAATTGGGCAAAACGTGTAAAGGTATCACCAGATACAGCAGCACGCGATATAAAAGATCTGGTAGAGAAAGGTATTCTGATACCCCAGCAGGGGCGGGTTCGTGACGTATTCTACGGTATCCGTTGCAGTGAGTCTGTTCTTGTCGTTCCCATGCCTGAAGATTAATAATCATTCATCATACAGGCTTCCATCCTTTTGTCAATTTGTCAAAGTGTCAAACGAATCGCTTGAGAGTGCCCTTCCTTGCACCAAAATAAGGCTTGATGGATTTTTTTGAATTTTCAGGCGATTCGCAAAATGCAGATTGATGCTGATTGGCTTTCTTGAATGTAATTCTGATTGAAATATGGCTTGTGGAATGAAATATTGCTTGTTTGAGATGGATAATATTGGCTGAATGATAGTTCCCACAAGACGTATCCGTCGTACAAACTGGAGGTGAAAGTTTGCAAACAAATGTATTACAAGTATAAAATTGGACTTTGGAGAGGCAAACACAAGTGTTCGGCTGACGAAACAATATTGTTTGGGTCGTCAAACAATATTGTTTCACGTGTCAAACACTTGTGTTTGCTCTCCTCAAACAATATTGTTTGAGTGCATGAATATGCAAGTTTGGGGCTGCTTTGGAATATATATGCGTTCGGAGTTGCATGGATATTCTTAAAATAACCTACTTTGGTCGGTTTTTCAAAAAAGGCGCGTTAGCTGAAAGAGGTACTTTGGGTGATTCTGTCAAGAGAAGAGGCGGGAATGCTGTCATTCTGATATTCTCAGGGTGGGGTGCAGGTATGGTCAATTCAACGGGAATGTCTATTTTTGCGGGAAACAAATACCGACCTTCTATGAAACAAGCAGATGATTCCCGTGCAGCCTTGTGCCTGCAATTCTTACGTGATATAGCCGTACACAACAACCGCGAGTGGTTTCACGAACACCGCGAGGAGTATGATGCCGCCCGTGCAGCCTTCGAGAGTATGGTGGCTGAACTGATTGCCCGCATTACCGTGTTTGACCCGGCTGTGCAATACCTCGGTGTGGGGGATTGTACCTATCGTTTTTACCGTGACACCCGTTTCTCTCCGGACAAGTCTCCCTATAAACGTCATTTTGGCGCTTATATCAATGCCAAGGGGAAGAAGGCGTTCCAGGGTGGCTACTATTTCCACCTGGAGCCTGAAAACTGCATGCTTGCCGGCGGGTCATACTGTCTGCCGTCAGACGTGCTGCGTGCCGTGCGTCAGAGTATCTGTGAGCAGCCCGAGGAATTTCATGCCATCGTCGGGTCTGACCCGTTCCACACGTTGTTCCCCGTCATCGGCGAGACGCATGTGAAAACAGTCCCCAAGGGTTTCCCGAAGGATTTCCCTTATCCGGAGTACATCCGTTGCAAGGACTATTCGTGTTTTCATCCTGTCCCCGAGTCCTTTTTTACTTCTGCGGACTGGCTGGAACGTTCCGCCGAGGTCTTTCAGGTGATGAAGCCCTTCCTGGATTTTGTGAATGCTGCGATTGATGAGGCGGTCTGATGACCGGATAAAAGAAATGACGCAGGACGTCATGGATTTCAGTTCCATGTCATCCTGCGTCAGGTATACAGGGACGGCCCGTCAGTCGGCGAGCCGATGGGAAAGTGTCAGACCTTCTTCGGCGTGTTTGCCAGGGTTGCCACGAGGAAGTCATAGAACTTCTTCACGGTCGGGATCAATACACGTTCGTCGGGTGAGTGGGGTGAACGGAGTGTCGGTCCGAATGAAATCATGTCCAGACCGGGAATGATGGCACCGATGATGCCACACTCCAATCCTGCATGCACGACCTTCACGGCAGGCTCTGCTCCGAACTGCTCTTCGTATGATTTTACCATCGCCTTGAGGATGGGAGACTCTACGTCAGGATTCCAACCGGAGTAGCTTCCGCTCATCTCGACTTTCATGCCTGCCATGGAGAAACAGCTTTCGAGCGAAGTGGCAAGGTATTCCTTCATGGATTCCGAAGAGCTGCGCACCAGGAGGCAGAATTGTGCCTGACCTCCGTCAATGGTAACGATGGAGAGGTTGGACGATGTCTCTACGGTGTCGGGGATGGTCGGAATCATGCGGCAAACACCGTTCTGGCAGGCATAGATGGCATCCACGAGGTTGTCCTGAATCTCTTCGGGCACAACTCCCTTCGGCAATTCTGTACGTTCGGCCTTGAAGGTGATGGGTGTCTCGATGGCATGATATTCTTCGTTGAAGAGTTCTTCATACTCTTTCACCAGCTCCAGCAATTCGTCGACGTTCTCAGCAGGCAGCGTCAGCACGGCATCTGCTTCGCGGGGAATGGCATTGCGCATGTTGCCGCCCTTCCAGCTTGCCAGGCGTGCTTCATATTCAGCGATGGCTTCACGGACGAAACGTACCAGCAACTTGTTGGCATTGGCACGGCCCTGATTGATTTCCAGACCGGAGTGTCCGCCACGCAGCCCTTTGAGGGTCAGTTTGATGGCCACGTCTTCCGGGTCTACCTCAGCTTCCTTGTATTGCAAGGTGGCTGTCACATCCACTCCACCGGCACAACCGATGTAGAGTTCGCCCTCGTCTTCCGAATCCAGGTTCAGGAGAATCTCTCCCTTCAGGCTTCCGGGTTTCAGACCGAATGCACCGAACATGCCGGTTTCCTCATCAGCCGTGATGAGAGCTTCCAACGGACCGTGCTTCAGCGTCTTGTCTTCCATCACGGCCATGATGGCTGCAACACCCATACCGTTGTCCGAACCCAGTGTCGTGCCACGGGCTTTCACCCATTCGCCGTCGATGTAGGTCTCGATCGGGTCTTTCTCAAAATCGTGCACGGTGTCGTTGTTCTTCTGGGGAACCATGTCCATGTGTGCCTGGAGAATCACGCCTTTGCAGTCTTCCATACCGGGAGTGGCAGGCTTGCGCATGATGATGTTGCCGGCTTCATCCTTGACAGCCTCGACACCTGCGCTCTTTGCAAAGTCGAGTAAGAACTGCTGAACCGGTGCTAGGAAACCCGAAGGACGGGGAACACGGGTCAGTCCGTAGAAATGTTTCCACACATTCTGTGGAGCTAATGACAAAATTGTACTCATGTGTTTTAAGGTTTAAATGTATGGCTTGACGAATTGGAGAACTGTCAAAATGATAGCAGACGGTCCTCCTTTCCGCTCGAATTACTTCTTGTTGGTAAACGCAAGTATGGCTAATCCATAAACGCCTAACAAAATTATCAATAAAGTTTGGATTCCATGCACAATCAGTGCAAAAATTCCTGCATTTTCCCAACTTACGCCATAAAGGCTCATCATGGAGATGATGGCAAAGTGCCACGGACCGGCTCCATTGGGGGTAGGTACAAGCACGGCGATACTGCCTGCCACGAACATGGCAAGTCCTGCCACCCAACCCAGGTGGGCGGAAAAGTCGAAACAGTAGAATGCCAGGTAGAAGTGGAGGAAATAGCAGAGCCAGATGGCTGCCGTATAGAAGATGAACAGTGGCAGGTTCTTCACCTTGCGCAGCGAGAGCACTCCCTCCCATACGTTGTACATGATGCCCTTGATGCGTCCGAAGAAAGCCAGCTTGCGCACCAGGAAATAGAGGAGAAGGAGGAAGGCCAGCACCGATACGCCGACTATATATAATATAGGTGAAGAAAGGGCTTCGCTGATGGAGCTGAAGTTGCTGCCCGTCTTGGCAAAGAAGGCATCGAAGATGTGTATGTTGAGCAGCAGGGTAGCCCCGATGATGAGCAGGACGCAGAGCGAGTCGATGAGCCGTTCGGTGACCACTGTCCCCAGGGCTTTGGAGAACGAGACTCCGTCATACTTCGAGAGGATGCCGCAACGCGAAATCTCTCCCAGTCGGGGGATAATCATGTTGCTGGCATAGGACACGAAGATGGCGTTGACACAGTTGTTCATTCGGGCATGTTCCCCCATCGGTTCCAGTGTCTGCCTCCACCGCCATCCGCGCAACACATGGCTCAGGATACCGAAAAGGAGCGAGACTGTCATCCAGAACCAGTCGAGGTTCCACAGGTAATCGCCCACACGGGAAAGGTCAAAGTCGCGGTAAGTACGGTAGAGGATGGCGCCTCCCAGCACGAACGGGAATACAATCTTCAGGCAGGTATTTAGTATCTTTTTCAACAGTTGTTATCTTAATTTTATGTGAATCTATGTACCTTTGCGTGTTGCAAATTGATGCAAAGATATAAGGATAGAGACAAACCACATACAAAACTACCATAAAATAAGGCTATGAGATTGGTGAAACCTAAAAAATTCCTGGGACAGCATTTTCTGAGAGACTTAACCATCGCACAAGATATTGCCGACACGGTCGATGCTTGTCCCGACATTCCCATTCTCGAGGTAGGACCCGGCATGGGCGTGCTGACACAGTTCCTCCTGCCCAAGCAACGACCGGTCAAGGTGGTGGAGCTGGATTATGAGTCGGTGGCTTACCTGCATGAGAACTTTCCGGCGCTGGAGGGCAACATCATCGAGTGTGACTTCCTGAAGATGGATTTGCGGGAACTGTTCGAGGGGCGTCCTTTCGTCCTGACAGGCAACTACCCCTACAACATCTCCAGTCAGATATTTTTCAAGATGCTCGACTACAAGGATCTCATCCCCTGCTGCACAGGCATGATACAGAAAGAGGTCGCAGAGCGCATCGCGGCAGGACCAGGCAGCAAGACCTATGGCATCCTGAGCGTGCTCATCCAGGCATGGTATCGGGTGGAATATCTTTTCACCGTACACGAGCATGTGTTCAATCCGCCTCCCAAGGTGAAGAGTGCCGTCATTCGCATGACGCGCAATGAAACCACCTCGCTGGGATGCGACGAGAGACTCTTCAAACAGATAGTGAAAACGACCTTCAACCAACGCCGCAAGACACTGCGCAACTCCATCAAGCCGATTCTGGGCAAGGACCATCCGCTCTGTGCCGACGAGCTGTTCAACAAGCGTCCCGAGCAGCTGTCCGTAGCCGACTTCATCGGGTTGACCAACCGGGTGGCGCAGGCTTTGGCTGAAACTCCGACGGAGAAAGAAGCATAACCATCATGGAAATAGAGAAAGACTTCATTCACGAAATCAGCGAACTCATCGAGCAGAAAGATGCGGTACAGCTGAAAGAGCGGCTGGCCGACCTTCACCCTGCCGACCTTGCCGAGCTGTGCAGTGAGCTGGATACCGACGAGGCACGTTTCATCTTCCATCAGCTGGACAACGAGAAGGCTGCCGACGTGCTCATCGAGATGGACGAGGACGCCCGTAAGAAATATCTGGACATCCTCCCGTCGGAAACCATTGCCAAGCGTTTCGTCGACTACATGGACTCTGATGATGCCGTCGACATCATCCGCGACATGGACGAAGACAAGCAGGAAGAGGTCCTCTCGCACATTGAGGACATCGAGCAGGCAGGGGACATCGTCGACCTGTTGAAATATGACGAGGACACTGCCGGCGGTCTCATGGGTACGGAGATGGTCACCGTCAACGAGAACTGGAGTATGCCCGAATGTCTGCGTGAGATGAGGCTGCAGGCCGAGGAGATGGACGAGATTTATTATGTCTATGTCATTGACGACGATGAACGCCTGCGCGGTGTGTTCCCACTGAAGAAGATGATTACCAGTCCTTCGGTGTCGAAGGTGAAGCACGTGATGAAGAAGGACCCCGTGTCGGTGCATGTCGACACGCCTGTCGAGGAGGTGGTGCAGATTATCGAGAAGTATGACCTCGTGGCTGTCCCGGTGGTCGACAGCATCGGACGTCTGGTGGGGCGCATCACTGTCGATGACGTCATGGATGAGGTGCGCGAACAGGCGGAACGTGACTACCAGTTGGCTTCCGGTCTCTCGCAGGATGTCGAGACACATGACAGCGTGTTCCGTCAGACTAGTGCCCGTCTTCCCTGGCTGCTCATCGGTATGATTGGAGGTATCTGCAACTCGTTGATACTTGGAAATTTCGACAGCGTGTTTGCTGCCCATCCCGAAATGGCACTTTACATCCCCCTCATCGGTGGTACGGGCGGAAACGTCGGTACACAGTCCTCGGCGCTCGTCGTGCAGGGATTGGCGAACAGTTCGCTCGATGCAGGACGGACATTTGAGCAAATCGCGAAGGAGGCTGTCGTGGCACTGATCAATGCTACCATCATATCCATGCTGGTCTATATCTACAACTTCGTACGGTTCGGAGCCACCAGCACCGTGACCTATTCGGTCTCCATCAGCCTGTTCTGTGTGGTCATGTTCGCCTCCATCTTCGGCACACTTGTCCCCATGACCCTGGAGAAGCTGAAGATTGACCCCGCCATCGCCACCGGGCCCTTCATTTCCATTACAAACGACATCATTGGCATGATGATTTACATGGGAGTGACTGAATTATTGGCCTAAACCGCAAAAAACCTAAGTTTTTGTTATGATATAAAAAGATTATTGCTTTAATTTGTCGTTATTATTCGACTGAAGTTTTGCCTGTGCCCGACAGAGTCGGTTGACAAGCAGCCATCGGACGCTCCAGTTGCCGTCCGTGCAGGTTTGTTGACTGACAGGTTTGAGCACCGGTCAAGCTTAACTAACCACAGTGGGAAGAAGGATCCCGATAACTAAAAACGTTTTTCAACAATGACGGACTCTCTTAATACCAATGCCGCTCTGCAACCAGAGGAATTGGAAGAACACACAAGACAAGCAGCTCCCGAAGAAACTCCCCAAACCGAGAATCTCGACACTGCGGATATGGAAAATGAAAAAGCAGCGACCTATGAACTGAAATCATCCAAAGCCGAAGTGATTGAACGTTTGAAAGAACTGGCTCAGGACATCGAGCATGCCGACAAGGCTGAACTGGACTTCCTGAAACAGAACTTCTACAAACTGCATAAGGCTGAGACTGATGCCGCCCGCAAAGCGTTCGTCGAAAACGGAGGAACGGAAGAGGACTTTGTCCCTGCACCCGACCCCGACGAGGAGACCTACAAGGAGGTGATGAAGGACATCAAGGAGAAACGGAATGCGCTGATGGCACAGCAGGAACAGCTGAAGGAAGAGAACCTTCAGAAGAAGCTTGCCATCATTGAAAAGCTGAAAGAGCTGATAGAGAGTCCTGAAGATGCAAACAAGAGTTATGCAACCTTCAAACAACTGCAACAGGAGTGGAACGACATCAAGCTGGTGCCTGCCAACAAGGTGAATGAACTCTGGCGTAGCTACCAGGTGCAGGTGGAGAAGTTCTATGACATCCTGAAACTGAACAATGAGTTCCGCGAATATGACTTCAAAAAGAATCTCGAAATAAAGACGCACCTCTGTGAGGCTGCCGAACGGCTGGCTGACGAACCGGACGTGGTGTCTGCCTTCCACCAGCTGCAAAAGCTCCATCAGGAGTTCCGCGACACGGGACCTGTGGCGAAAGAGCTGCGGGAGAGTGTCTGGGCACGTTTCAAGGCTGCGTCTACGGCTGTCAACCGTCGGCATCAGCAGCACTTCGAACAGCTGAAGGCCGAAGAACAACACAACCTGGACCAGAAGACGGTCATCTGTGAGATTGTGGAGGCAACGGAGTATGACAAGCTGAAGACTTTCCTCGACTGGGAAAACAAGACCCAGGAAATACTTGCCCTGCAAGCCAAGTGGAAGACCATCGGGTTTGCCCCGCAGAAGATGAACGTCAAAATCTTCGAACGCTTCCGCCGGGCCTGTGATGACTTCTTCAAGCGCAAGGGAGAGTACTTCAAGTTGCTCAAAGAGGAGTTACTCAACAACCTTGCCAAGAAAAAGGCACTCTGCGAACAGGCTGAGGCCTTGAAGGACAGCACTGACTGGAAGGAGACCGGTGACAAGCTGACGCGTCTGCAAAAAGAGTGGAAGACCATCGGTCCCGTACAGAAGAAATATTCGGATGCCGTATGGAAGCGCTTCATCTCTGCCTGTGACTATTTCTTTGAGCAGAAGAAGCGTGCCACCTCGTCCCAGCATTCTGCCGAACTGGATAACCTGGAGACGAAGCGGGGTATCCTGGCACGTCTGAAGGCGCTCGTGGAACAGCCCGATGATGAAAATACGGAAAAGACCGTCCGCGATGCCATCAAGGAATGGAACAATACGGGACATGTGCCTTTCCGTGACAAAGACAAGCTCTACAAGGAGTTCCACAAGCTGGTCGATGAACTGTTTGACCGACTCAACTTGACCGCAGCCCAACGTCGGATGACCAACTTCCGTTCCAACGTGAAGGAAATGGCAGGCAAGGAGGGCAACAGCATGCAGCGCGAGCGCGAGCGGCTGATCCGTCAGTATGAAGCCAAGAAGAGTGAAATACAGACGTATGAAAATAACCTGGGCTTCCTCACGGCAGCGTCCAAGAAGGGCAACAGCCTGGTCAACGAAATCAACCGCAAGGTCGACAAGCTGAAAGCGGACTTGCAGGTACTGGAAGAGCAAATCCGTACCTTGGAAGACTCCATGAACCAATAAGAATCCCATTCGCAATAGTTGTGTCACAGCTCCATCGTTAAGGTGGGGCTGTGTTGCTTTTTTGCTATTCCTCATGAGGGGATGCGCGGTGGTATCGGTGAAAATCCATAACTTTGCACTTCCTAACCAATGAAGGAGGAGATGAGTTATGGACTTTGAATTGGTATCTGATTATCAGCCTACCGGTGACCAGCCGGAGGCTATCGCACAACTGACAGAAGGAGTACTGGAGGGAGCACCTGCACAGACCCTGCTGGGAGTGACCGGCTCGGGCAAGACGTTCACCATTGCCAACGTCATCAAGAATGTCAACAAGCCGACGCTTATCCTGAGTCACAACAAGACCCTTGCCGCACAGCTTTACGGCGAGTTCAAGAACTTCTTCCCGCACAATGCGGTGGAATATTACGTTTCCTATTACGACTATTACCAGCCGGAGGCTTATCTGCCTTCGACGGACACGTATATCGAGAAGGACCTTGCCATCAATGACGAGATAGACAAGTTGCGTCTGGCTGCCACGTCGGCTCTGCTCTCCGGACGGAAGGATGTGGTGGTGGTCTCGTCAGTGTCATGCATCTACGGCATGGGCAACCCGGCAGACTTTTACGACAATGTCATCGATGTACGTCGTGGACAGAAAATCGACCGGAACGTCTTCCTGCGCCGGTTGGTCGACAGCCTCTACGTGCGCAACGACATGGACCTGAACCGCGGCAATTTCCGTGTGAAAGGAGATACGGTAGACATCTTCCTGGCATACAGTGACAACCTGTTGCGGGTCGTATTCTGGGATGATGAGATTGATGCCATCGAGGAAGTAGACCCCGTGAGCGGGCACCGCATCATGGACTATGACGAGTTCCGCATCTATCCGGCAAACCTTTTCATGACAACCAAGGAGAGTACCTTGCGTGCCATCCATCAGATAGAGGACGACCTGACGAAACAGGTGGAATACTTCAAGGAGATAGGCAAGCCTTTCGAAGCCAAACGCCTGTATGAACGTGTGACGTATGACATGGAGATGATTCGTGAGCTGGGTCACTGTTCGGGCATTGAGAACTACTCCCGTTATTTTGACGGACGCGCTGCCGGTACCCGTCCTTACTGTTTGCTGGATTTCTTTCCCGACGACTTCCTCATTGTTATCGATGAGAGCCACGTGAGTGTGCCGCAGATACGTGCCATGTACGGAGGAGACCGTGCCCGTAAGACCAATCTGGTGGATTATGGCTTCCGGCTTCCGGCTGCACTTGACAACCGTCCGCTGAAATTCGAAGAGTTTGAAGAGCTTGCCAAACAAGTCATCTATGTGAGTGCCACTCCGGCAGACTATGAACTGGAGAAGAGCGAGGGCGTCGTGGTGGAGCAGGTAATCCGTCCCACGGGGCTGCTTGACCCGGTCATTGAGGTACGTCCCAGTCTGAACCAGATCGACGACCTGATGGAGGAAATCCAGCAACGCATTGAGAAAAACGAGCGTGTGCTGGTGACCACGCTGACCAAGCGCATGGCGGAGGAACTGACAGACTACCTGGCACGCAACGAGGTACGTTGCAACTATATCCATAGTGATGTCGACACACTGGAACGGGTGAAGATCATGGACGACTTGCGCCAAGGCATCTATGACGTACTTATCGGGGTAAACCTGTTGCGTGAAGGACTGGACCTGCCGGAAGTGTCGCTCGTTGCCATCCTCGATGCGGACAAGGAGGGTTTCCTGCGCAGTCACCGTTCGCTGACGCAGACGGCAGGACGTGCAGCCCGCAATGTCAACGGAAAGGTAATCATGTATGCCGATAAAATCACCGACAGCATGCAACAGACGATTGACGAGACGAATCGTCGGCGTGCCAAGCAGTTGGCATACAATGAGGAACACGGCATCACACCGCAACAAATCAAGAAGGCACGTACCACGGCAGCCCTGTTGGGGGCAGGAGAGGAGACTCAAGCCGATACCCGGGAACCGAAGGCATACGTGGAACCGGACTATGCCAGCATGGCTGCCGACCCTGTGGTGGAGTACATGAGCCGTCCGCAGCTTGAGAAGAGCATCGAGCGTACCCGCAAACTGATGCAGGATGCCGCCAAGAAGCTGGAATTCATCCAGGCAGCCCAATATCGTGACGAACTGCTCAAGCTCGAAGACCTGCTGAAGGAGAAAGCTGACTGAAAGGCCTGAAAACTCCGTCTGCTTCGAAAAAATAGCTTAAAAAAGAAGGGCTTCGTTGGCTTATTCACCGCTTCTCTATAAATTTGCACATTATTTTGAAGTATGATGAAGAAAAGTATAACTGCAATAGCCTTAGTTTCTGCCTGTCTGATGACATCGTGTGGAGATTATAACAAGGTACTCAAGAGCCAGGATTATTCATACCGCTACGAAGCTGCCAAGGAATATTTCTTTAGCGGGCAGTATACCAAAGCCTCTGTGGTGCTGAATGACATGATTGCCATCCTGAAAGGTAGCGGCAAGGCGGAAGAGTCACTCTACATGCTTGCCATGTGTTACTACGGGCAAGGCGACTGGCTGGAGGCTTCTTCAACGTTTAAAAAATACTACACAACGTATCCGCGTGGCGAGTTTGCCGAGCTGGCACGTTTCTACACTTGCAAGTCGCTCTATAATGATACCCCCGAGCCTCGTCTGGACCAGACCAGTACGTTTGAAGCCATCAATGAGATTCAGGTGTTCTGTGAGTATTATCCGAGCAGTGTCTACAAGGATGAGGCACAGCGGATGATGTTCGAGTTGCAGGACAAGCTGGTGGAGAAGGAATATCTCTCGGCGCGTCTGTACTATAACCTGGGCAACTACATGGGCAACAACTACCGTTCGTGTGTCATCACGGCGCAGAATGCCTTGCAGGACTTCCCGTATGCAAAACGTCGCGAGGACCTTTCTTACCTGGTGTTCCTGGCGAAGTACAAAATGGCGAGCGAGAGTGTCGTCGAGAAGCGGGAAGAACGTTATCGCGACGTGGTTGACGAGTATTATGCCTTCAAGAACGAATTCCCTGAAAGCAAGTACCTGAAGGACGTCGACAAGATGTTCAACGAAGCGAACAAACATATCAAAGACTAGTCATTGTATATAATAAGGAATAGAAGAATTATGGATTACAGAAAAACGAATGCGCCCACCACTACGGTGACACGCGACTTGATGGAACTGTGTGAGGACACAGGCAACATTTACGAAACGGTGGTTATCATCGGTAAGCGTGCCAACCAGATTAGTGTTGAAATCAAGAACGACCTTTCGAAGAAGCTTCAGGAGTTTGCTTCTTACAACGACAGCATGGACGAGGTGTCTGAGAACAGGGAGCAGATCGAGATTTCGCGTTACTATGAGAAATTGCCGAAGCCGACGCTGATTGCTACGCAAGAGTATATCGAGGGCAAGGTGTATTTCAGAAATCCTGCTAAGGAGAAAGAGAAACTGCAGTAAGTATGATTCAGCGTATACAAAGTGCTTATCTGTTGCTGGTCGTGGTACTGATGGGTGTGACCATGAGCATGCCGTTGGGGCTTTATGTCGGGCAGGACGGCAGTCTGTCGTCTTTCTATGCTTACGGTCTGGAACTTGCCGGGGCAGGACGTGACGGTTCATGCTGGGGTATCTTTGCCATTGCATTGCTCGCTGCCATCATTGCTTTTGCGACCATCTTTCTGTATAAGAACCGTAAGTTGCAGGTACGTCTGACAATCTTCAACATCTTGGTCACGTTGGGCTGGTATGCGACGTTTGCTGCCTTCCTGATGGCGTACAATGAGCAGTTGGCAGGCGCCACTTTCCATTGTGGTACCGGAGCTGTTCTTCCACTGGTTGCCATTATTCTTGACTTGCTCGCCATCCGTGGCATCCGCAAGGACGAGCGTCTGGTGCGGGCTGCCGACCGTCTGAGGTAATCGGATTATATTAGATAGTATTCAAATAGAGGCTGTGTCACGTTTTTTGTGGCACAGCCTTTTTTGGTTATCGTCCTCTGGACATTTGCGCTTAATCGGACAAATACAAGTCCTTGCCCGATCAAGCTCTTGTGCCTGGCAAATCAATCACTTGTTTTCAATCCGTCGGACAATTGTATTTGCTTGGTGAATGGTCGTCTACCGTGATTTTATATAGTATCGGACGTTTCCGCAAAGATAGTGATTGTCCGGGACCAGGGCATAAAAGAAGCAGGGAAAGAAACCGGGGGTGTCGGCTTCTTTCCCTGCTCAAGTCTCTTACACGTTCACAGAGTAAACCGTATCGGGCTTACCAGATGTTGACCCGCTTGTCCTTCGGGATGTAGAGCGGATCGTTCTCGGTAATGTGGAACGCATCATACCACGCGTCGATGTGCGGCAGCGCACCGTTCACACGCCATTCGCCCAGAGAGTGCGGGTCGCTCTTCGTCAGGTTGCGGATGGCCTCTTCGCGGATGTTGTTCGCCCACAGACGGGCATAAGCCAGGAAGAAACGTTGGTCAGCCGTGAAGCCTTCCTTGTCTGCCAACGGAGCATCCTTCGTTGCATTCTTATAAGCCTGGAAGGCGACGTTCAGACCGCCGTGGTCGGCAATGTTCTCGCCCAATGTCAGCTGTCCGTTTGCCTTCAGGTCGGGGAGGACGTTGATGTTGTTGAAGAAGTCCACCATCACCTGTGCACGGGCATTGAACTTCTCGGCATCACCTTCTGCCCACCAGTCCATGAAGTTGCCGTCCTTGTTGAACTGACGTCCCTGGTCGTCGAACCCGTGAGTCATCTCGTGTCCGATGACTACGCCGATGGCGCCGTAGTTGTAGGCATCGTCGGCTGCCATGTCAAAGAACGGCGGTTGCAGGATGCCGGCAGGGAAACAGATTTCGTTGGTCGTCGGGTTGTAATAGGCATTGATGGTCTGCGGAGTCATCTGCCATTCATCGCGGTCCACCGGTTTGTTATACTTGTCGGCAATCATCTTGCGCCATCCGAACATGCTGGCACGTTGTGCGTTCACCCAGTAGCTGGACGACTTGTCGATGGTCAGGTCGGTGTAGTCCGTCCATTTGTCGGGATAACCAATCTTCACGTAGAAGGCATCGAGCTTCTCGAAAGCACGTGCCTTGGTGCTGTCGCTCATCCACTCCTGGGCCTGGATGCGTTCCTTGAGGGAGGTCTGCAGGTTCTTCACGAGAGCAAGCATGCGCTCTTTGGCTTCCACGGGGAAGTATTTCTTCACGTACATCTGTCCCAAGCCTTCACCCAGACAAGCCTCGACGGTGTTGACCGCACGTTTCCAGCGGGCTGACTGCTCTTGCTGTCCGGACATCGTGCGTCCGAAGAAGTTGAACTGTTCGGCACTGATTTCGTCGCTCAGGCAGTCGGCTGCACTGTTGATGAGCTTCCAGGTCATGTAGGCCTTCTGCTTGTCAAGGTCTACGTTGTTGAGGATGTCTGCCACCTCCTTCAGGAACTTCGGATGGTCGAGGCTCAGCTCTTTCAGTCCCTCGATGCCCAGTGACTTGAAGTGCACGTCCCAGTTGATGCCCGGCACCTCCTTCTTCAGTTCGTCGAGCGTCATCTTGTGGTAGCTGTTGGCAGGGTCGCGGAGTTCGACTGCGCTGAGCGATGCTTTTGCCAGGCGTGTCTCAATCTCCATGACAGCCTCCATCTTCCACTTCGCATTCGCTTCGTCCGTGCCGAAAAGCTTGAAGAGGTTGACGATGTACTGTTTGTATTTCTCCCGGATTTCTTTGGTCTTGTCGTCATTGTCGAGGTAGTATTCCTTCTCGCCCAGTGTGATGCCTCCCTGGCATACGCCCACCAGGTTCATGCTGCTGTTCTTCATGTCAGCACCGATGTAGGTCCCGAAGTATCCCGGTGTACCCTTCATCATCAGCAGGTTCATTGCCGGAAGAATCTGGTCTTTCTCCTTGATGGCAAGGATGGCGCTCATGTCTGAACGGACGGGCTCGATGCCCTCGTTGTTCAGGCGGACGGAGTCCATCACGATGTTGTACAGGTCGCCGATTTTCTGCTCGATGCTTCCCGGCTGGTTCTCTGCTTCAGGAGCAGCGAGGGCGGTGATGATGTCGTGCAGCTGCTTGCGGTTGTTCTCGCGCAGTTCGTTGAACGTGCCGAACTGTGAATACTCTGCCGTGAGCGGATGGTTCTTGATCCAGCCACCGCAGGCATAGTGGTAGAAGTCTGTTCCCGGAGCGATGGTCGTGTCCATGTCGGCGGGATTGATGCCGGCAGTCAGCGGAGCCGGCTTCTTGTCGCAACCGGCCAGGCTCATCATGGCCAGCGTGACGATGGGTAAACAATGTTTTATCTTCATAGCGTAACTAATTGGTTTGTTCTTTCAGTTCGTCCAGTTCCATTGAGGCATTCTCCCATTCCTCGACAGCGGTATCCAGTTCCTTCTTCAGGGCTGTGTGCTGTTCGTAGAGGCTCATGTCCGACGCCCCTTCCGGAGTTGCCATCCGGGTTTCGAGTGCGGCGATGTCCGCTTCCAGCTTTTCGATGCGTGCTTCGCAGTCGGCAACCTGTTTCTCGACCTTGCGGATTTTCTTCGCCAGCTCCTTCTGTGCCTCATAGCTCAGCTTGGCTTCCGAGACTGGAGCCTCTTCCGTCTTGGTGGCAGTCGGTGAAGCCGACAGGGTGGGAGCTGCCAACTGCTGGAGAGAGTCAATCTTCTTCTTTTGCAGGAAGTCGTAGATGCCTCCCAGGTGTTCGCGCACCTGCCCGCCTCCGAACTCATAGACCTTGGTGACCAGTCCGTCGAGGAACTCACGGTCGTGGCTGACGACAATCACCGTGCCGTCAAAGTCGCGGATGGCATCCTTGAGCACATCCTTCGAGCGCATGTCGAGGTGGTTCGTCGGTTCGTCGAGAATCAGGAAGTTCACCGGTTCCAGCAGCAGCTTGATCATGGCGAGGCGGCTGCGTTCACCGCCCGACAGCACCTTCACTTTCTTGTCCGACGCTTCGCCGCCGAACATGAAGGCTCCCAGGATGTCGCGTATCTTCAGACGGACGTCGCCTGTCGCCACGCGGTCTATCGTGTCGAACACGGTGAGGTTCTCATCGAGCAGCTGTGCCTGGTTCTGGGCAAAGTAGCCTATCTGTACGTTGTGTCCGATGGTCAGCTTCCCGTCGAAAGGAATCTCTCCCATGATGCACTTCACGAGCGTAGACTTTCCCTCGCCGTTCTTGCCGACGAACGCCACCTTCTCGCCCCGGTTGATGGTGAGGGTGACATGGTCGAACACCACGTGCTCGCCGTATGCCTTGCGCACATCCTCGCAGATGACGGGGTAGTTGCCGCTGCGCATGGCAGGCGGGAATTTCAGTCTCAGGGCGGAGTTGTCCTCCTCATCCACTTCGATGGGGACAATCTTCTCCAGCTGCTTGATGCGGCTCTGCACCTGTACCGCCTTGGTGGCTTTGTAGCGGAAGCGTTCGATGAATTCTTCGGTGTCCTGTATCTGTTTCTGTTGGTTCTCGTAGGCACGGAGCTGCTGCTCGCGGCGTTCCTTGCGGAGCTTCACGAACTCGTCGTAAGGCACTTTGTAGTCGTAGATGCGTCCGCAGGTGATTTCGATGGTGCGCGTTGTCACGTTGTTGATGAATGCGCGGTCATGACTTACCAGGACGACAGCGTTGCACCGTGTTGCCAGGAAATTCTCCAGCCACTGGATGCTCTCGATGTCGAGGTGGTTCGTCGGCTCGTCGAGCAGGAGCACATCCGGACGGCGCAGCAACAGCTTTGCCAGCTCGAT
This sequence comes from Mediterranea sp. ET5, assembly GCF_023337025.1. Classification (NCBI taxonomy): domain Bacteria; kingdom Pseudomonadati; phylum Bacteroidota; class Bacteroidia; order Bacteroidales; family Bacteroidaceae; genus Mediterranea; species Mediterranea sp. ET5. The sequence continues at coordinate 33,727 of NZ_JAMBLN010000014.1, read as the reverse complement.
GCGCATCCGCCATCCGCCGCTGAACTCTGACGTCGGACGGTCAAAGTCGGCACGGCTGAAGCCCAGTCCCTGCAAGGTGCGTTCTATTTCTGCCTGATAGTTCGTTCCACCCATCATGAGGAAGCGTTCGTTCTCGCGGGTGAAACGTTCGATGAGTGCGTGGTAACTCTCTGACTCGTAGTCGTTGCGGTCTGCCAGTTCCTGGTTCATCCGTTCCAGGGCTGCCTGCATCTCGGCGATGTGTTCAAATGCCTTTTCCGCCTCTTCCATGACGGTACACTCGTCGCTCAGCACCATGACCTGCGGCAGATAGCCGATGGTTACTTCACGCGGCACGGCAACCACGCCCGATGTGGGTCGTTGCAGCCCTGCCAGAATCTTCAACATGGTGGATTTGCCGGCACCGTTCTTCCCGACCAGGGCGATGCGGTCTTTCTTGTTGATGACGAATGACACGTCGTCGAATAGCGGGGTGACGCCAAACTCCACCTTTAAATTTTCAACTGATATCACTTCTTGGCTGATTCTATAGTTATTAGCAGGGCAAAGATAGCAGTTTGTCATGAACGGACTGCCATCCGCTGCAAGAAATTTCAACAGCAGTACATATACCCCACGGGGAGAGATGAGAGTTCCCACGGCATGGGACTCGCATTCCCAACGGCATGGGACTCGCATTCCCACGGCGTGGAACTCGTATTCCCTACGGCATGGAACTCACATTCCCACGGCGTGGGACTCGCATTCCCACGGCGTGGAACTCACATTTCCACGGCGTGGAACTCGCATTCCCACGGCGTGGAACTCATATTCCCACGGCGTGGGACTTGGATTGCTTCGGTGAGGAATCCGAGAAGAGAGGGATGTCCGTCTGTTTCTCTCTTCCGCTGAAGGAGGTTTCTTCTACGGCAAAGAGGGGTTCCGCCTGGCAGAGGATGGGTACGGAGGAGTGAGGAAATACAAAAACAGGAGGAAAACCAATCTGATTTTCCTCCTGCCTGATTCCTTTGCCACGTGGTCCGCTGCGGCTTGGACGTGTGCAGCGACACTTGCCTTCCTTACTTTCCAAAGGTCGTGTCGATGACCTCGCGTGAGTTGAGCAGCAGTGCGCCCAGCGAGTCGGCATCAAAGGATGCGGCATAGCTGCGCGGCTGCATCTGGAACTCGATGCGTGCAATGCCTTTCTTCAGCTTTTTCAGCACCGACTTCTTGATGTTGTAGTAGGCAAAGCGTTGGTAGGACTGGTAGACGCGGTCCATCTGTACGTCCATGTTCTGCAATACAGCCGTGCCGCCTGATACGCTTTCCAACTCATACTGCTTGCCGTTGGTGAGGGTGAGCACGCACTTGCTGCCGGCAGGGATGGTCACCGAGCTGCCTGAACCCACGACCACTGCCAGTGAATAGAGCACCGTGCCGTCGTAGTTGAAGCCGGCAAGTCCGACATTGACGTCGGTGTCGCCGACAACGCCCAGGTTGATACCTTCACAAATCAGCGTACGTACGCCGTTGCTGCTTGTCTGGTCATAGACTACGGATTGAGCCAGGGCGGGAATCGTGCCCAGCACGAAGGCTACCATGAGCATCCATTTCTTCATCATTGTCATTTCTGTTTTAAGGGTTACACTGTAACAAAGATAGGCAGGTAAAGAGACCGACGATGCTTCGGGTGGCAAATATTTCCTGTTTTTTCAACTTTATTTCAGAATATAATTCTTTCTTTGCAGTGTGACGACGGGCGGACGAGCGTCTGTCCGTGAACGGGAAACATGAAACACCTTATTTATTTATGAAACTGCTCATCATTGAAGACGAAGCCTCCTTGCGCGAACTGATGCAGCGTTCGCTGGAGAAAGAACGATATGTCGTGGAGTGTGCTCCCGACTTCCGGACTGCCATGATGAAAATCGGCACGTACGACTATGACTGTGTCCTGCTGGACATCATGTTGCCGGACGGCAACGGGCTGGCTGTGCTGGAGGAACTGAAGAAGATGCGGAAGAAAGAGAATGTCATCATCATCTCTGCCAAGGACTCCATCGAGGACAAGGTGACGGGACTTGACCTGGGTGCCGACGACTACCTGGCGAAGCCTTTCCATCTGGCGGAGCTGAGTGCACGCATCAAGAGTGTCATCCGCCGGAACCATCATGGGGGAGAGAACCGCATCACCTGCGGCAACATCACCGTGGCACCTGACACCTACCAGGTGTTCGTCGGTGAAAAGGAACTGGAACTGAACCGCAAGGAGTATGACATCCTGCTCTACTTCATGAACCGTCCCGAACGGCTGGTCAACAAGTCCACCCTTGCCGAGTCGGTCTGGGGAGACCACATCGACCAGGTGGATAACTATGACTTCATCTATGCACAAATCAAGAACCTGCGCAAGAAGCTGAAGGCGGCAGGAGCCACTGCCGAAATCAAGGCTGTCTACGGCTTCGGCTATAAATTCACCCGGGAAGCATGAAACTCATATCGCACGTCACACTCCGTCTGTCTGTTGCCGTCACCCTGATACTGTCGGTGTGGGCGGTGCTCTTCTACGTGGCGATGATTGATGAAATCAACGACGAGGTGGACGACTCGCTGGAGGATTACTCGGAGACCATCATCATCCGTGCCTTGAGCGGCGAGCAGCTTCCGTCGAAAGACAATGGCTCGAACAACCAGTACTACCTCGTCCGGGTGGACGGGCACTATGCCATGACACACCCGAGCATCGAGTATGCCGACGAGATGGTCTACATCGAGGAGAAACGGGAGACCGAGCCGGCACGTATCCTGAGGACCATCTTCGAGAATGAGGCGGGGGAATATTTTCAGCTGGTGGTGATGACGCCCACCATCGAGAAGCGTGACGTGATACACTCCATCCTGATATGGACGAGCCTGCTCTATGCCACGTTGCTGGTCATCATCATCGTGCTCAACATCTATGTGTTCTACCGGAGCATGCAGCCGCTCTACCGTCTGCTCGACTGGTTCAGGCATTACCGCGTCGGGCAGAAGAACGAGCCGCTCCCCAACCGGAACACCATCACCGAGTTCCGTACCCTCTATGATGCTGCCAACCTCTATGCCGCCCGCAACGAACAGCTGTTCGAGCAGCAGAAGCGTTTCATCGGCAATGCCTCGCATGAGTTGCAGACGCCGCTTGCCATCTGCCGCAACCGTCTGGAGATGCTGATGGAGGATGAGGACATCACGGAGAGACAGCTGGAGGAGCTGGCAAAGACACACCAGACCCTGGAGCACATCACGAAGCTCAACAAGTCGCTCCTGTTGCTGTCGAAAATCGAGAACGAGCAGTTTGCTGACGTCCGTCCCGTCTGCTTCAACCACATTGTGCGCCGCTACCTGGATGACTACTGCGAGGTCTATGAATACCGGGACATTGCCGTCAGCGTCCGTGAAGAGGCGAGGCTGACGTTTGTCCTCAACGAGACACTCGCCGTGACCCTCGTGACCAACCTGCTGAAGAATGCCTTCGTCCACAACACCGACGGCGGCCGTCTGGTCATCACCCTGACGGCGGATACCTTCTGCATCAGCAACACGGGTGTCCGGCATCCGCTTGACCATACAAAAATCTTCGAACGTTTCTACAAGGGGAGCAAGCAGGAAGGCTCGACCGGACTGGGACTGTCCATTGTCGCCGGTATCTGCAAACTATCGGGGCTGGAGGTGCACTATGAATACCGGGACGAGATGCATCACTTCAGCATCCGTCAGCAGAAGAAGCCCTAGAAAACAATCAACATCCATGCGGGCATAAAGAGAGAGAGGAATGTCATCACGACATCCCTCCCTCAACACAAACACAATCTAAAAAACTATAATCACCTATCAAAAACAGTTTTACTTGTTTTTCCTTCTGACAAAGATAGGATATTTCGATGAAATACAAACGATGTAAGGAAGAAAGTTTGTTTGGTGTGCTGAAAAGTGTGAATGTGGAAACTCACCGGTGTCCGTCTCCGAAAGAGGAAGCTGTCCCTTTTGGTGTTTCTCGGGAAATGATATACTTTTGCTGTGTCAAGTTTTTAAGGAGAATACACATGAACGGATACACTGCCGACTCGTTCAGTCAAATCTATACGAGTCTGTATAAACGGTCTTTCTATTTTACCAAGTCTTACGTGCACGACGATTTGGTGGCGGAAGACATCACCTCGGAGTCGTTGATCGAGTTGTGGGAGAGGCTGAAGGAGAGCCCGGTCGCCCAGGAGGCTGTCCTCCCCTTGTTGCTGACCATCCTGAAGCACAAGTCTCTCGACTATCTGAAACACCGGGAGGTGGAGTTGCGTTCGTGCAGTGAGCTGGAATCCTGGCGGATGCAGGAGCTGTCCATCCGTCTGTCCACCCTCGAAGCCTGCAACCCCGACGAGATTTTCTCCAAAGAGGTGACCCTCATCATCCGCCAGACCTTGTCCTCTCTCCCCGAACAGACCCGTCACATCTTCATGCTCAGCCGCTTTGAGAACCGCAGCAACAAGGAGATCGCCGAAACGGTAGGCCTGTCGGTCAAGAGTGTGGAGTATCATATAGGTAAAGCCCTGAAGGTGCTTCGCGTCAGCTTGAAAGACTATCTGCCGTTGTTCTATTTGTTGTTTTATCATTGAAAGGGGGATTGCCTGCCTTCTTAAACATCAGAGGCGCACTCCTCGCGAGCACGCCTCTGCCTTTTCATGAGCCTTATTTTACCGGAGTGGGTGGTGTGTCGTCCCAACGTCCGGATATACGCAATCTATATAAAACATGATGAGAAATGTCGTTTTTACTTGCGCATCCAAGCCTTGTTCAGGTCCCATGCGCTGTTGTCGGCGCTCACGGCACCACAGTAAGCAGCTGTGGTGAAGAAGGAGTCGGACAAGGTGGCTCCACCGTCGATGACTCCGACGAAGTCATTGGATGCAAACGAGGGAATGTTGGTGGCAGATACGCTGTTGTGGTTGCCCTCGGCAAGGAACATGTCCTGCGTGTAGATGCCTTCAGCCGATGAGAAGTTTTGTCCCAGCACGATGTATTGTAATTTCGAAGTGCCGTCTGCCAATGAACTTTCGGTACCTTCGGTCTCCACAGTCAGACAGTTCGGCTTGCCGGTCACGATGGCATTGTAGATTTCAGCCTGAGTACCCTCACGCAGACGGATGCCGCGGGTGCCTTCCGTGCTGTTGTTGCCAATCAGCGTCAGGTTGGCAAGGATGGGGTGGGCGATAGGAGTGGCAGCGTTGTCGTCTCCGTTGTTGTCCGCCTCGATCAGGCAGTCGCCGTTGTCCTTGGCAGCTGTTGTGCCACGTTGGTCGGCAACGAGGAACTGTGCCTTGCCGTTCCAGCCTTCCGTCCAGTCGAACGAGTCGTCCTCACAGTCGGTCACGATGAGGTATTTCACATTGACGGAGCCTCCGAAGAACTCCACACCGTCGTCCGCACCACGGTATACCTGAATGTGGTCGATGGTCGTGCCATTTCCCACGCCGTAGAGTGTCAGTCCGTTGGCTTCCGTCTCTTCAGAGAATGCATAGCCGGCACACTCCAGGCGGACGTAGCGCATCGTACCCGAATTGTCGTTGTCATTTGCCGTGCTGCTTCCTGAGCCGTAGGGGTAGCCGCCGATTTCAGATTTCGTGCCGGTACCCTTGTTGGTATGTGCCTTTCCACAGATGTGTACCCCACACCAGCCGTTGCCTCCCAGCGAAGCACCTTCGGCAGGATAGTTCTCCACGGTCATCACGATGGGGTTGTCGGCAGTGCCCTGTGCATCGATTTTGCCATCCATGGCGACCATGATATAGTCGGGAGTATCGTCGTCGTTCTGAGCCTTGATGGTCACGCCCGGTTCGATTTTGAGCAGACCGCCGGCCTCCACCAGGTATTCACCGGAGAGCTTGAAGGAGTAGCCTTCTTTGAGGATGACGGTCTGTCCGTTCTTGACACCGCCCGTCAGTGTAGCGCCGTTCTCCATCTCCACGGTGGTTGCGTCGCCTCCGCCGGGGTTCTGGCTGTCGTCATCGCTGTCGCTGCATGCAGTGGCGCAGAGACCCATACTCATTAAGGCTGCCATGGCCCATACGTTTACTTTCATTCCAAAAACATTCAGTTTCATAAGCATTGTAGTTGGTTAGTTTATAGGTTGGTAAGTTTTTAAGTTCATTTCCATGCGGACTCCTACAATGTGTAGCTGATGCCTATTTCGGCATGGGTGCCCGGTTTGTAGGACTCTACGGTGACTTTCTCGCCCGTGTCGGGGACATCCTGACGGAAGCGGGCGGTACTGCCCAGCAGGTCGTTGACTTTCCATTTCAGGGTGAAGTGGTTGTTCATGCGGAAGCTGCCTACGAAGTTGAGCGTGTGGAGTGCATCCTGTTCCACGTCGCCCAGTCCGAAGATGCCGACGGTGTGGATGCGCGGGCCCTGCATGTTGTAGACCAGTGCCAGGCTGAGCTGTTTCTCTTCGCCCCAGCGCGGGGTGTAGCTGACATCGGCATTGAGCAGGTAGGGCGACGCTCCCTGTAACGAACGCTGGTTCTCGGTGTAGATGCCGTCATTGCCCGGCAGCTTTACGTTGGTGTACATGTAGGAGCCGTTGAGTCCCACCCGGAAGCTCTTGAACAGCTCTTTGCGGAACTCCAGTTCGATGCCGGCAGCTATGCCGTTGTCTGCATTGCGGAAGGAGTGGACGGCGTCGCCGCCTTCTGCCTGCTGGATGCGTTCGATAGGGTCCTGGAGATATTTGAAATAGAGCGTGGCGGAGAACATGTCGTTGGAGTTCTTCGGGAAGAAGTCGTAACGGAGGTCCACGTTGTAGTTGTAGCCGTTCTGTATTTCTTCGTTACCGCGCAGGGAGGTGCTCCCATAGCTGGGGCGGTAGAGGAAGGGTGCCATCTCGACGAAGGCAGGACGGGTGACGGTGCGCGAGGCGGAGAAGCGGAAGCTTTGTTCCGGGGTGAGGTCATACTTGACGTTGAGAGCCGGGAAGAAGTCGGTCTTGTTCAGCTCTGCGGTGCGCGGCGTTCCTCCGTCGGTGTAGTAGTCCACACTCTGACGCGAGTTCTCTACGCGCACACCGACGTTGACCATCCAGCTCGTCCACGGGTGCAACTCGATTTCGGCAAATCCGGCAAGGATGTCGTGTGTCGCCTGGTAGGAGTTGCGTGCCTGCATGTTGCGGTCGACCACGATGGAGCCGTTCTGCACGTTGGCATAGTTCAGGTAGCCGTCGGTATCGTAGATGGTGGTGATGTCGGCATCGAGGTTGTCGAGGTTGTAGTAGAAGTTCGCGCTGCGGAAGTCACGTTTCTTGTTCTTGTAGGCAGCTCCGAAGCGCACGAGGTCGTTGTCGTTCCAGCGGTAGCTGCTGCGTACGTCGCCCACCAGCTCGTCTTCTTCCAGTTCACCGAAGTAACGCATGGTCTCCTGTTGGTTGAGCAGGAAGAGGCGTGTCGGTTCATTCGTTTCGGGGTCACGGCGGAACATCACCTGGCGGCGGTCCGGCTCGTCGCTGCGTGTCATGCCATAGGAGGCAGCCCAGTCGAGTGTCCATCGTTCGGCAAAGTCATGATGTCCGGCAAGCTGGTTGTTGAGCAGGCTGTAGGCGTGGAAGACGCTGTTGCTGCCCAGCAGGTCGTTGCCTTCAGAGTCGAAGCCGCTGCGGTTCCGGTATTCGTCTTCGGCATTCCGTGCATAGAGGAAGGTGTAAGACAGGTTGTCCGATTCGCGGAAGGAGTAGCCCAGGCTGAGCAGTCCTGCGAGATTGAGCCTGGAGGTGAAACTGTCGTAGTCGAAGTTGTTCTTGATGTCGCCCTGTTTGTTCATGGTCTTCACGTTGGCATCGTCGAGTATTTGCGACGAGTGGCTGATGCCGAGTGATGCCATCAGGCTGAGAGCATCCCCGCCGACAAAGTCCCATTCCTTGGAGCCGGAGAGTGAGCCGCCGAAGTCGGGCAGTGCTGTCTGACGGTCGATGGCAAAGGAAGTATCGAAGGGGTCTGTGCGCAGCACGTCCGTGTTGAATTCCGTCCGGCTCATGTCCCAGTAGCGGTCGTCGAGCTTGTCGGTAGTGAACATCGTTCCCCGCCGGTCACTCCGATAGAAGTCGCTGCCCAGGGTGTTGAAGGCTCCGCCGACGTTGAAGTCTGCCGTGAGGAAGTCGCGTCCCACACTCTCCTTGGTACCTATATCTATATGTGCTCCCGAGTAGTCGGCGAACGAGCCGACTTCATAAACCTTGCTGACGGTGATGTTCTGCACCGTGGCAGTCGGGAAGATGTCGAGTGGAATAAGCTTGTTGTCCGGGTTGGGCGAGGCGATGGGAAGTCCGTTGAGGGTGGTGGTGCTGTAGCGGTCGCCCAGTCCGCGGACAATCAGCTGTCCGGCATCCGCCACCGATATTCCGGTGATTTTGGTCAGCCCCTCCTGCACGTTGCCAACACCCTTGAGGCTCATCTCCTTGGCACCCATGTTCTCAATGGCGAAGGATGCCTGCTGACGTTCCATCATCAGTGCCTTCTCTCCTTCGAGGTTTTTCCGTGCCGTCACCATGACCTCTCCCAGCTCTTGCGTGTCGGGGTCGAGCTGTATGTCCAGCGAAAGGTCCTTTCCGTCGAGTCGCACGTCGGGCACCTGCAGGGTGCGGTATCCCACATACGTCACTTCCAGGGTATACGTTCCGGCAGGCAGTTGCCGGAGCTGATAGTGTCCGTCGATATCGGTCACTCCGCCCTGGGTCGAGCCTACCACTTTCACGAGTGCTCCGACGAGTGGTTCACCGGTTGTTTTGTCTGAAATTTGTCCTTTGATGTTCTCGGCATGGAGCGCAGTAGCTACGATGCCCATCCCTAAGATACATACACTTCTTGCAAATGTTCTGATTCGCATGTTGTCTCTGTTATACACTAAGATTTTCGCTGCAAAGATGAGGCTATCTTGTGACAGGGACGCTACACCCGTTCTACGTTCCGTTGGCGAAACGGCTACATTTGCGTGACAGGATGTCCTTCTTTTTCTGTTTTACAACAGCTCTTGAACAAAAAGAAAGCAGATTGCTTTGTCATGCGGCAAATACCGCCTAACTTCGGGACATAAACCTTAAAAAGCAGACTTATGGAATTACCTTTTGCTGAATCATGGAAAATCAAGATGGTGGAACCCATCCGTAAAAGCACCCGCGAAGAGCGCGAACAGTGGATTAAGGAAGCGCATTACAACGTGTTCCAGTTGAAAGCCGAACAGGTCTACATAGACCTCATCACCGACTCGGGGACGGGTGCCATGAGCGACCGTCAGTGGGCAGGAATGATGCTGGGCGACGAGAGCTATGCCGGCGCATCTTCTTTCTTCAAACTGAAAGAGACCATCACCCGCCTGACGGGATTTGAATATGTCATCCCGACCCACCAGGGCCGTGCGGCGGAAAATGTGTTGTTTTCTTACCTGGTGCATGAGGGGGACATCGTCCCGGGCAACTCGCACTTCGACACGACAAAGGGACACATCGAGGGACGCAAGGCTACTGCGCTCGACTGTACCATCGACGAGGCAAAGGACACCCAGCTGGAACATCCGTTCAAGGGGAATGTCGACCCGCGCAAACTGGAGCAGGCGTTGCGTGAACATGGCGACCGCATCCCGTTCATCATTGTGACCATCACCAACAACACAGCCGGCGGACAGCCCGTGTCGATGCAGAACCTGCGCGAGGTGCGTGCGTTGGCAGACAAGTATGGCAAGCCGGTCGTGTTCGATTCGGCGCGTTTTGCCGAGAACGCTTATTTTATCAAGACCCGTGAGGAAGGCTATGCCGGGAAGACCATCAAGGAAATCACCCGCGAGATGTTCTCTCTGGCTGACGGCATGACCATGAGTGCGAAGAAGGACGGAATCGTCAACATGGGCGGATTCATCGCTACCCATCGTCAGGACTGGTACGACGGTGCCAAAGGGTACTGCATCCAGTTTGAAGGCTACCTGACGTATGGCGGCATGAACGGACGGGATATGAACGCATTGGCCATCGGTCTGGATGAGAACACGGAGTTTGACAATCTGGAGACGCGCATCAAGCAGGTGCAATACCTTGCTGCCCGTCTCGACGAGTTCGGCATTCCCTACCAGCGTCCTGCCGGTGGACACGCCATCTTCGTCGATGCGACGAAAATCCTCACGCGCGTACCTAAAGAAGAATTCCCCGCTCAGACGTTGACGATTGAGCTTTACCTGGAGGCAGGCATCCGTGGTTGCGAGATCGGTTACATTCTTGCCGACCGTGACCCGGTGACCCGTGAGAACCGTTTCGGCGGTCTGGACCTGTTGCGCCTTGCCATCCCGCGCCGTGTCTATACGAACAACCACATGGACGTGATTGCCGTGGCACTGAAGAATGTCTATGACCGTCGCGAGGAAATCCAGCACGGCGTACGCATCACCTGGGAAGCTCCGCTGATGCGCCACTTCACCGTGCAACTGGAGCGCATCTGAGCCGTATCCGGATGTAAGATATAAGAGAGAAAAAGAACGCGGACTTGCCTCTGCCGACAGCAGGGACAGGTCCGCGTTATCTTGTTATCATCTTGTTCGCTCAGCTCTCCCACGACACATACTCCAGCTTGCCTGCTTCGTCCGTGTTGCCGACAATCAGCTGGTCTGTATATTGCCATCCCGGTGTGTAGTCCCACACGGCGTAGGCATCATCTCCGGGATAAAGCCCGATGCGTTTCAGGGAGAGGAGGGACAGCAACCGTTCTTCGGGTGAGAGGGAGGGAGGCGTCGGAGCCAGCATCTTCTCGAGGATGGAAGAGGGGAGTTCCTTCAGGTGGCAGTCGATGTACTTGCGCACAATGCCCCCTTTTTCAAAATCACGGCGCAGGGCCGTCTCTACCGTCCGTTGGTGCTCTGCCAGATGCGTGATATAATCCTCATAGACTTCTGCCCATCCGGAAGCGTCCGGACGAAGCGTGTAGAAATTCAAGTCAACATACACTTCCTTTCCATCCAACTGGATGCGCGCCCCATAACTTTGTTGGCGGTTTTCTGAATCAATCATTCCTAAATGTGTTACCTGTGTTTTCATGCTTACGATAAATTAGTTGTTTATGTAACAAATATAGCGATTCCCTGAGAAGAAACGAAATTTGGGTTGAAGAATATTTGTGGAACGGCGGAAGAATCCGTCGGGGCGATGTCTCTGCGGTCCGGATTACATCAGGCAGAGCAGGAAAAGCGACATGTAGTCTTTGCCCGTCTTGCGCAGTAGGTCATCGCGCAGCTGCTGGATCATACTTGCCTTCTGCTTCTTGACCGCACTCTCCGACACGTGGAGCAAGGCGGCTATTTCAGCATTTTTCAATCCCTGTTCAAAGCTCATGTCAAACAGCCGACGGTACTTCTCCGGAAGCGAACGGATGGCGTCGAACAACAGGTCGAGCACCTCCTGTTCCAGCAACGAGTGTTGCAGGTCCTCCTCTTCCCGGTTTGCGAGATAGTTCTCTTGCGCCATCTGTTTGCGGAGGATGGAGACGGCGTGGTTGTGGATGCAGGTGTAGAGATAGGACTTGAAGGCTGCGGCATTCTGAAAGGTGCTGCGCATCCGGTAAGTCTTGTAGATGGCGTCCTGCACACAGTCTTCCGACATGAACGAGGCGTCCTCCCCCAAGCAGCGGGAGGCATACGACATCAGTCTCCCGTACAGGATATCATATAGTGAGTCTATCTTGCCTTGTTGGAAATCTATGAAAATCTCGTCCTCTGTCATCGGTCTGCACATTTCGTGTACAAAAATAGGGAAACAGCAACGAATTTTGAAGATTCTTTGAAAAAAATGCACTTTTCAGCTGTCCTTTTTTACACCCTTTGCGTTTTAGGAGTAAAAGCAAAGACCAGATGGACCATGAACAAACACAGCCGGCAGGCTTCGATGCTTCCGTTTGGAACGCGGAGAAGCTGGCGGAGCACCCGCACTGGGTGCATGGAGAGAAAAGACTATGTAATGAATTCATAAACCAAATGACTGACTATGAACAGTAGCAAACGAAAGCTTTTCAGCTTAATTCTGCTGGGTGTCTTGGGTATCCCGGTTTCGGCGCAAGACATCGACACGGTGTATAAGAATACACCCATTGAACAAGTGTTTTCTGACTTGAGGGAGAAAACAAACCACGAGTTTGTCTATCAGAAGCAGATTCTGCAAGGGGTGAAGCCTGTGACCTGTACCCTGAAGGACAAGCGGCTCGAAGAAGTGCTCAACGAAGTGCTGAGGGGCACGGGACTGACGTACGAGATTGTGGACAACACGGTGATTATCCGCAAGGCGGAGACCAACCGCAAGACACAACAGACCCACCGCATCTACGGTACGGTTATCTCCAAGGACGACGGACTGCCCATCATCGGTGCTTCCGTACGCTTGTTGGGAGCGGACAACGAGGAGACGACCTTCGGTACGGCAACCGACATTGACGGACGGTTTGAAATCACGGGCTTCACGTTCGGAGCAAACTATAAGGTGCAAATCTCCTACATCGGCATGAAGACGCAGGTGCTGGCAGCCAATGCCGACATGCACGTGGTCCTGGAGAGCGATGCCCAGAAGTTGCAGGACGTCGTGGTGACCGGTATCTTCAAGAAGGCGAAGGAAAGCTATACGGGTGCCGTCTCGACTGTCACGTCCGAGGAACTGGACATGTTCAAAGGGCAGAACCTGCTCCAGACATTGAAAAACATTGACGCTTCTCTGAACTTTGCCGTGAACAACATAGCGGGTAGTAACCCGAATGCCCTCCCGCAAATCAACATCCGTGGTAATTCGTCGCTGCCGATGAGTGTGCAGGAGTTCAACGAAAGTGCCTCCAATGCCGTGAACACGCCGCTCATCATCATGGATGGCTTTGAAATCTCGCTGGAGAAGCTTATGGACTACAACGACGAGGAAATCGAGTCCATCAATATCCTGAAGGATGCTGCTGCCACTGCCATCTACGGTTCGCGCGGTTCGAACGGCGTCATCGTCGTCGTGACCAAACAACCCGAGCCGGGCAAGCTCCGCGTGAATGCCGAGGTCGGTCTGGACTTCGAAGTGCCCGACCTCACTTCCTACGACATGCTGAATGCACGGGAGAAACTGGAGCTGGAGAACTCCCTGGGGCTCTACACGTCGTCTCTCCCTGACAATACGGTTACTTTCCAGAATATCTATAACCGCCGCTTGCGCAAGGTGCAGCAAGGCGTTGACACTGACTGGCTGAGCAAACCGGTCCGTACCGGAGTGGGTTCGCACTACAACGTTCGTCTGGAAGGTGGTAGCGAAGAGTTCCGTTGGAGTGCTACAGCCAACTACAAGGATGTGGAGGGTGCCATGAAGAACTCCTCGCGCCGCACGTTCAACGGGTCTGTCACCTTGATGTACACCGTGAAGAACTTCATCTTCAAGAACTATACTTCCTACGGCATGAGCCGGAGCACCGAGAGCAACTACGGTTCGTTCAGCGACTACGTGGCACAGCAACCCTACAACACCCCCTTCGATGAGAACGGCGACTACGTGGAGTTCTTCGAGGCATTCCGTGGTTCCAGCTGGGGGCGTGGAGATTTCAACCCGCTCTATGATGCTTCGTTGGGCTCGTTTGACAAGAGCGGTTACGAGGAGCTGACCAACAACTTTGCCGTCGAGTGGAACATCCTGCCGGAGCTGACCCTGCGCGGACAGTTCGGCATCACGAGCACCACGAACCACAGCGACGTGTTCCTCTCGCCGCGTGACTCCTACTTTACATCCGACACGAACACTTCACCGGAATACTCTACCGACGAGGGCTTCTTCCGCCGTGGTTCGTATGCCTACGGCACCGGGAGGGACTACAGCTACAGCGGTAACCTGACGCTTTCCTACTCGAAGACCTTTCTGGACAAGCACCAGCTCTATGTCGGTCTGGATTACTCCATGAACCAGCAGGACGGCTATTCCTATACATTCAATGTCGAGGGATTCTCCGATGAAAACATGAGCTTCCTGGGCAATGCCCGTCAGTATGCCCTGAACGAGCTCCCGACCGGCAGCAAGACCCTGCAACGCATGATGGGCTTCACGGGCAACGTCAACTATACCTACGACGGACGCTACTATGTGGACATGTCGTACCGTATCGATGGTAGCTCCACCTTCGGAACGGACAAGAAGTATGCTCCCTTCTGGAGTGCCGGTATCGGATGGAACCTGCACAACGAGAAGTTCCTTGCCGGCAATCCGACGCTGAACATCCTGCGTCTGAAGGCTTCCTACGGACAGACCGGTTCGCAACAGGGTTCCGGTTCGGGAGCGACCACCATCTTTGCCTACGAGACCGGTAACAAATATATGAACTGGACCGGTGCCACATTGAGCGAGTGGGGTAACCCGCGACTGACGTGGCAGACCACCGACGAGTTTAACGTCGGTCTGGAGTTCGGCCTGTGGCAGGGACGCATCAAGGGTGAATTTGACTTCTACACGAAGACCACTTCGAACCTCCTTTCGCAGATGGATATCCCTCTCTCCATGGGCTTCCCTTCGTACATGGCAAATGTGGGTGAAGTGAAGAATCGCGGCTTTGAAGCTTCGCTGAGTGCCTATATCATCCGTGACCAGGCACGCGAGCTGAACTGGATGGTCAGCGGGCAGCTGGTGTATGACAAGAACTGGGTGTCCAAGCTCTCGGAAGCTATCAAGGAGCAGAACGAGGCGATGCTGGCAGATGAGGACTATGAGGTGGCAAACCTGTTCTATGAAGGACGTCCGCAGAACGGTATCTATGCCGTGCGCTCCATGGGTGTCGACCCCAGTACGGGACGTGAAATCTTCCTCGACCGCGATGGAAACCTGACGACGACCTGGAAGGCGGGAGACAAGGTCTACCTGGGACCGGGCTACCAACCCTACCGCGGTAACTTCGGCACGATGCTGATGTGGAAAGGACTGACGCTGAACGTCTCGTTCAACTACTATTGGGGAGGCAAGGCATACAACAGCACCCTGGTAGACCGTGTGGAGGTGACCACCAGTACGTTGGAGTCTTCCAATGTTGACAAGCGTGTATACACCGACCGTTGGATGCAACCGGGCGACGTGACTTTCTTCAAAGGCTTCAGCAACGATGGGACGCAGGCTACCTCCCGCTTCGTGATGGACGACAATGTGCTGGAACTCTCGTCCGTCAGCCTGCAATACCGCTGGGACAGTGACTGGATACGCCGCTATGCCGGTGTGCAGAGCATCACCTTCGGCGTGAACATGTCCGACCTCTTCCACTGGGGCTCCATCAAGATGGAACGCGGAACGAGCTATCCCTATGCACGCAACATTCAGGGAAGCATCAAATTCTTATTCTAAACTCACTTAAAAACAGCAGAACACTATGAGAAAGATATACATACTAGTCCTCCTCCTGACAGCGTTCGGTGCTTCTTCGTGCAACGACTGGCTGGATGTACGTCCCGAGACCGAGCAGAAGGAAGACGACCAATTCTCCACGTACAACGGTTTTTGCAGTGCCGTGACCGGTCTCTACATGCTCATGGGGAGCCAGGACATCTATGGCGAGCGGTTGAGCATGACCAACATCGAGTCGTTGGCGAATCTGTGGAACATGACGGACAACACGTACCGGTATGAAGACTACTACCTGATGAAGCACGACTATGAGAATGTGACCTATTCACAGGCTGCCATCAAAGCCATCTATGCCCAGCTCTTCAACACCATCGTACAGGCAAACGTTATCATCAAGCATGTGGACGAGCAGGGTGACGTCATTTCGGACCCTGCTGTCCGTGCCACGATTCAGGGCGAGGCGTACGGCATACGCGCTTACTGTCACCTGGATGTGCTGCGCCTCTTCGGTCAGGTGCCGGGAGGAACGGAGCAGGTGTCGCTCCCTTATTCAGAGACAACCAGCATCGACGAGATGCCGGCATACTACACCTTCGATGAGTTTGTCGGCAAGTTGAAACAGGACATTGAGAAGGCAGAATCCCTGCTGAAGGACAATGACCCCGTGTTCCAATACTCCTTTACGGCGTTGAACAGTGGTTCCAGCAGTTCGGTGGACGACTTCATGCTTTACCGTCAGTCGCGCATGAACTATTGGGCAGTGAAAGCGCTGGAGGCACGCATGTACCGCTACCTCGGTGATGATGCCAATGCCTACCGTGCAGCCCGGGAAGTCATCGATGCCACGTTGGACGGCAATCCCGTGATGACCATGAGTGGTACGCAGGACTTTGCATCCGGTTACAAGCTGTGTCCCAATGAATGCCTATTCTATCTGAGCAAGTATGACGTGATGGATTATTCGCAGGAGTTTCTGGTGGGTGGCAGCAGTACCAGTTTTGATGAACGAAACAACCTGGGGCTTACTTCGGCCATGCATACCGAGCTTTTCAGCACCGTCAATCCCAACTCCAACAACCGTGCCGGTAACTGCTGGCGCAACAATGTGCCGAACAGTGGCGGACAGATGATGTCCGTCTGCATGAAGTATTATTGGAATACGGATGTGTCCAACGCCATGCTTTACTACCAGATTGTTCCGATGCTTCGCATGTCGGAGGTCTACCTCATTGCGATGGAGAGCACCACAGACCTGAATGAGGCGAACAGTCTGTACAACATGTACATGCTGGCACACAACGTGCCCAACATGCCGTCGTTTACTTCTGCCGATGACCTGAAGGACTTCATCGTCGACGAATACCGGCGCGAGTTCTATGCCGAAGGACAGATGTTCTACACCTACAAGCGTCTGAACAGCACCTCGATGCTGTGGCGCGACGAACCGGTAGGGGAGAGCGAATACATCCTTCCGTTGCCTACAACCGAATATAATCCCAACCGTTAAACCCTTGTTTTGAAGACTTATGAAAAGACTCATTCATACACTGTCCGCCCTTGCCTGTCTGCTGGCAACGGCTTCCTGTGAGAAGGACCTCACCCCGATTGTCCTAGAGGAGCCACGGCTCAACTTCATCTACTACAACTACAACGGAGAGGTGACCCTTGCCGAAGACATTGAAGAGAATATGCTGGAGACTGCCTACTCATTTGCCTTACGCAGTGCCACCGTCGGTGAAGAGCTGACCATCGACACGGTATGGTTTGAAGTGGGGACCATGGGACGTCTGTTTGACTACGACCGTCCGGTAGAGCTGGAGCAGATATCCACCGGTGAGGCCGATGCTGTTCCGGGCGTACATTTTGTTCCCTTCGACGACCCGCAATTGCTGTCGAAATCCTTTATCCCCGCCAATCAGAACAAGGCGCTCATCCCCATCGTGGTGCTGCGTGATGCTTCGCTGGATGACGGCAATGTCAACTTGCAGTTCACCTTCAAGGACAACGGCTACTTCAAGCCGGGTTACGAAGCCTTCTCCACCCACACGCTGGTCATCAGCAGCCACATGGCCAAACCGGCTAACTGGGATACTTATTATGGCGACAACAACTTTGGTACTTATACTGAGCTGAAACACCAGTTGATGATCGAATGGACCGGAAACAGCTGGGATGAGGATTATCTGGACGAACTGTTTGCCGGCGATTCGAACTACGTCACCTACCTCAGCCAGTGGTTTATCGAAAAGTTGGAGGAAGAAAACCAGAAACGTCTGGATGCCGGACTCGACATCTACAGAGAACCCAACGGCGAACCGGTATCTTTCGACCCTGAACCCTGGTACTAATCATCACTAAAACGCATAGAATCATGAAAAAGATATTCTACCCCTTACTGTTCATGCTCCTCTCGTTTTCCGCCTGTACGGAAGATGACTCCACTCTGGCTACGCTCGACGTCAGCGACATTGTGATTGAAAACCTGGAAGAGGAGTACAGCGTCCGTTCATACGTCGGTGTCAACCTGAAGGATGTCATCAAACCGACGGTCCAGACAGCTTATGCAGCAGACGACCTGACGTATACCTGGTATCTGTTTGATGCTACTGCTGTTAATATCGATTACCGGGATTATCTGATATCGACGGACAAGGAGCCTGATTATGTCGTGGAACTTCCTTCGGGAGACTACCGGGTCGTGCTCGAAGTACGTGCGCAGAGTAATGATTTTGCGCAGTACGCTTCCGTCCTGTTGCACACCTCCACCAGCTATTCGCAAGGTTTTTACATTCTGAAGGAGACGCCGGACGGCAATACGGACCTTGACTGCTACAACGAAGAACTGCTGACGGATGTCATAGAAGTCGGCACGGGTGCCCCCATGAAGGGAAAGCCCTGTAACCTGTCCATCCTCTATAATGGAGAGTATGTCGACCCGGGAAGCAACGAACTGGCTGTGGACAACTTCGTTCATGTCACGACGGAGAGCCGGGATTACAAGGGATTCCGTTCGGAGGACCTGACTGAGGTGTTCAACCGCGACAACCTGTTCTTCAGCGGTCCGATGGATGACAATGAGATTCCCTACGGTTATTTCATGGCTTACTTCTACCAGTGCTACATCTCCAACACCGGCATACGTTCCTACGGGGCAGCCTTCTCCGGTGAGGCTGAGAGTACCGGTAAACTGGGATATCCCTATTGTGCTGGTGGCAGCAAGTTCGTCCAGATTATCGGATGGACCAACGGAATCATGTATTGGAGCAACACTGAACATCGGTTGATGATTGCCGACTTCAATGTGTCCTCTTCCACCGTTGCAACCGATACATCCGGGGAGGATATCCAAAGCGATTATCCGACGGACCTGGAATGCCTGGCTTCCGGGGTGAATTCCACCGGAGGTACCAACATCGGATGGTTTCTGTGCGAGTCGCCGTCCAAGGATGAACGCTACCTGATACAGAGCAATTCGTTGGGAAATGCCATCGAACGGATTGTCACCCTTGACCCCTCTCTCCATCTGGCAAAGAGCGACATCGTGGCGGCTAACGGACGTACGGCTTCCTACATCTACTGTGTGGACGGGAACAAGTTGTATGCCTACAGTCTGACACAGGGTACGGAACTGGAAATTCCGTTGACCGGCATTCCGGCGTCGGAAACCGTGACCTTCGTGACCAACCAGTATCTCGGCTTCCTGGGGATGATAAGCGCGACGTACAATTTCGACGCATTCATTGTCGGAACGCAGGAAGGATACAATTACAAGCTGTATTTCTATGAAGAAGAGCAGATGAACGGCGGACAGCCCATTGCTGCCCCGGGACTGACCTTGGAAGGTACGGGCAAGGTGAAGTCGGTGCGCTATCTCTCTCCGCAAAAGGATATCACCGGAAGTAACCTGGGATTTGAGGAGATGATGGGCAATACGAACACATTCCCCTTCTCGGACTAATCTGACAAACCAGCTGTCAGTTGGCAAGGAGTGGACCTGGCCGTTCGTCTCCTTGCCAACTGTAACCTGCAAAAGTTGAAAACCTAAAATAACCTGTATGAAAAAACAAATTCTCACAGCCCTGGCAGCCCTCCTGGCACTGCCGGGTCTGGCTCAGACCAATTTCCGCTCCATCACGTTTGATGAAGCACTGGCAGCCGCCAAGGCTGAAAACAAGATGGTATTCATTGATTTCTACACCGACTGGTGCGGCCCCTGCAAGGCAATGGCACGCGACGTGTTCCCGCAGAAGGCGGTGGGCGACTACATGAACGAAAAGTTCGTCTGCATCAAGCTTAATGCCGAAAAGGAAGGAAAGGAGTTTGCCGACCTGTACAAGGTGGAATACTTTCCGACGTTCATAGTGCTTGATACGGACAAAAAGGTGATTGTCACTAAGATTGGTTTTGAAGAGGGACAGTCGTTTATTGATGACCTGAACCGTAAGCTTGACCCGGAAATGAGTCCTGAGAAGCTGAAGGCACGCTACGACAGTGGAGAACGTACACCGGATCTGATATCGGCGTATGCCTCACTCAAGATGGCGGAATTGCGTGAAAAGGTGGGCAAGACCATCAAAAGCAAGGAAGTCTTCAAGATTGTCTATGACTATTACAAAGACTTGAGCGATGCTGACCGCCTGTCCCCGAAAAATCTGTTCGTTTACCAGCAGTATGTGGAATCGCCCACCGATGAACCTGCCCGCTTCATGGTGGCTCACCGGGACGAGTTTGATGCCAACACGCGTGTAGAGATAGACAAGGTGCTCTCCAAACTCTATCAGGCACAGGTCTATGGATACTTCTCAGGGACGAAACCCTATGACGCAGCGACCTATGAGCTTATCAAGAATGAAATCAACACCCTCGGTTTCAATGCTGATAAAAAATATGACAACTGTTTCCGCTTCATTGAATGCCATGCCAAGGGAGACCTGAATGCCTACCTTGATTTGTGCGAAAAGGAATATCCGTCGTTGGATGAGCGTCAGCAAAGTTCGCTTGTCGTACATTTTGCCGGACTGATTAAGACCTATGATGCGGCTATCCGTCAGCGTGCTGCAAAGTTCCTTCGCAGTCACGTAGCCGAGATGAGTGCCGGCAACATGTTTTTTGTGGCTGACCAGCTGATGGATCTGGAAGGTCAAAAGCATTAAACCCAAATCGCCTGACTTCGTCACTCAAAAAACCTCAATATTATAATTGATTGATAAACAATATTTTGTAATTTCGTATCACCCATTTTAGGGTGACACGGCACAAAAAATGTTTATACGTAAAAAGAAATACCCATCAGGCAATGTAGGTGTCATAGTCGTTGAAAAGGTCAACGGCAAGATGAAGGAACTTACCACTATAGGTTTAGCGCGTCATCAAGAAGAAATAGATTCTCTGATAACGAAAGGTCGTAAATGGATAGAGGCGGAACAGGAACGCCGCCATCCACGGCTGGATCTCTTCGGTGAGGAACGTAAGAAGTGTGATGCAGAACTTCTGAATGCCGAACAGATGCTTTCGTGCATAACCAACATCTCCATCAATGGAGCGGACCTGATACTTGACCGTGTCTTTGACAACGTGGGCTTCAACAGGATAGATGATGAGGTGTTCCGCCAACTTGTAAAAGCCCGCTTGTCTTATCCTGCAAGCAAATCTGCCACAGTGGAGTATCTGAAGAATCATTTTGATGAAGATGTCAGTCTGTCGAAGATCTATCGTTATTTGGACAAACTGAGCGATAACCAGCATAAGATAGTTCAGGACATAAGCGTCCTTCACACAAAGAAGATTTTAGGCGGCCATATCGGTGTGCTGTTTTATGATGTCACCACACTCTATTTTGAAGCGGACTATGAGGACGAGCTTCGCAAAACGGGTTTCTCCAAGGAAGGGCGTCACCAGAACCCTCAGATTATATTGGGACTGTTGGTCAGCATTGGCGGCTATCCGCTTGCGTATTGCATCCATGAGGGCAACAAGTACGAGGGACACACGATGCTTCCGGTAGTGACGGAATTTGTCCGGAAATATGAGCTGGAAGATTTTATCGTGGTGGCTGACTCAGGGTTGATGAACAACGATAATATAGCCGACCTTGAAGCAAACGGTTACAAGTATATCATCGGTGCGAAAATCAGGAACGAGAGCAGGAAGATACAGGAATGGATACTGGAGCAGCCTAAGACAGACTGCCGGATGGTTGAATACGATAAAGGCAACGGGCAGAGGTTATTTCGGATATACGGAAGACCGTGCCCGAAGGGATGCTTATAACCGGGAGAAAGGGATACGCCGTCTGGAGAAGGCATACCGCAGAGGTACTCTTACCAAAGACAATATCAACAAGCGCGGATACAACAAGTTCCTGAAAATGGAAGGAGATGTGAAAGTGACCATCAATTACGAGAAACTGGAGAAAGATGCGAAATGGGATGGTCTCAAAGGATACCTTACCAATACGAATATACCTGTCAATGACGTATATGCCGCCTACCATAACCTATGGCATGTTGAAAGGGCCTTCCGCATATCAAAATCAAAGATTGAGATAAGACCAATGTTTCACTTCACACGGCGCAGGATAGAAGCCCATGTCTGTATCTGCTTCGTGGCCTTGAAAGTTTACAAGGAATTGGAACGTCTGCTGAAACTATCCGGCATAAATATGAGTGTGGACAAGGTGCTCGAACTTGCTAAAACTATAGTGACTATACAGATTACATTGCCTCAGAACAAGCAGACAATCAACAGAACTATGCTGATGAAACGCCATCAACGCATTGCGCCATTGTTCACAGATGAATTTTGGGTGACACGTTGACGAAGTCAGGGCGGAATAAAGGGATGTCCTCCGGACGATTTTTCATCCCCGCAAACAAATAAGACCCATGCCGCGCACGGCACAGCATGGGTAGTCAGACGCACAAAAAAAGCGGTCTGTCCACCAACAACAGCAGACAGACCGCAGACAAAAGATTGCCATCTCAGGCGCTATTCATAAATCTCCTCCAACTTCTTTTGCAACTGGGCACCCCGCAAACCGGAAGCCACAATCTTTCCATCCGGCCCTATCAAGAGTGTCGCCGGTATGGCACGTATGTCATAGAGCTGGGCAGCTTCACTCTTCCAAGCCTTCAAGTCTGAAAGCTGGGGCCAAGTCATGCCCATCTGCTCCACAGCCTTTGTCCAATCCTCTTTATTGGTATCGAAGGAGACACCTACAATCTCGAATCCTTTCGGATGATATTTCTCATAGAGCGACTTCACCAAGGGCATTTCCTGCCGGCACGGCCCGCACCAGCTGGCCCAGAAATCGACCAGCACGTAATGCCCCTTGCCTGCATAGTCAGACAACTTCCGCGACACCCCCTGCATGTCAGCCAATGCAAAGTCCGTGAAAGCCGCTCCAGCAGCTTTCCGCTTCGCACCCTCAAGCTTGTGGAAGGTCGACTTCAACAATGCATTTTGCTTGTAGGGATAGTCACGCAGATACGTATCCAGAAAATCCATGCCCAAGACATCGTCATAGTTGAAGATGAAATAAGCCGGGATAAGATTGTCCTTGTTGTCCAGGATACCCTGCCGCAGGGCATGCATCTGACGCGCCGAGACATCCTCCCATTCCTTGTCCAAACGTTTCCCGATGGAGTCAGGCAACTGTCCACCATACTTTTCGGCCAGCGTCGTAGCCTCCTGCTGGATGCGGCGTTGGTCCACCCCGCCCTGATTGATGGCGTCCGTGATGGCCGCCATGCAGGCATTGACATCCGAACCTTCGACCTTCACGCCGCGGTCGAGCACCACCTGAAGAGGAGTCTCGTCGAGGACAAATGCTGCCACGACATTATAACCGGTCGCCGTCCCGCAGATGGAGGCCAATTTCGGCAACGTAGCCGTGCCCTTGAGGACATACGTCCCGTTCTCACAAGCGGCGCTGTCCAACACCGCGCGGTCTTCAATCGAAAACAGATAGACCTTCTCCGGCTTAAAGCCGTTAGCCTCCTGCTTGTTGACGAAAGTCACTTGGTAGCCGGTCTGGGCTTTCAGCAAGCAGCCGGCCGCCAAGACCATTGATGTCAATATGCTTCTTTTGATATTCATAGCTTTGAAATGGTATGGTCCTTAATTATTGAAACTGTCACAACCTGGAGAACGGAGTCCTAACTGACGAACATTGAGCACCTTTCCTCCTACATTGCCTTTATACAGCAACCGCGGGAAATCATACGAGGTAATGTCATAGACGAGCACATCGCCATTTTCACAACCAACGAACAGCTGATCGCAGTTATAGACAGCAAGACTAATCGAAGTAATCGGTGAGGTCACTTCCGTCAAAGGCATCGTACGATACTTGACGCCAATCGACAAGCCAGAACCGTCATACAAGAAATAACGGACTTCATTGCCTTTAGTGAAAAATATGGTACGTGCAACCACCTTGCAAGTTGCCGGCGTACGATTACTTCCGCTGGAAAGAATGCACGACGAGGAATCCAGCAACTCGGGAATCGGCATATCAGCATATCCAAAATGAAAAGCACCAGTATTTAATCCAAGCCCTTTCATAAAGACTGCAAAGTGTCTAAGCTGAGTAGTCGCTACGCCCGGTTCATTATAGAGGCAAACGAAAACCATATTTCCACCCAGCAAACTGGGGTAATACCTGTGAGGACCGATGTAAAGGATTTCAGTTCCCTCCGGGAAACAGTTCACTGGAGCACCATAAGCCGGCGTACCTGATAATGGTACAATTATAGGACGGAACACACTCGTATAGTCCTCGCCGACCTGCGTCATCTCCACACTGGCAATCATGACACGACGGTTTTTCTCGTCGTAACAAGGAATCATTTCATTGTAGTTGGTGTTCCAAAATTTCGTAACTTTATAGCCTTTCTCATCCACAAAATACGGTTCAGTCAGGTATTTGCCTCCCAAGTAATTCCCGGACATAAGACGGCAGTAAAGTTGTCCGTCGGCCGTGGCCAGGAACGTTGCAGGCTGGCGATTTTCTGTCGCGTCGTAATCGGCCCGGGCCACGAGCTGGAAGTTGGCAGGCGTGCCATCCAAGAACTCGTCCCCTTCAATCTTGCCATATAAAGACATGTCCTCGGCGTCCAGTTGAAACCCGCCCTCATTGGTAATCACGGTAATGGAACCGTTCTGACCGACATGTCTGTCATACGCCCAATTCATAGTCAGCGGTTTGCCGGGAATGGAACTTCCGTCATTGCTTTCTGCATAAGCATCCTGAACAAGGTCGTACTCAGAGACGAGTTGGCCATTTTCCGACTTCGAGTATTCACGAACGACAGACACACGAGCCTTGCCGTTGTCATCCACCAGCAGAACCCAGTTGCCTTCTGAATATTTCGGATTAAACCACACCAAGATGTTAGCCATGTACTTCACACCGGTGTTCTTTTCCACGATATTGAACGTTCCGAAAGTACCCATAGCACCCGAACACTCCGTAACACCGGCTTTTTCCATCAATTCATACGTGCTCATGGTCACCTGGAGTCCCTCGGCCACAGGTTTTCCATTGAGAATCCACTCGTAGGTCACATTCTCGGCCCGTGTCAATGAATCGGTGTCCCATGTAAAAAGCCCCTTTCCATCCAATGTTACATCATATCCCTGATAGGCATAGTATCGGGATGGTTGTGTATTGTCGACCAGCCAGCGAGGAGGATTCATTTCGCGGTAGTCATAATTGCCTTCATCTTCAAAACAAGCTGTCAAGACCAGCAAGCTTGCCAGCAAACTATATACAAGTTTATTCATAATCTTCATTATCTTTAGTTTGTAACTTATCTTATAGCGGCACATCTATCAAAATGCCATCTTCGTAAGTCGGATTCATAATCAGCCATTCCTTGAATTTCATAACCAACTTGCGCGCCAAGTCGGGCTGCTCTTTGATTACATTTTCATTCAAGTCTTCAGCACCCTCAACATTCTCCAGGAAGAGTTTATACTTCAACGGAGAGTATTTGCCGAGCAGGTAAGTTTCCACCTCCTCATTCCACCACAACGGACGAACCGGCTCTTTGGAAACCCAGATGATGGCCCGTGAGCGTTCATATTGTCCGACTTTCATCTCTTCAGTCGGCACGATTTCCAGCACCAGACGGTAGCCACCGTCCACCTCATCCAAGTGTGGCGTGCGGTTAAACTGAATATGAATGGTGTCCTGCATACTGGTGGCATTGTCCGGCACAGGCATTGCACGGAATATGTACTCATCTTCCAAGGTGTAGTCTTCAGGAAGAGCAGTCGTCAGTTCGTCCACGACGCGCAAACGGAAAGGCGTGTCTTTCTCTACCTTACGCCCGGCCAACACGACAATCAAATCAGCTTGCTGGTGCATGTCGGTCGGATGGTTGAAGTAGAAGGTGATTAATGTGGAGTCGGCTGTTTCCGTTCCCGCGATGGCGTCGCGCCAGAACTTCTCAAAATAGACCATGCGTTCCTCGCCAAACACCATGATATCTTGTTCCTCACAAGCCGTCATCAGGAATCCTCC
The DNA here is from genome assembly GCF_023337025.1 of Mediterranea sp. ET5. Lineage (NCBI taxonomy): Bacteria > Pseudomonadati > Bacteroidota > Bacteroidia > Bacteroidales > Bacteroidaceae > Mediterranea > Mediterranea sp. ET5. Next base: position 7,838 of record NZ_JAMBLN010000014.1, on the reverse strand, counting down.
GATGACAGCTATCAAAAGCGTTAGTTTTCTTATCATGACTTTACAGTTTGTTTATATTACATATTTTGATTATCAGGAATAGGCAACATGTATTCCGATTTGTTCAACTTGCGGCTTGTGTTGCCAATCTTCACTTTTGCTCCCAAACGCTTGTATAGGTAGAACAGCTGTCCCTCCGAAATCCATTCGCGCTGGGCGTCGCGAATCATGTCTTGCAAGAATTGGTCCAAGTCGTTCCTCTCCTGCAATGACGTGTCAAGCCCTCTGGCACTACGGATGGTGTTCAATATGTTGTAGGCTTCGGTAAAATTACCCTGACGCGCATAATGCTCGGCCATGATGTAGCGGATTTCCGTAGCACGAATAATCGGCAATGTCTGTACGTTTTTCGTGCGGATGCTTTCATCTTCGCTGCAATACCACTTGGTGGAAACCCGATAATCACTGTTCCAAGCAAATACATTATAGTCTGGAGCAAACAGCAAGAATCTGGCACGAAAATCTTTATCCCTTTCATCGGTGCCGTCCGTTGATTTGAATATATCTTGCCCTCCCAGGTCAACAACGAACCAGCTGGGATTTCCTCCTTGTTCGTCCGAACGCTTTTGGAAAAACGTTCCCAAGCCGTAATCGATGTAAGCGTCCTCGTTGTACAACGCAAATATCAAGTTGGAGACAATCTTCAAGTCGGTCCTTGATTCATTGTTCTCAGCAGAATTCATTATTGTCCAATCATCAGGAGTAAACATCATATAAAGCATATTGTTGGCTCCAGCAGCCTTGAAGTTCATCACCTGCTCTGCACATTCAAAAGCCAAATCGTCTTCACCCATATATTGATAAACACGAGCCAGCAAGGCAGTTATGGCATAGTAATTCAAACGATAACCCCGCTCCAAGAAGAAGTCGTCCACGCTCGCACCCTCATCTGCAGCGCCTTCCATACCATACTCCAATTGATTATAGAAACGAGCGTTAGCCGTAGCATTGGCACTCAATCCAAGAGCTGTCGTATCGATACGCGCCGTCAAACGTTGTGCTTCCTTGAAGTCAGCCACGACCTTTTCCAAGAATGGTTTTACTTCGATGGCTTCCGGCTGGATGTTGGGATATACATCCACGTAGGGTAAATATTTACCTGTTTCATTTTCGATGGGAGCAGGAGCAAACAGTCTGCACAAGTCAAAGTGCATCAAGGCACGGCAGGCATAAGCCTCTCCCAAAATCATGTCGCGCTCCAGCTCGCCTTCGGCAAACTTGTTCGGGTCCTCATCCTTGATGTTTTGAATCAGATTGTTGGCATTGGCGATGGCATTATAACCGTCCTTCCAGATGGCATCAATCGTCTCACGCAGGTCCACATTATAATAATTAAAATCACGTGCTTCCCGATAAATGGTATTGACACTCGTCCCACTGGAAGACATCCAGTCCCAAGTATATTGCTGAGAGATACAGTCAACAATGCCAAACTGCAATTCTACCCCATAAAGGTTCTTGGAAGTCATTGCCTTGTACACACCGCTCAACATCGTGCGATAGCCGTCGCCTGTTTCAGTCAGCTTGTCATTCGTGGCTTGTCCTTCAGGTTCAATATCCAGCCAGTCGGAACAAGCCGTCATGGCAAACAAGGACAGCAGTAAGTATATGCTTGTATATATTTTCTTCATAAGATGTTATTTTTAAAAGCCGAGGCTCAGAGTAAAACTATAGTTCTTTGCATACGGATAACTTGTACCACGTTCTTCACGGATAGTCGACCAGCGCGCCAAGTCATTGGCGTTAAAACGCAAGCCTAAAGACGAAAGATGTAACCGCGACACAAGCTTCTGATCGAAATCGTAACCAATCGAAAGGCTGCTGAACGACAAATAGTCATTGTCCTGCACGAAACGCGATGTGGGCTGCGTCTCTACATCAGACTTCATATCATAATACGGAGCTAAATCACCAGGACGTTGCCAGCGCTGGGTCAGCACACGGCGGTCAACGTTGCTATTCTCGATGTCAGCTTCTTCCACCTTGGAAAGCAGCGTCTCATTGTAGTCCTGTCCGCCCCACTGGTAAAGGAACGTCGTATTCAGATAGAATCCTTTCCAACCGATATTGATACCAAACGAACCCTGTGCTTTCGGGCTTTTATCACCACACACTACAATGTCGGCCGAGTTCCATGTATGCGTGACAGAGCCATCGCGCTTGCGGAACATTTCCTTACCGGTCGAAGGGTCAATACCCAAAGAAGGAACGGCATAGATGGCAGTCGTCGACGCTCCTACATAATATTGTGTCAGCGGCACAAACTTCAAATCTGCATATTCTTCGTTGTCAGCATTCTCTCCACGGCCGGCATAGAAATCTTGCACTCTTTGATTGTAGGCTGCAGCATCTTGCCCCAATTCTGTGATACGGTTTTTATTTGCAGCCATCATGAAGTTCAAGGCTACTGTCCAATCTTTATCTTGATAAGGCACCACATTCACTTTCACTTCATAGCCCTTGTTGAGGATGGTTCCGGCATTGGTGTAGAACGTTTCAAAACCGGACGAAGTACGGATATTCAACTGAGAAAGCTGGTCGGTAGTCTCCTTGCGGTAGTAGTTTGCCTCAATAGACAAACGACGCTTGAACATCTCCAACGTAATACCAAAATCCCACGTACCAGTCTTCTCCCAAGTCAATGCCGGGTTTCCAAGAGCTATCAACGTATTGGCCGGAGTGGACGTATACCAGTCATCGGATGTCTGGTAAGTGGAAACAGCGGCATAGGAAGGGAAGCTCACATTTCCTGTCACACCGTATGTCCCACGCAAACGCAGCGTGTTGATAATCGGGTTGTTTCTCAGGAACTCATAATTATGGATGTTGATACCAAGTCCGACCGACCAGAACGGAGCAAAACGATCGTCGCGTCCAAACTTGGACGAACCATCCATACGAAACGAGAAGTCGGCCAAATAGATGTCGTCATACGAATAGTTCACCGCACCTAAAAGACCCACCAGACGGTCTTCGCTTTCTGACACTGAAGCCTTGTCCGGCTGGTCAGCGGCATAAGCCGGCGAATGCAAATTGCTCAACTGAAATCCTTTATAAAGGATATTCGTATTGGTACCTTTACTTGCCTGCGCATTCAAACCTGCCGTCGCATTGATGAAGTGCTTTTTGATGGCTTTGTTGTAATAAAACAACGCATTCACGTTCCACGTATAAGAAGTGCTACCCGTTGTCTGGAGCGTTCCTTTCTCCTTACTCGAAACGCTCGCAAAGCTTGGATCTTTAGGGTCTACGTAAGTCTCTGCGTTTGAATCCGTGCGCGTGACGGAAAACGAGCCTTTGAAAAAGAATTCTTTCGTGAAATAAAGATTAATCATCAAATTATCTGTCAAGTCGCTCAGCGTGGTACGTCCCGAATAACTGCCCAAACTACGAACTTGATAGAGCGGATTGGCTATATTGTTTGAAGATTTCAGTGTCTCCAGCAAATTACCATCGTTGTCATATGGAGCGTAATAAGGCTTCAGGAGAGTATACCTGGAAAATTCACCCCAAGGCGAGTTTTCCGACCGTGTTACCGTATAGCTCACAGAGTTCATCACCTGCAACCATTCGTTGTAACGATAGTCCAACGTCAAGCCCACGCCATACACATCACGATAAGAATCCTTCATCGCACCATTGTGCGTATTATAGTTCAAATCAACACTGTAACGGATGGACTCCACACCACCTGACAGGTTCATGCTATGCGTCTGGTTGAACACATTGCGCACGGGCTGGGCCAGCCAGTCCGTCTCCACGCCGCGGCGCACTTCGTTCATCAATTCGTTGTAGCGGATGTCATGCAAAATTTGCTCTCCCGGGTCATCTCCCGTAAAAAGACCCGCAGCCCGTTCCACCTGCAACATCTCCTCGGCATTACAAAGGTTATAGTCCGAAAGGTCAGGAAACTCCATTCCGCCTGTGAAGTTGTATGTCACGCGCAGTTCGCCCGGCTTCGGAGCGACGGTCGTCACCACGATGACGCCATTGGCAGCACGCGAACCGTAAAGGGCCGTAGCGGCAGCATCCTTCAGGATGGTCATGCTCTCGATGCGGTTGATGTCCATATCGTAGATTTTCTGCACGCTCACCTCAAAGCCGTCGAGGATGAAGATGGGAAGGTTCGGGTTGTCCGCCAGATTCGTACGTTGCGAGCGGCGTGCCGACTCCACGTCAAGGCCGCGGTTCATACCGATACTGCTCTCGCCGCGGATGGTAAACTCCGGCAAGTTGTTCGGGTCAGAACCCCAGAGATTGGCTTCCTTCAGACGGAAGGATGGTTCGAAAGCTTGCAGAGCGGCGATGGCATTCTTATTGTTCGTCTTCAGGAGCTGGTCTTTCGTCACCACGGTGGCATTTCCCGTGAAGGCATTCTTCTTCAACTGCTGGTAACCGGTCACGACCACCTCGTCCATCATCTCCGCATTTTCCTCCATCGTCACATTGACGTTGGTGCGTTTGCCCACACGTTCTTCCACGTTTTTCATGCCTATCATGGAAAACAACAAGGTGTGGCCCTCTGCCGGCATATCCAGCGAATAGTTTCCGTCAAGGTCAGTAGCCGTGCCTGTCTTTGTGCCTTTCACCAAGATTGACACGCCGGGAAGCGGATTGCCCGCTGCGTCGACCACCTGGCCGCGGACCGTTTTCTTGCTTTGTTCGGCTGCTGCCGGCACACCTTTCTTGGGCACGATGTAGACGAACTTGCCCTTGATGGAGTACGTCAAGGGCAGTCCCTCCAAAAGTTGCTTCAGCACGGTCTCGATGTCGCCAGCCTGCACCTTGCGGGTCACCTGCAATCCTTTCACGTCGTCATGACTGAACATGAATTTGTAGTCGGTGCTCTTTTCCAACTGGCGGAACACTTGAGACAACGGTTTTTGAGTCACCTCCAGCCGAATCTCTTCTTTTCTCTCTTGCGCCTGCGACTCCGTCGTCGGCAACAGCGTGAGACTGGCCAGCAACAGGAAACTATAACGCAGACGATGTTTCAATGAAATAGGTTTCATGCCTTTTACTTTAATTAAACAAGTTTTCCCAATTAAAAACAAATGTTGTTTTAATTAATAGACGAACAAGCGTTTCAATCGGGCACGGTTGTTTGGAAGAAATTTCAGCAAGAGAGTGAAAAAAGAGCGTATTCGGACAACAAAAGTCGTCCATTGAAGTACAAACCCGGCTATAAAGTGTTAAAAAGAATCTTTTTCACGTCGCCGAAAGGCGAATGAGGATGTACGAGAGGAGATTTTAAACAAAAAGACACGGAGGCACAGAGATTTTATGCTATGAGTTCACGACATATTCTCTCTGTGCCTCCGTGTTTCTGTGTTTTGAAAGACTGCGCTTTGACACAGCGGCACTCAGTCGATATGGACAACACCGTTTTCAAACCGGGCGCGGACTTTCTGCATGAGGTTCAGTTGGTTCAAGGCCGATTCGATGCCGTCGCTGCGCTTGCAGAAATAATGCAGGCGGAGCAACATGGCCTGGGGATTGTCGAACACGACATCGACATTGTACCAACGCCCTATCTGCTGCATGATTTCGGACAAGGGCGTGTCGTCGAAGAAGAAATAACCCTCTTTCCAATAGACATAAATGTCCGTGTCCACCCTGTGGATGTCAAACGAACCGTCGTCATTCAGGCTCACATCTTCACCCGGCTTCACACGCACATAGTCGCCGCCGCCCGTGCCGCACACCTCCACGCTGCCCTTGACGAGCGTCAGGTGGGAGCGTGTGCCGGAATGGTCGCTCAGATTGAATTCCGTCCCCAGCACGCGCACCTGCATACGGTCGGTCTCCACGACGAAGGGGATGCCGCCGGCCTTTCGCGACACCTGGAAATAGGCCTCGCCTCGCAGGCTGACTTTGCGCTCGCCGTTACCGAACCGCGCGGGATATTGCAGGCGGCTGCGCTCGTTGAGCCAGACCACTGTCCCGTCAGCAAGAATCAGCTTGAAGTCCTTTCCCGAAGGCGTGGACAAGGTGTGAAGTTCATCAGGGACGGTCTTGTTGTCAGCAGCATAAGCCAGCGTCATCGTGTCCCGGCGGGATGCCACGCCCTGAAGCGCGGACAGCTGCTTGTCGTCTGTCACGTCAAGAGCCAACGCTCCGTCGCCCGTCTCCAGGATGACATCGCGGGGCGCATCCGTAGACTGGTAGACCATCACGGCTTCCGGCTTGTCCAGATAGCCGGCCCACCACAGTCCGGCCACCACGAGCACCGCGGCAGCGGCCGCACCTGCCAGGCTGCCCAGCCAGAACTGCCGCCGCGGACGTCCTCCACGAGGCCTGTTGCGCTTCTCGAAACGCTCCCACTCCGCCCCGACATCCGGCTTTGCCGCAGCCCGCCGCCCCATCGCGTTCTTATACTTATAGAGGAGCTTGCAGGCTTCCAGCGTCTCAGGGTCGTCCATCTGCCGCTTGATGTCTTCGGGCGACTCGTCCCCCGTCTGTTCCATCAGATGAAGAGCCTTTTCCAACGATTCGGATATTTCTTGTGGTTCTTTTTTATCTCTTGAATCCATAGTCATAGTCGTTTTTCATTTAATAAGACGTTAAGGCAGAAGAAATGGCTACCTCTTTTCTGTTTTTTTAAGCATTCCGTCGCGCAGGACCTTCAAAGCCTTGATGATGTGCTTCTTCACCGTGCTGGTGCTTATCGACTTTTCCTCGGCCACTTCCTTATATTTCTTCTTTTCCAGAAAACACCCTTCCAACACCTGGCGCGTCAACGGCGAGAGCTTGTCCAATATCTTGTAGACCTCGGACATCGTGTCTTCTTCATCACTGTATTCATCCCATTCTTCGGCAAACATGCTGGTGTAAAAGTCCACATATTTTTTCTTCACCTCTTGTTTCCGCAGGCTGTCGATGCATTTGTTGCGCACGGCGGAATACATGTAAGCCTTCCAATTCCTGACATTCTCCTCCCTATGATTGTGCCACACATACTCGAAGCAGTCGCCGACGATGTCCTTGCTCGCTTCTTCGTCTTCCAGCATGTTGTAGGCCAAATAATAGAAGGTCATATAAGACTCCTTGTAGAATTGCTCAAAAGCAACCATATCGTTCAACAATTTTCTCTTTACGGGTTCCGTTCTTTTTCTTTTTGCGGTACAAGATAACACAATTATTTCAAATTTGCCAAAAAGCATGAAAAAACATGTCATTCCAAGCCCCGCGTCCCACGCCTCTTAACAGCGTCCGGGAGCGGAAAGGAGGGTAAGCGACCACGGAGTCCTTTCCGCTCACGGGCGGAAAGGAGGCCGCCCGCGGGCCGGATGAAGGGTGCTCAAGCGAAAGGAAAAGGCCTCGCCGACGGGAAAACAATAGATTGGAGAACAAGGCCTTATCCGAAAAGCATTCCGAGCCATCCGAGACGGCCAAGACGCGGAATGGCGGACAGCCGTTCTTTGGAAATAAGCATACAAATAAAAAAGGCCCGGCACGCACTGCAAAAGCAGCCATGCCGGGCATCCCTAAAAAACAATCATGTAAAAGCTTATATGCTGTTACTTCAACAGTTCAGCCAGTTTCTTGGCCAAAGCCTCGCCGCGCAGGTTCTCACCCGCCATCACGCCCTCGGCGTCGATGAGATACATCGCGGGAATGGAGCTCACCTTGTAGAGGTCAGCCACACTGCCATCGTCGAGGAAGTTATGCCACGGGAGCTGCTCTTCCTGAAGTGTCTTTTCCCAGTCGGCCTTCTTTTTGTCGATGGAGATGCTCACGATGTCCTGACTTCGTCACTCAAAAAACACAAATTTCATAACTGTCTGGCAACCATAGTC
>NZ_JAMBLN010000013.1:0-113417 GCF_023337025.1 Mediterranea sp. ET5 | reverse complement strand
TATATCTTAAGAAAATAAGGGAAAAGCGAATTAAAGCTATATGCAATGACAAGTGCAAAGATTTTGTATTGAAAGCATTATCTTTAGCTAAAGATGATATATTTCAAATATCTATTAAACCTAAGATTCGCAAAATAAATCCTGATGAAATTTATGTATCCCTCGGAGATTCAATTAAAAAATTTTCAGAATTAGCTCACGATAGTTTTACTGTTATGGAAGAACCATCTATATTCTGTTATTGGTATGTAAATTTAGAAAATGTGAAAGGAGATGATGATACAGATAAGTGTAAAAAAATTATAGATGAGATCAAAAATTACATACGAAATATTTTCTGATATGTAAATTCATATCATCCATTTCTATTTCAAATTATTTCTATACTTTTGTAATAGGAAATCGACTCCGCAAGATACTGCAAAATATTGCAAGAATCCGGTGGAGCAATAGCGGGAGATTACTTCTTTAGCTAAGAGATACATCAAAGATATTCAGCCACTTATCGTTAGATTACGATTCCTGGTGGCACCACTTTGAAAGAAACGCTAATCGCTTAGAATATAAGATGATTAGCGTTTTTCTTTTGTTCCAAGGGTTCCGAATTGGGGGCACAAACTGGGTTCAGTTTGTTTTCTATTACATTACCCAAATCTGTAATAAAAGGGCTCAGTTTGTTTTCCTGGGGATTTAACAATTTCAAGCAAAAAGTTTCGCCAGTCTAAAGAGGAAGAATTTAGTATCTGCCACCCCTCTAAATGTAGCTCTGAGCTGTTTGATTTTCGCGTTAAAAGCTTCAGCGGCTGCATTGGTCAGTCTCTCATCAAAGAAGTTCAATATTCTTTCATGGTGGTTGGAAAAAGTCTTGATGATGGTATTAAATTGTGGATATTCCCATTTCTCAACCTGGTTGAACCATAATGCCATTTTGACTCTTGCCACATCCTTTTCATACGGAGTAGAGTAAATTCTACCGAGCTGCAAGGAGAGGTAATAAAACGGATAACCGGATACATAAAGGGGATAAGGTAACCATCGGAGGAGATAACTTCAATGCGCAGAACGTAGACAACCGAACGGTTACAAATACCAGCAATACGACTATCAACAATATTAATAATATTGTAGACGAAGGTCGTAAGGTCGTGCAATGCGAGCTGTCCGGCAAAACGGTACAAATCATTGACACCGTAGTATGTCCCAAGTGTAAAAGACGTATTTCAAAAGAATACTATGTAGAAAATGCCTTGATGTGCCGTGAGTGTTACCAGAAAAGGATAAGTGAGGGACAGAAAGCAGGCATTCCTCCTTTGGCTCCGGGAAACAACATGACTTCTACTGAAACGACAGGCTCAACAAAAACGGCAGTAGAACCTATAGACCCCAATACCACATCCAAGCCCGTTAACAAAGGACTTCTCATTTACGGAGGTATTGCAGTTGGCGTAGCTTTAATAGCCGGATTGATATTTTGGGGAAATGGCAGAGATGATTCCAAGTCGGAACCGGACTTGAAGCCTGTGGAGATGCAGCAGACTCCCCCTCAAAAAGAGACGCCTCCTGCAACGACGGTCCAACCGAACCTGGAGACAACATCAAGGGGCGCAAGCAAGACAACGGAAAAGGCTGAAAAAACAGTGGAGACTCCCAAGCCAACACCCAGCCAACTGGAACTCGGACAGAAAGCTTATGCTGCAGGTGAATATACAAAGGCTTCACTCTATCTGGAGAAAGCCTTGCAGGGAGGAAAGGCGGAAGCTGCTTATTATCTGGGCATGATGTACAAGCAGGGGAAAGGAGTCACCAAGAATGTCAGAAAATCTTTTTCGTATATGAAACAGGCTGCGGAAGGTGGAGCTTCAGATGCCTTTTATGAGCTGGCTGAAATGTATCGTCTGGGACAGGGCACCGAGTCCAACCGTACCCTGGCTAAGAAATGGTATGAAGAAACGATAACCTCCAATGCCTTGAATGCAGATAAAGCAGAGAAGGCCTTAAGCAGATACAGATAAGGTTATGGGAAACTTCTTTAAAGATTTACTTCACCAGTCTTATGGAGAACGGATGCGGGACGAGCAAGTCAATCCGTTCTCTAATCCATTTTCTACAGAAGATGTGTTCAGTGTATCTGCTGAAGACCACTCTGACTGTTTGGCACAGGAAGGGGTATTCCAGTGTTCTTTGATTATTATCGAAGATTCACAATGGACAGACCGACGTGTGAAGGTAGACCCCCGAATTGATGAAAAATCAAAACTCATCCTGAAAACATTCAATGAGATGCTGGTGAAGATTTATCATCCGAATATGTCCCAGAATGTACGTTTGCTGTCATACGAAAAGAGAGAATCCTGCGATTGCTGGGATTTCTCGGCACTCATCAGCAGCTTGTCCAGAGTACTTGAAATCGAGCTGAATAATTCGATTGTACAGTGGATACGCCGCCAAAAAGGAATCGAAATGCCCCGCTATTATAATCGAGTCAAGCCAGGACATAATGCCAGGATTTCCGACAAGATTGATTTGAACGAAGCGGACAGGGAGCATAACAATGAACTCCGCACACAGACTCTCGGAAACATAAAGTTCCTGATGGAAGGTTTCCAAAAGCAAATGCCGGAGTCGTTGGCAGCCATCGCTTCCGGATTATGTAAAAAATGGGAGGAAATCCGGGAGGCACGCAACATGTCATCCCATACATCCGTTACGGATGAAAAGGCTTTTCTAAACTTCTACAAGGTATTTTGCATGATTATGGAAAGAGGATGGTTTACGACCTTGATGGACCTGAAGCTAGATTTGAGAGGAGATCATTCATGAGGTGTGACAATAAAGAGCTCTTACAACCTCATTTTCCCAACAGCGAGACGCACGCAAGTCCCTGTTCAGCCATGGCGCAGATGATTTTCACATCTCAATCAATATCCCCCAAAACAGTATTGCCACAGACTGACGACGGAACTTGACATGCGTCTCCATGCTTTCATCCGAAGCCGTCACTTCAGACTTTCCACCCACTGCTGGAGGGTGGCACGGTCTGCGCGGTTCAGCAACTTGCCGTCCTTCCAGTTCAGGTCGGGATAGCTCTGTTTCAGCTTAGCCACACTGTTGCCTATCCCGCTGCTGCCCGAAGTGGCAAAGGGGACCAGCGTCTTGCCCTTCAGGTCGTGACTCTCGATAAACGTGTTGATGACGCGTGGTGCCTGGTCCCACCAAATGGGATAACCGATAAACACCACCTCATAAGCCGAGAGGTCTGTCCCGGATGCTTTCAATGCCGGACGGGACTTCGGGTCATTCATTTCCACACTGCTGCGCGACTGCTGGTCGTGCCAGTCGAGGTCGGCAGACGTGTAAGCCTTCTCGGGAACAATCTCATGGAGCGTGCCGCCCGAGACCTCGGCAAGCGCCTTGGCAGCCCTGGCTGTCGTCCCTGTAGCCGAAAAATACGCTACCAATGTTTTACGTGTTTCCATAGACTGATTGTCTTTCTTTTGGGCGCAAGCGGTGAAGCCGAATGCCACGATTGCCGCAAGCGTCAGTAATAACTTGTTCATAGCTGTAGATTCTTGTTCGATAGCAAAGATAAATCCTTTCAAAAAATACGGACGTATCCAAATTACGGACATTCCTACCTTCTTTACAGATGAAGGCGGCACAACAGCTGCACACCATCCTTGAAACACACCGACGATGAAAATCAAAATGTCAAAGTGTCAAACGAATCGCCTGAGAGTACCCTTCCTCGCGTCCAAATACGAGTTGGAACGCAGAACAGGCATTCTCAGGCGATTCGCCAAACACACATTGACACCACTCTCCCATCCTCCCTACCCTATTGAGCGACATATCCCAATACATCCATCATTTGGAAGGCATATTCACCCCATAACATTCCAAAATAACACTTCCCGAATCACCATCTTCTGACGCTAACTAGGAGTAAATGAATGTTAAGCGGAAGAGGTATTTGTTAAATCAAAGAACAATCTTGACATTCAGGTGCCAAACACAAGTGTTTGACGAGTCAAACAATATTGTTTCACCCGCCAAACAATATTGTTTGGGAGTGTTAACGATATTGTTTGGGAGGTTGAGCACTTGTGTTTGAGTGCATAAATATGTATGTTTCCCCTTCAGAAGGAATATCCATGCAGTTCGTTTTGCATGGATATTCTTAAAAAAACCTGCTTTGCGCGTTTTTACAAAATAACGCGTTAGCCGAAATCCTCCTTTTTGATTGTTTTGTCAAGCAAAAGGAGAAATATTGCATCATTTTGTTCCGCAGAAGCCGGATGAAAAGCGGACGGGAACCTCCTCACGCCGACGATGTGCTCCTGAAGTGCTTCCGCCGAACAGCCTGGAGGTATACAAAAAGATGACAACAACCCCGGTGCCTGCCCCCGGAGAAAGAGGTTCTTTTCTGCCCCGTCACAGGTGCAAATTTTGACATTCCGACTTGTCACATCGCCCGTTGTTAAGAGTCTTCAGTCTTCTTTTCCTCTTTTTTCTTAAGAATATCCGTTATAAACATTCAACTATTTCTATAATAAATATTTACATAATTCTCATGTATCACAATCAAAGAATTTTGAAACATAGAGAAAGTATATAGTAATAAATATGTAACACTGGCGAAGTTTTACGTTACATGTTCTTTATCTTCTTTAACATCCAGTACGTAATTTTAGGGTCAGAAAGAGCGGCGTGGATGTAGTCTTCGAGACAAAACATACACGAAGCTCTACGTGCCTGTTTATGGCGCATTGAAAACATACTTGATTATTCACTCCTTAATAATCGCAACCATGAAAGCAAAAATCAACGACGACGGGTAGACACCTTCCTCACGGAAACATTCCTCGCTGCAAGAGGGAGGATTTGAGTAAATCAATCGGACACGGTTGAAATGAATTATTGGTTTAATCTCTAAACTAAAGATTAATGAAAAATGTTAGTAACAAACTGAAGAAATTTCCTGCCTTGTGCTTATCCCTGTTGTTTTGCAGCACAACAATGTGGGCGCAGCAACAACGAACGGTGAAGGGTACGATTTTGGACGATAACGGAGAACCCATCATCGGTGCTTCCATCATAGTAAAAGGCAACAATCAGATCGGAACTATTTCCGACATCGACGGTAACTTCACCCTGAAGGTTCCCGAAGACAACTCTCTCCTTGTCATTTCATTCATCGGCATGCAGTCGCAGGAACTGCGTATCCCGAAAAACGGTGTGATGAAAGTCGTGCTCAGCGACAACACCGAGCTCCTCGATGAAGTGGTCATCGTGGGTTACGGTCAGCAGAAGAAGGCTTCGGTCGTGGGTGCCATCACACAGACCAACGCCAAGGTCCTGGAACGTACGGGTGGTGTGTCCGACCTGGGTTCGGCATTGACCGGTAACCTGCCGGGCGTCATCACCATGTCCAGTACGGGTATGCCGGGTGAGGAAGACCCGCAAATCGTCATCCGCGGCATCAGTACGTGGAACAACTCTTCACCGCTGATTCTCGTCGATGGTGTGGAACGACCCATGAGCGGCATCGACGTGAACTCGGTCGAATCGATTTCCGTGCTGAAGGATGCATCGGCAACCGCCGTCTACGGTGTGAAGGGTGCCAACGGCGTCATCCTGATTACCACCAAGCGCGGACAGGAGGGCAAGGCAACCATTGACGCGTCGGTGAGCATGGCCATGAAGATGCCCTCGAAGCTCCCCAACAAGCTGGACTCGTATGATTCTTTCGACCTGCGCAACCGGGCTGTGGAACATGAGTTGGGACTGACGCCCGACTCCTGGCAGTACATGATGTCGCAGAGCGAGATGGACAAATACCGCCATCCTGCCAACCTTGCCGAGGCAGAGCGTTACCCCAACGTCGACTGGGCGGACTGGATGTTCAAGGATGTGGCCTATTCGGAGAACGCCAACGTGAGCATGAGCGGCGGTACGTCGTTCGTGAAGTATTATGCCTCCATCGACTACCAGCACGAGGGTGACTTGTTCAAGGAGTATGACAATGGACGGGGTTACCAGACGACCTACGGCTACGACCGTGTGAACATGCGCAGCAACCTCGACTTCCAGCTGACGAAGACGACCTTGCTGAAGACCAACCTCTTCGGTTCCTACGGCGTCAAGCAGGGTCCGCGCACGGACTATGAATACAACATCTGGGGCAGTGTGTACACCACGCCGCCCAACGCCATGATGCCGCAATACTCCGACGGTACCTGGGGCTACAGCCCGGACAACGACAACAACTCCGTGGCACAGCTTGCCCTGGCTCCGCAGAACACACGGACCACGACCCGACTGACCACCGACTTCATCCTGGAGCAGAAGCTCGACTTCATCCTGAAGGGACTGAGCGCCCGGGCATCCATCTCCTGGGACAACGTGTTCCTGGAGAGCAACCGTGGAGCCAACACGACAGACAAAGCCGACTACAAGTACATCAACCCGGATACGGGAGAAGAGAGTCATCAGAACACCGAGGGTACCCACAACTTCGACTTCTTCCCGACGAACAACTGGAAGGCTGAAGGCGGAACCGTGGACAACAACGCCACCGAGCGCCACCTTTATTATCAGGCTCAGCTCGACTGGGCGCGCCAGTTCGGCGACCACAACGTGACGGCGATGGGACTCTTCAGCCGTCAGGAGCGTACACGAGGCAGCATCGTGCCCCACTACCGCGAGGACTGGGCATTCCGTGTGACCTACAACTATGCCGACAAATACTTCTTCGAGTACAATGGCGCCTACAACGGTTCTGACAAGTTCTCCAGCGACCACCGCTTCGCCTTCTTCAACTCCGGCGCCATCGGCTGGATGATCAGCGAGGAGAAGTTCATGAAGCCGCTCAAGTTCATCGACCTGCTGAAGCTCCGCGCTTCTTACGGTGAAATCGGTAACGACGAAATCGGCAACGAGTGGGATGCCAACTACCGCTGGCTCTACATGACACAGTGGGAGACGGGCGGAAACATCCTCACGGGTCTCTACAACGCCGCCAGCCCCTATACGTTCTACCGCGAGAAGACCGTGGGCAACCCGGACATCCACTGGGAGGTAGTCCGCAAGTTCAACTTCGGTATCGACTACTCGTTCTTCGGCGGCCTGCTTGCCGGTAACGTCGAAATCTTCCGCGACCGGCGCACCGACGTCCTGCTCCAGGGTGCCAACCGTGCCACTCCGTCGTTCTTCGGCGGCATCACGCAGGCTCCGTGGGCAAACCTGGGAACCATCGACAACAAGGGTTACGAATTGGAGCTGCGCATCAACAAGACCTTGCGCAACGGACTCCACCTCTGGGGTAACTTCAACATGACCCACGCCATCAGCGAGGTTGTCGACGGCGACGACGCACTCTACAAGCCGTACTATCAGAAGAAGGAGGGCAAGCCTGTCAACCAGACCTACACCTATGTGGACCATGGCTACACGCAGACCATCGACGACCTCTACGGCAGCACCGCCTTCGAAGCGCTCGATGACCAGAAGTTGCCGGGCATGTACCAGATTATCGACTACAACGGCGACGGTGTCATCAACAACGAGGACAACATCCCCTACGGCTTCTCCAGCAACCCGCAGAACACCTACAGCGGTTCAGTCGGCTTTGACTACAAGGGATGGAGCTTCTTCATGCAGTTCTACGGCGTGACGAACGTGACCCGTCAGGTGGTGTTCAGCACGTTCGACCAGAAACGCCTGATTGCCTACGACGAGGGTTCCATCTGGTCAAAGGACAACCCGCATCCCGACGTGCCTACGCCCCGCTTCGGCTCCTCGGTCAACAGCTACTTCCATGGCAGTCGTTACTTCTACGACGGTTCGTTCATCCGTCTGAAGAACATCGAGCTGGCATATACGTTCACCGACGGCTGGATCCGCCATCTGGGTCTGTCGAGCCTGAAGCTCTATGTCAACGGCAACAACCTCTGGGTACACACCAAGATGCCGGATGACCGCGAATCGAACTTTGCCGGAACGGGCTGGGCTTCGCAAGGCGCTTACCCGACGGTGAAGCGTGTGAACTTTGGTCTTAAATTCACCTTATAAACTAGAGACACCATGACGATAAAGAATCACTTACGTACCTTATTATATACAGGGCTCCTGACTGCGTCCTTCGGTCTGACTTCGTGTGAAGACTACCTGGAGAAGACCCACGAGAGCACTGTTTCGGAAGAAGATGCCTTCAAGACCTTCCGCACCTTCCAGGGTTTCACGGAAGAGCTGTACTACTGCCTCCCCGACCATGCACACTGCTACTGGCAGAACTCCTTCAACTGGGGCGAGGACGAAATCATCTCCTTCGGTAAAGACTATTTCATGGGCTACAAGATCGACTTGGGCGACTTCTGGGGCTGGCAGTCGGGTTTCGACGGCTGGGGCTGCTGCTGGATGGATGGCAGCGATGTTTCGTCGACCTCGACCAACCGTATGCAGAAGAAGTTCTGGCCACTCGCCTGGTATGGCATCCGCAAGACGAACGTCGGCCTGGCAAACCTTGACAAGCTCATCAACGCCACCGACGAGGAGCGCAACCTCATCGAGGGACAGCTCTACTTCTTCCGTGGCTGGTTCCACCTGATGCTCATCGAGTACTTCGGCGGCATGCCTTACATCGACACCGTGCTGTCGGCATCCGAACCGCTGAGCAACCCGCGTCTCAGCTACCAAGAGTGTGCTGACCGCATTGCCAAAGACCTGCGTCGGGCAGCCGACCTGCTCCCCATCGACTGGGACAAAACGACCGCCGGAGCTGCCACGTTGGGCAACAACCAGCAACGCATCAACAAAATCATGGCACTGGCATTCCTCGGCAAGAACTACCTCTGGGCAGGCAGTCCGCTGATGAACTACGCGTCCCAGGGCAGCCGCACCTACAACGCCGACTACTGCAAGAAGGCAGCCGACACCTTTGCCGAGTTGCTGAAGCTGGTGGAGAGCGGACAGACACAGTACGCCCTCGTAGACTTCGACCACTACTCGGACATCTTCTATACCTATCAGCAGAACGCCATGAACCCCGGTTCGACGGAAGCCATCTTCCAGAGCCCGATGTACGACTGGTGGATGGGTTCGGGCTGGAGCCTCGGTCCTCAGTTTGTCGGTTCCAACCAGTCGGGAGAAACGAACTCCACGCTGTTCACGCCGACCGCCAACTATGTGAACTACTTCGGTATGGCTAACGGACTTCCGCTCGACGACCCCGACTCGGGCTTCGACCCTGAATATCCGTGGCGTGACCGCGACCCCCGCTTCTACAACGACTTCATCTATGACGGCGTGCAGACCATCGAGAACCTGAGTGCCCTGAGTGCCGACCAGCGCGACAACCAGAAAATCCAGTATGCCAACCTCTACACCGGAGGCAACTACCGCGACGAGGTGAACGAGAGCCGTACGGGCTATCTGTTGCGCAAGTTCACTCCGCTTGCAGTCAACTACTACGACCAGGGTATCCGTGACTACGGCGACGCCCTGACCATCCAAATCAGCTGGATGCGTCTGGCAGACGTCTACCTGATGTACGCCGAAGCTGCCGCCAACGGCTACGGTTCGGCAACCAGCTCGGCTCCGGGCTTCAGCCTGACAGCAGTCGACGCCATCAACCGCATCCGCGAACGTGCCGGCGTGGCTGACGTCAACAGCAAGTACACCGGCAACCTCGACGACTTCAACAGCGAAGTCCGCCGCGAACGTGCCGTGGAACTCGCCTACGAGGGCTTCCGCTTCAACGACCTGCGCCGCTGGCTGCTCCTCACCGTCTACCCCTACAACATCAAGACCTCACAGGAGTTCGACCGTGTAGAGCTGAACACCGACGACCCGACGCAAAGCCGCGTAGCCAACTGGCGCGAGGAAGAAATCCTGCGACGCAACCTCTCGGAGAAGCACTACTGGATGCCTCTGAAGACCAACGACGTGACCATCTATCCCGAGTTCTACCAGAACCCCGGATGGTAATCGGTGAGTATGAACGACTAAAAACACAAAGAAGATGAAACACATACAAATAAGACCTGTTTTATGTATGACCTTTGCCGCCGCCTTCATGTACGCGCAGGCTCAGGAAGCCGAGACCGCCGCACCGGTCGCCCAGCTCGACTCACTGACCGCCAACGCCGAAGGTGAGCAGGTGCAAGTGGCCTATCGAAAAGTCAATCAGAACGACTTGCTGGGAGGTGTCTCGTTCGTCAACGTGGAGAAGCTGATGGAGAAGAACTACATCGGCAGCTACAGCTTGACAGACATGCAGAGCTACGTCAGCGGATGGAACGGCAGCAACCTCTGGGGCATGGACAGCTATCTCGTGCTGGTGGACGGTGTACCCCGTGACGCCAACAACGTGTTGCCGTCTGAAATCGCACAAATCTCCTTCCTCAAAGGTGCACAGGCTGTGGTCCTCTACGGAAGCCGTGCCGCCGACGGTGTGATCTACATCACCACCAAACGGGGACAGGCAGGCAAGACCCGCATCGATGTGCGGGGCAACACGGGCTTCCACGTGCCCATCAGCTATCCGGAGTACCTGGGTGCAGCCGAATACATGACACTCTACAACGAGGCACGCCTCAACGACGGACTGGACCCGACCTACACGGACACCCAGATCTATCACACGGCGAACAAGACCAATCCTTTCCGTTACCCGGACGTGAACCTCTACTCGGACGAGTACCTGAAGAAGGCCTACAACGAGTCGGACGTGACGGCGGAAATCTCCGGCGGCTCGCAACGCGCCCGCTTCTACACGAACATCAACTTCTACAACATCGGTTCGCTGGTGAAGTTCGGCGAGGCGGACAACGACCATACTACCCGCTTCAGCGTCCGTGGTAACATCGATGTTGACCTGGGCGAATACGTACAGGCTTACGCCGACGCCAACGCCACATTCTATGACGGACAGGGCGCACGCGGCAACTTCTGGACGGCAGCCGGCTCGCTCCGCCCCAACCGCATCACCCCGCTCATCCCCATTGACATGCTGATGCCCAACGACAAGACGGCATGGGACTATGTCAACTCATCGATGTACCTCATCGACGGCAAGTACCTCCTGGGTGGTACGTCGCTCGACCAGACCAACGAGCTTGCCAACCTCCTCGTGGCTGGAACGAACACCTACACCAGCCGTCAGTACCAGTTCGACCTGGGTGTGAACGTCGACCTCTCGATGGTGCTGAAGGGACTTTCGTTCAAGACGATGTACGCCATCGACTACGCCACGACCTACAACCACTACTACGGCAACAGCTACGCCACCTACGAGCCGCAGTGGGGTAACGTCAACGGCAAGGATGTCATCATCGGACTGACCCAGTACGGACAGGACACCCACGACGGAACGCAGCACGTCGCTGACAGCTACGACCGCCAGACGATGACCTTCTCGGCACAGTTCGACTACCAGAACCGCTTCGGCGACAACCACAACGTGGCTGCCAGCCTCATCGCAGCCGGATGGCAACGGGGCGAGACTGCCGTCTATCACAAGACCAGCAATGTCAACCTCGGTCTCCAGCTCGACTATAACTACCAGAACAAGTACTACGCCAGCTTCGGCGGCGCACTGGTGCACTCCGCCCGTCTGCCGAAAAACAACCGCAACGCCTTCTCGCCCTCGCTCACCCTGGGTTGGCGTCTGTCAAAGGAGAACTTCCTGAACGACTCGCCCGTGGTGGACGACCTGATGCTGACGGCTTCCGCCTCCATCCTGAACACCGACCTGGACCTCACCGATTACTACATGTATGAGTCAACCTACGACTCGTCCAACGGTTCCTGGTGGACATGGGCTGACGGTAACCAAAGCCAGGCTACCGAATCACGCCGCGGTGCCAACCCGAACCTGGACTTCATCCAACGGAAGGAGGTCAGCGTCGGTCTGCGCGGCTCGCTGTGGAACAAGATGGTGTCGTTCGACGCATCGTTCTTCATGAACAGCGTGGAAGGTCTGCCCGTACAGGCACGCAACGCCTTCCCCAACTACTTCTTCTCCTACTGGCCTGAGAATACTACGCTGATTCCCTATGTCAACTACAACAACAACTCGCGCACCGGTTTCGACTTTGCCGTCAACTACAACAAGAAGTTCGGTGAGGTGGACCTGAGCGTCGGCCTGACGGGAACCTACTACACCAGCGAAAACACCAAGGTCGATGAGATGTATGAAGAGGCTTACCGCTACCGCGAGGGCAAACCGACCGACGGTATCTGGGGCTACGTGACCGACGGCTTCTACAAGGACGAAGCCGACATCGCCAACTCCCCCGAATCGACCTTTGGCGAAGTGAAGCCGGGTGACCTGAAGTATGTCGACCAGAACGACGACGGCGTCATCGATGACAAGGACGAAGTCTACCTGGGCGAAGTGTGGGGCTCCCCCTTCACCTTGGGTCTCAACTTTACCGTGAAATGGAAGAACTTCACCCTCTTCGCAGCCGGCAGCGGCTATTTCGGCGCAGCAGCCATGAAGAGCAGCGAATACTACTGGGTATATGGTGACCGCAAGTACTCCGAAGTGGTGCGTGGACGCTGGACACCGGAAACGGCATCGACAGCCACCTATCCGCGCCTGACCACCCAGAACAACACGCACAACTTCCGCAACTCGGACTTCTGGATGTACAAGAACGACCGCTTCAACCTCTCGAAGCTCCAGCTGACCTATGACCTGCCCAGCTCGCTCTTCCAGGGCTCGGTGGTACGCAGCCTGTCGGTCTATGCATACGCCAGCAACGTGTTCACCATTGCCAAGGAACGCAAGCTCTTGGAACTGAACACGAGTGCCGCCCCGCAGAACCGCTTCTACAACATCGGTTTCAAAATTGGTTTTTAACTGATTAATCACTTAGATTCATGAAAAAGACATTATTCATATGCTTGGCGGTTGCCGCCCTGACAGCCGGATGCGACGATCTGTTCACCCCTGCCGTTGAGAACATCAAGCAACTGGAAGACGGACGGACAGACCCTCAGTTTGCCGAGGGTATCCTGGCCAATGCCTATACGCGCAACCCCTACAACGCACAATCGTTCAATGACGTCGCTACCGACGATGCCGTGACCAACCAGACGGACAATACCTACCTGCTGATGGCGACCGGCTCATGGACGGCGAACAACAACCCCGTGAACCAGTGGGACGGCTGCAAGGCTGCCATCCAGTACATCAACATGTTCCTGAGCGAAGTGGAACAAACCAGCTTTGCCAAGGACTCCACCATAAACCGCCTGTTCCGCAACCGCCTCAAGGGAGAAGCCTACGGTCTGCGCGCCATGAACATGTTCTACCTCCTCCAGGCACATGCCGGCTGGACTGACGACGGACGTCTGCTGGGCGTCCCCTTAGTCAACGAGATGGAGACTGCCACGAGCGACTTCAACCGCCCGCGCAACACCTTCGACGAATGTATCCAGGCCATCTATGACGACGTTGCCGCCGCCGTAGAAATCCTGCCGCTCGACTATCAGACCCTGTCGTCTGACGAAGAGATGCCGGAGTACTATCAGAAGATGGGTGTCTCGTTCTATGACTTCAACCGTGTCTTCGGCAACGAGTTCAAGACCCGCATGAGCGGACGCATCGCCATGGCATTCCGTGCCAAGGCTGCCCTGCTGGCTGCCAGCCCTGCCTTCGCCTCGGGCACAACCGTAACCTGGGCAGACGCCGCACGCTACAACGGCGAACTGCTCAACCTCATCGGTGGCGTGTCGGGACTGTCGGCAACCGGTAACACCTGGTACAAGAACAGTTCGGAAATCGACGGACTGGGTGCGGGTGAAAATCCGCAGGAGATGCTCTGGCGTCAGGGCAAAGTCACCAATGACTACAGCCTGGAGCTTAACCAGTTCCCGCCCAGCATCCTGGGAGGCGGACAAATCAACCCGACGCAGAACCTCGTGGATGCCTTCCCCATGGCGAACGGCTACCCCATCGACGACCCCAACAGCGGCTATGACGACCAAAACCCGTACGCGAACCGCGACCCTCGTCTGAGCCTCTACATCGTGTACAACGGCAGCACCATGGGCAACAACAACACTGTCATCGACACCAGCGTCGACAACACCTCGAACAACGACGGTCTGAACCGCGAACAGGGTCACTCCACCCGTACCGGATACTACCTCCGCAAGCACCTGCGTGAAGATGTCGTGCTCAACGCCAGCGGTAGCCACAACGGCCAGACACACTACGTGCCCCGCATCCGCTACACCGAAATCTTCCTCAACTATGCCGAAGCCGCCAACGAGGCATACGGTCCGCAGGGAACCGGTGAATACGGCTTCTCCGCTTACGATGTCGTGAAGGCCATCCGTCAGCGTGCCGGCGTGGGAACCGACAACGGCGATGCCTACCTGGAGAGCATCAAGGGCGACAAGGACAAGATGCGTGAGCTCATCCGCAACGAACGCCGCCTGGAGCTCTGCTTCGAGGGCTTCCGCTTCTGGGACGTACGCCGCTGGCAGCTCGACATCAACGAGCCCGCCATGGGTATCCGCATCAGCCGCGGTGTCTACACTCCGTTTGAAGTCGAGGCACGCAGCTACCGTGACTACATGAACTTTGGTCCCATCCCCTACTCCGAGACGCTGAAGTACGACGCACTGGAGCAGAACAAGGGCTGGTAACACAGAAACGTTGAACTAACACATCAAACTTAACTCATGAAGATTATGAAAAGACTGACATCTATACTTGCTTTGGCAGCACTGACCCTCTTCCCGGCGTGTGAGAACGGAGACTGGTCGTTCCCCGACTACGACTACTCTACCGTCTACTTCGCCTACCAGTTCCCGGTACGTACCCTGACACTGGGCAACGATGAGGAGTATAACAACGACCTCGACAACGAGCACAAGTGTAAAATCAAGGCTGTCCTGGGCGGTGTGTATGAGAACGGAGCCAACCGCATCATCGACATCGAGGTGGACAACTCGCTCTGCGACGACCTCTACTTCAGCACGGGCGAAAAAGTGGAGCCGATGCCTGCCGGCTACTACCAGCTGGCAGCCGACCAGATTGTCATCCCCAAGGGTGAAATCAGCGGCGGCGTGGAGGTGCAGTTCACCGACGCCTTCTTCGCCGACCCGAAGTCGCTCCTGACCAACTACGTCATCCCCTTGCGCATGACCGACGTGCAGAACGCCGACTCCATCCTGCAGGGACAGCCCAACGTGGACAATCCTGACCCGCGCATCACGTCCGACTGGGTAGAGCAACCCAAGAACTTCGTGCTCTACGCCGTGAAGTACGTCAACCCGTGGGACGGCATCCTGCTGCGCCGCGGCGTCGACCAGATTACCGCCGACGGAACCACCACGACCGTGGTACGTCATGGAGCAACAGTCGTGGACGACCAGACCGTGGAGTTCACCACCCGCTCGCTCACCGAAGCCGCATGGTCACTGGGACTGGGCAACAAGACCTGCAACCTCATCCTGAAGTTTGACGAGAACAACAAGTGTACGCTCAGCACCGACACCGAGGGATGCACCGTCAGCGGTACCGGCGAATATGTGCCTCACGGAGAAAAGAACTCGTTCAACAACAGAGACCGCGACGTCATCTACCTCGACTACACCGTCGACCTGGGAGACACGAAGTATGCCACCCGGGATACCCTCGTGATGCGCGACCGTCAGGTGAAGGGCGAGTGGTTCACCGTGACCAAACAATAGGAACTCAAGTAATGGAACTTACCAAGCAGAAAACAGACTATGAAACGATACATCAAATTATTTCCAACACTTGCCCTGGCGGCTGCCGTGACAGCGTGTGCGGACTACAAGCTGGAGCCGTTCGACGTGGCAAAGCCGGAGAGTGTGGCTCAATACGAGTATCTGAATAACTACGAACCGCTGAAGACGTACATCGACCGCGCTGCACACCCCAACTTCCACCTGGGAGGCGCCATCGCTGCCACCGACTTCAACAAGAAGGGCGTAGTCTACGAACTCATCACCTCCAACTTCGACGAGATGACCGCCGGCAACGAGATGAAGTACGCCTCCTGTGTCTCCGATGACGGAACGATGAACTTCACCACCGTGGGCGACTTTGTCGAGAATGCACGCGAAGCCGGCATCACCATCTACGGACACACGCTCGCCTGGCACTCGCAGCAGAACAACAAGTACCTCAACAGCCTGATTGCCTCGACCATCATCCCGGCTCCCCCGGTAGAACCCGTCGAGGAGGAAGTGAAATACGAGGACTACTCGACCTACACCTCCTTCCCCTTCTACGTGATGGGATACACGCCCGAGTTTGACGGCGAGTCGCTCATCAGCCGCTATCCGGGTGAATGGTACCAATACTTCGTTGCCGACGGCATCACCGCCGTACCGGGCGACGACTACAGCGTGACCATCTGCGTCAAGGGCAGCAGCGAGGGCACCATGAACGTACAGTTCGGAAACTGGGGAGCCTTGCAGGACAAGCAGGTCAGCTTCGGCGAAGACTGGTCGGAAGTCACCATCGAGTACCCCGGCTGTCCCGACATCACTTCAGCCTTCGTCGTCTTCCAACCGGGAACGTATGAAGGTGAAATCCGCCTGAAGTGGCTGAAGGTAACACACTCATACACTCCTGAAGTTGCCAGCGACGGCGGACACTGTCTCATCATGAGCAATCCGACGATGAAGGACAACAACTACAATGCACAGGTGTTCTACAAGATTGCCACTCCTTTCCAGACCGGCGTGACCTACAACTTCAAGGCGATGGCAAAGGCAACGGAAGCCTACACCCTGTCTCCCTTCATCCAGTCGAGCACCACAAGCGACCAGCAATATCCCGCAGGCTGGAATGTAGGAACGGAGTGGACCTCCATCTCGGGTTCCTTCACCGTGGACAAGGACAACACCTACGACAAGTTCACCTTCAACATCGGTACGATTGTGGGTGACATCTACTTGGACGACGTGAGCATCATGGCAGAAGGCTCGACGACCAACCTCATCAACGGAGGTGATTTCGAAGACGGCCTTGATGCCGGCTGGCAGATATTCGAAGGCGACCACTCGTTCCGTCTCTCCGACGACGGACAGGGATACGGCGGCACGGGCGACCAGATTGTCGAGATGACTCCTGAAGAGAAAAAAGATACCCTCACCTGGGCTATGGACAACTGGATCAACGGCATGATGGAAGCCACCGGCGGATACGTCACCGCTTGGGAGGCTGTCAACGAAGCCATCTCCGGTGCCGACTATGACGGCGACGGCATCTACGACCTGCAGTCGGCAAGCAACGTGTCGGCAAGCGACGCAGCCAACAACTTCTACTGGCAGGACTACCTGGGCGACATCGACTACGTCCGTACCGTTGTCCGCCTGGCACGTGAACACTTTGCCGAACACGGAGGCAACGCCGCTGACCTGAAGCTCTTCATCAACGACTACAACCTGGAGTCCGACTGGGACGACAACGCCAAGGTGAAGAGCCTCGTCGAGTGGATCAACCGTTGGGAAGCCGACGGCGTCACCAAGATCGACGGCATCGGTTCGCAGATGCACGTGAGCTGCTACCTGGACGAGAACACCCAGCGCAGCAAGGAAGAGCATGTGGTGAAGATGTTTGAAATCATGGCAGCCTCGGGCAAGCTCGTGAAGATTTCCGAGCTCGACATGGGACTGGTCGGACTGGACGGACAGGACATCCCGACCGAAGAGGTCACCTACGAACAGGCACTGCGCATGGCAGACTACTACCAGTTCATCATCGAGAAGTATTTCGAGATTATTCCCGTTTCTCAACAATACGGCATCACCCAGTGGTGTATGACCGACAGTCCTGCCAATTCGGGTTGGCGTGCCAACTCACCGGTAGGTCTGTGGGACCTCAACTACAACCGCAAACCGGCATACGGAGGCTTTGCCAACGGCCTTGCCGGGGAGGTAATTGTGGTTCCTTACGCTCCGGGAGAAGCCGCAGAGTGATCTTCTGAGTATGTTTCTTGAGAGGGAGCCGGATACCGTTCCGGTTCCCTTTCTTTTTGCCTTTCAGCGGACGGAAGGCATCCCGTCCCCCGACACAGACAGCTTCAGCCTGTCTCTTTTCCATGAAAAGCCCTCCGGGCATTCGCGTTTGACCGGGCAAACACAAGTCTTCGACCGGATAAACACAAGCGTTTGACCTGCCAAAGTAATTAGTTTGATATATCTAAGTATTATACTTTGTCTATCTAAGTATTATACTTTGCCTACCTAAGTATTATACTTTGCCTACCTAAGTATTATACTTTGCCTACCTAAGTATTATTCTTTGCCTACCTAAGTATTATACTTTAGTCTATCAAACTACTATGTTTGTCAGGTTAAACGCTTGTGTTTAGTGAGTCAAACTAATGCATTTGACAAATCGAACTCTTGTGTTCCATCCGTCGGACAACGATGTTTGCCTGGACAAAGCCCTGATAACGGAAGGAGCAACAGGTTTGTAAACACACAGGATTAGACACGCCTTCAAACAAAAATGGCGCGGAACATGCAAGCATCGTGCTGCATCGTCCGCGCCATCGGCATATTTGAAAGAATAAGCAATAATCAGCTGAGAGCCTGGGCAGTCTATTTTTCCAGCAGGTCCTTCAGGAAGGCATCCAGCTCGGCATCCAGGCCTTTCAACAGTTCGTCGTCATTGAGCAACAGCGTGTCGTCATCGACCAGCAACAGCTCGGCAACGGTCTCCTTGTCACCATCGACCAAGGTGAACGAATAGGGCTTCATCAGTGCCACCTCGTCCAGCGCACCTTTCTCCTTCAGGCGCTTCAAGACGTTGCGCAGGGGCGCCTCCGCCTCTTCATACGACCCGTCTTCCGACCATTCACCGACCTCGGTGCATGCCAGGCGGTTGTCATCATCGTCCATGATGACGAGCTCCCCCGTGTCAAAGTTGGGTTGCAGGTGAATGTCCGTGATTGCCGACTGCCCGTCGCCGGCAGCCCGGTAGCGCGACAAGGCAGCCTTGATGGCTTCTTCGACGTTGTTTTGTGACTGTGAACTGAGTTTCATGACGTTATTGATTTGATGATTGCTAAAAGCACTCAAAAGTACAAAAAACAATCATTCCGACCACCATGAAGCATGAATTTTTACATTCTACTCGTTGAAACGCTTCATCTGCAGGTCAAGTTTCTGCCGCGCCAAGGCTGCACGACGCAGTTCGTCGGCGTATGCCTCTATCAGCCGTCTGTCTTCCGATGTCCGGTAGTCCGTCCCCTCCTTCTTGCCGCGCAAGGCGTTGCGGGCTTCGTCGAGGTAGCGCAGGGCAGCCGGAAGGTCGCCTTTCATTTCGCTGTAGAGTGCCAGGTTGAAGGCTGCACGCATCTTCGCCTTTCCCTTGCGCAGGTCGAAGTCGAGCTTCCAGCTCTCGGCGGCCAGGTCCCAGTCTCCTTCCTGCAGGCAGACGGCGGCATCTCGCATGTTGACGCTTCCTCCCCGGTAGAAGTACCGGTTCACTGTCTGCCACAGGGGGACGAGGTGACCCACGGGGCGTCCTGCCAGGTGCCGTGTGGCGTCTTCCTCGATTTGCTGACGGGTCAGTCCGTCCAACTCCCAGTAGAGCGTGTCACGGTCGATGAAGCGCTGGAACGGACGGTCGCGTCCCGGCAGGTATACACGTGTCTCCAGGGAGAGTGCTCCCGTGAAGACAGCGACCCGTTCCTCCTCGCTGTACGGAGTATACATCTCGGTCGCACCGGGCACCAGCGAGGCGTCATCGACCGTCAGCAGCAGGTCCACCTGCAGGTCGGACGTCAGCTGTTCCACTTCCCGGGGCGAGAAGAGTACCTGTCCTTCCGGTTTTGCCGGACGGAAGAGCGAGTCACTGATCATCACCGTCTCAAAATACCCGGCGTTGGCGAGCTGCCCGGCCAGTTCCTCGGCAAGCACCTTGCCGTCGAGCGGCACCGGGGTGTTCAGCGGAAGCTTACCGTCTGCCGGAGCCTCCGCAGGAAACATGTTGTTGAGCACCGCCACCCGTCTCACACCGGGTGCAAAACTCACGTCGGAGGGCATCAGGGTGTCGACCGACATCACATCTATGCTGGCGCAGGCACTGAAGCCCACACATGCCAGAAGTCCCAGGAGTAAATGTTTCATTGATACTGAAGAGATTTATTTGCCAACGAGGGGACAAGTGAACAAGGAGACAAGGAGCGTGTCTGTCACATTCTCCTTGTCCACTTGTCTGCTTGTCCCCTCGTCATGTATTATCGACTCGTCACCGGATTATTGGTACAAGTTCCGCCCGTGGCAGTTCTTGTACTTCTTGCCGCTGCCACAGGGGCAGGGATCGTTCCGTCCGATGGTCTGCTCGTTGCGGATCGGCTCGCGTTTGACCTCGCGGGTATCACGGGCGGCTGCAGCCTGCTGATTGGGGTCGCTCAGGTCCTGCTTGGTCTCGGTGTAACGCGGACGTTGCTGAGGCAGCGGGTCGGGAGCAGCCTCACGCACCTGTTCCGGTTCGCGTACCGGGATTTGTGCACGCATCAGGACGGAGATGGTCTGGTCGTTGATTTTCTTCACCATGCTGTCAAAGAGGTTGACCGACTCCAGCTTGAAGATGAGCAACGGGTCTTTCTGCTCGTAGCTGGCATTCTGTACGGAGTGCTTCAGTTCGTCGAGGTCACGCAGGTTCTCCTTCCATGCCTCGTCGATGGTGTGGAGCAGGATAGCCTTCTCGAATGCCTTCACGATTTCGCGGCACTCGCTCTCGTAAGCCGCCTTGAGGTTGCAGGATATGTTGTAGACGCGCTTGCCGTCGGTGATGGGCACGAGGATGTTCTCATACATGTGCCCTTGTGCCTCGTAGACTTCCTTGATGACCGGCATAGCCACCTGTGCCATACGCTCGGTCTTGCGCTTGAAGTTTGCCATGGCAGCATCGAAGAGCTTCGTCTCGATGACTTCGGGCTTCTCGCGACGGAACTCCTCTTCGGTCACCGGCATCTCGATGGCGAAGTTGTGGAGCACCTCCATCTTGGCATCTTCATACTCCTTGCCTTCCACGGCACTGATGCAGCACTCTTCCACCATGTTCACGATGTCCATGCCGATGCGTTCACCCATGAGGGCGTGGCGACGCTTGGTGTAGACCACCACACGCTGCTTGTTCATCACGTCGTCGTATTCCAACAGACGCTTACGGATACCGAAGTTGTTCTCCTCGACCTTCTTCTGTGCACGCTCGATGGAGTTGGAAATCATCTTTGCCTCGATCATCTCGCCTTCCTTGAAGCCCAGCTTGTCCATCACCTTGGCGATACGCTCGGAGGCGAACAGACGCATCAGGTTATCTTCCAGCGAAACGAAGAAGACTGACGAACCCGGGTCTCCCTGACGTCCGGCACGACCACGCAACTGACGGTCCACACGGCGCGACTCGTGACGTTCGGTACCGATGATGGCAAGACCGCCCGCAGCCTTCACTTCGGGGCTGAGCTTGATGTCCGTACCACGACCCGCCATGTTGGTGGCGATGGTCACCGTACCGCTCAGACCTGCCTTTGCCACGATTTCGGCTTCCTTCTGGTGCAGCTTCGCGTTCAACACGTTATGCTGAATCTTCCGCATGGTGAGCATCTTGCTCAGCATCTCGGAGATTTCCACCGACGTCGTACCTACGAGGACCGGACGTCCGGCATTCACCATCTTCTCGATTTCCTCGATGACTGCCTTGTATTTCTCACGCTTGGTCTTGTAGACGCGGTCGTTCATATCGATACGCGCAATGGGGCGGTTGGTCGGGATGACCACCACATCGAGCTTGTAGATGTCCCAGAACTCGCCTGCTTCCGTCTCAGCCGTACCGGTCATACCGGAGAGCTTGTGGTACATACGGAAGTAGTTCTGCAGGGTGATGGTGGCGAAGGTCTGCGTGGCAGCTTCCACCTTCACGCGCTCCTTGGCCTCAATGGCCTGATGGAGTCCGTCAGAGTAACGGCGACCCTCCATGATACGTCCCGTCTGCTCGTCGACGATTTTCACCTGTCCGTCGATGACCACATACTGGTCGTCCTTCTCGAACATGGCGTATGCCTTGAGGAGCTGGTTGATGGTGTGTACACGCTCCGACTTGATGGCATAGTCAGTGAGCAGCGCATCCTTCTTGGCGAGCTTCTCTTCGTCGCTCAGTCCGGTCTCTGCCTCCAGTGCAGACAGTTCGGAAGCGATGTCAGGCAGCACGAAGAGGTTCGGGTCGGACGAGTTGCCGGTAATGAGGTCGATACCCTTGTCGGTCAGGTCGACGCTGTTGAGCTTCTCGTCGATGACGAAGTAGAGGGGTTCCACCGCCTCGGGCATGCGCTTGTTGTTCTGCTCCATGTAGATTTCCTCGGTAGCCTGCATGCCGGCCTTGATGCCCGGTTCACTCAGGTACTTGATGAGGGGCTTGCTCTTGGGGAGCGCCTTATGGCAACGGAAGAGGGCGAGGAAGCCTTCTTCACGCTCTTTCTTGTCTTCGGAAGGGATGAGGCGTTTGGCTTCGGTGAGGAACTGGGTAGCCAGCTTGCGCTGTGCTTCGACCAGACGTTCCACCATCGGGCAGAGCTGTTCGAAGAGCTGCTCCTCTCCCTTGGGCACGGGACCGGAGATAATCAACGGCGTACGGGCATCGTCGATCAACACCGAGTCGACCTCATCGACGATGGCATAGTTATGCTGGCGTTGCACGAGGTCACGCGGACTGTTTGCCATGTTGTCGCGCAGGTAGTCGAAACCGAACTCGTTGTTCGTACCGAAGGTGATGTCTGCCATGTATGCCTTGCGGCGGGCGTCGGAGTTGGGCTGATGCTTGTCGATACAGTCCACACTCAGACCGTGGAACTCATAGAGCGGTCCCATCCACTCGGAGTCACGCTTGGACAGATAGTCGTTGACCGTCACCACGTGTACACCGTTTCCGGTCAGGGCATTGAGGAACACCGGAAGGGTAGCCACCAGGGTCTTACCTTCACCGGTCGCCATCTCGGCAATCTTGCCTTTGTGCAGCACGACACCACCGAAGAGCTGTACGTCATAGTGCACCATGTTCCACGTGATTTCGGAACCTCCCGCCATCCAGTGGTTCTGATAGATTGCCTTGTCACCCTCGATGCGGACGAAGTCTTTTGTGGCAGCCAGTTCACGGTCGAAGTCGGTTGCCGTCACCTCGATTTCAGCATTCTCGGCAAAGCGGCGTGCCGTATCCTTCACGATGGCGAAAGCTTGCGGCAGGATTTCGTCGAGCGCCTTCTCATAGCGGTCGAGCACCTCCTTCTCCAGCTTGTCAATCTGGGCGAAAAGCCCCTCACGCTGTTCCAGCTCGGTCTCCTCGACCTTGGACTTCAGCTCATCGATTTTCTCACGCAGGTCGGTGGCAGAGTCCTTGACGAACTTCTGCAATTCCTTTGTCTTCGCACGCAGCTCGTCGTTGCTCAGCTTGTTGATGTCCGGATAGGCTGCTTTCACCTTCTCCACCCAAGGCACGATTTCCTTCATGTCGCGAGTAGCCTTGTTACCAAACAGCTTACTCAAAAATTCATTAAATCCCATTATCGTATTGTTTTTATTATTTGCTTATGTGAGTATAGAATAAGTGTGTTGACACGCCGTCCGCCAACAGCGTGCAAAGTTAATTGAAAGAGCCGACTTTACGGCAATTTTCAGACGGTAAAAGATTTAGCGGATTCCGCCCAGAAGGGTTGAGCGGCATGCGTTGGGGGCACGGATGCGCACGAAGTGTGTCACCGTGGGTGCAATGCAGTCCACTGTGGCAGGCACCGGGATAATCTCCGGCTTCACGGAATGACCGAAGAATATGATGGGGAAATTAATCAGAGATGCGGACGTGTAGTGGCTGTCGACCAGCGGGTCCTCGCTCACGTGTTTCCAGCCGGGGGCAAGCTCCAGCAGGATGTCACCGGACGCGTCGATGTTGAACGCGTTGCGCAGCAGAAGCCGTTCGGGCGTATTGGCATTGAGTGCCAGCTGATGGGCAGTGTAGGCAGCCTTCACGCCACTGACCTGCACGAGAAACTCGGCAGACTTGTTGAGCACCTCGGGCAGACTCAGCTGCTTCTGCTCGATGAGCTTGTGGTCGAAATAGATGTTCAGCCCGTTGTACGCCTGCACGTATTTTCCCTGTCCGTAGGTTGCCATGAGGTACATGTTGAGCAGGGCGGTGCAACGGTCCATATAGAAGTCGCCCGTAGGGATGCGATAGGCAGCCAGGTCCATCTTCTCGGGGTCGTTGTACCCCGTCGAAGTGATGAAGAAGAGGGCGTTGCGCAGCCCCACCCGCTTGTCGACCATGTCGATGAGGTTGCCTATCTCACGGTCGAGACGGACGTACGTGTCCTGAATCTCCACGGGATATTCCGTGGTCGACTTGTGTTCATAGTTCCCGGCATAGTAGGTCACCGAGAGGAGGTCGGGCACATCGTCCATGCCGAGGGTCGTGCTCTGCAGGCAACGCTCCACCAGGCGGTTGACTTCCTCATTGACCAGACCGGAGGTCTTGAACTGACGATATTTCTTGTAATCTGAAAAGGAATGTTTGAACCCGCGGGGCTGCTCGGGCGAGAAGTAGGTGTAGAGCGCCCGGTTCTGCAACGTCTCCCAGTCCAGCCCGGAGATGCGCGAGTCGAGTGCCTGACGGTCGTTGTAGGACATCACCCATGTCGGGAACGAACCATAGAACGTAGAGCCTGCCCACTTCCCGGTGTCGTCATTAATCCAGAAGGCACCGTCGCCGGCATGTCCTGCGCCGAAAATGGCTGCATCGCGGAAAGGACTGATGGCGTACACCAGGGCTTTTCCCTGGGTAGCAACCTTCAGCTCATCGGCTATGGTCGAAGAGAGCAGCTTGCGCGGCGAAGAGTTCTCGGCGGTGTACATGCCCATGAAGTCCTTGTCGTCGACCGATGCCATCACACGCAGGGTTTCGCGGTCCAGCCAGCTGTTGGCAATGATGCCATTATAATAAGGTGTAGTGCCGGAATAGATGGCTGCGACAGCCGACGAACGGTCGACAGGCTTGAAAGTGTATCCGCCGTTGGTGTAGACACGCCCCTCCTTGAGCAGACGCTTGAAGCCCTTCTCGCCGTAGAGTGCAGAGAACGCCTCCATGTAGTCCGTACGGAACTGGTCGATGGTGATACCGACCACCAACTTCGGAGCCGAAGAGAGGGTCTGCGCCTGCAAACTTGCCAGCGCCAATGCCGCCACTAGTGAGGTTAATATGCGTCCTTTCATGCTTTCTTACTTGTTACGAGGAGTCGTGTCACGGAACGTACCAACAAACTCAGCGCCAAAGGTACGATTACTAACGTTATTTTTTGGGGTATAAGCCACCAGAACACTATAAAAAGTGTTAATATAACAGCATTTCCTACGTGATAGAGGTCTTTTCGCCCCTTAACGGACTTATAAATCATCCACGGCAGGTAGACCAGCGGAATGGGATTAAGGATGGCCAGCAACCAGTTCGACCCCACCGTGGGGTGCAGTGAGAAGAAGAACAGGAACGCCACGATGCAGCCTGCCAACCCCTGGAAGGCGAACAGTACCGCGTCAAACAGCCACAGCCGCACCCCCTTTTTCCACTCCATCCATGAGAGGACGAGCGTCAGTGCCAGCACCAGCAGCGAGCAGGCAAGAGGTGACAACGGGAATCCCTTTTCCGGTTGAAGTGGCTCAGGGTCGACCACACGGACGGTCGACTTCACCAACCGACGCTCGCTGCCGTCCGCTGAACGGATCACGGCTCCTTCCGCCTCATCCATCATGACAAACGGGGCGAACATCTGGGCACGGGTATCGATGGCGCGGTCAGCTTCAGCCCCCAGACAGAGGTCGATGCCGAACTCGTCCCACGCATGTCCGTCGGTGAAACGGTGGACAATCTGACGGAAGGTCGCGGCATCGCGTGCCACGGGATAGACCACCTTGCCACGGATGCTCTCTTCAATCTTGTCGCGGGCACGGGTGGTGCAGTTGTCGTAGAAATAGTTGTAACGGTAGGTACGGTTCTCGGGGAGGTAGTTCGTTTCCAGTATTTCCACCAGACGCGCCTTCTCGTCCGGCAGGAGATTCAGTTCCTGCTGCACGACGTAGGACCCACGTCCGGCATATTCCGCCTCAAAATAAGGATAAGGGATGATGCCCAGCTGATAGTCGGTCTCTCCCGTGACGAAGCGCAGGATGAAGTTGGGCGTATTGAAGCTGAACATACCATAATTATATACCCAGTCAATCTTCCGGGAAGGCACTTCCACCCGGATTGCCGTATGACCGAAGAGGGCATAAATCTCACTACCGGGAGAGCAGGTCATCAGGCTGATGCGCACGGAGTCTGCCTCGGCAGCACGCACCGGTGTCATCTGTGTCATCCCCAGCAGGAGGACAAGGAGGATATATAGCTTTTTCATTTCTGTGGTTTCCGGTTCTTGGATGGACGGTGCAAAGGTAAGGGTTTTGGAGGAAATACCGTACCATCATCGACACAGTTACTCATTAAAAGTTCATTTTTCCTTCTCATACCCCTCATAATAATAGCTCTGCTCAATACCCTGGAATATCACTTCACGGTTCTCCGTGTCAGAAGTCAGGTTCTGCGAGAGCAGATAGCGTATTTCGAGATCGTTTATTGGAGAACGCTCCATAGCCGAGAGATATTGGTCCTTGTCCACATACTGCCAGTTGACGACTTTGCCGAGTGAGCGTTTCAGCATCATGTCCAGCCAGATACGCATGGAACGTCCGTTGCCTTCCATGAAAGGATGACATACGTTCATCTCGACATATTTCCCGATAATCTGCTCAAAGGTGTCTTCGGGCAGCTTCTCTACTGCCGCGAGAGCCGCCTTGAGATAGAGCGAATTGGCAAAGCGGAAACCTCCTTTGGCAATATTCTTGTCCCGGATAATGCCGGCAAAAGGATATAAACCGTCAAACAGATAGCGGTGTATCTGCTGGAGTCCTGCCGTCGTACCAACCGGTATCGTGTTTATATCGCCTGATTCAAAAAGGCGATGTGCCTTTGTCAAAGACTGTTCGTCTATTTCTTTTGTTGTCATACGGGTGTCACTTACCTGGCTCTTCCTTGATGGGAACAAGCAGTTTGCCTTTGTTTATCGTTTTATTTGAAGACAAAGGTAACGATAAAAGATTAATAGTAAAACTCGTTTTGCGTATCTGCACAGACACGGCAGCCCCCATCGGGACAGAACAGGCAACAACCCCTCTCCTCACCCATTGACAATCTGATAGGCAAACAAGCCGTTTCCCTGACACAATTTCCCGATTCGTCGTTTTCAGCTAACGCGTACTTTTGAAAAACTCCTCCTTCCAGCGGGCAAAAGCTAAATCCGATTAACAGGAAACTCCTACAACGCCTATTCGTTTCATATTTATTAACCCCCAACACATCTTTTTCATGCGCGAAACAATATTGTTTGAGCTTCCAAACACAAGTGTTTGACTCGTGAAACAATATTGTTTGACCGATGAAACAATATTGTTTCGTCCGTCGATGTAAAGAAAAGAGAACAGCAAAGAAAAATTCCAGACATCTGCGTTCCAGAAGAAGCGCGGACGCTTCATTTTTAGAACTATTATTTTGCACAGTTTATTCATCTCTGCTTTGACAGTACACCTTCCCAAGCACCACAAATACCTCAAAAACAACATCCGACAGCCCTATTTTCAAGCAAAGTGTATTTTGCAAATCGCTTGAGAAAGCCATTTTCACGCACAAACTCGCCGTCGGGTGCAACGAAGGGCATTCTCAGGCGATTCGTTTGACGTTTTGACACTTTGTCATTTCATCCATTGACAGGAGAAAACCGGAAGACCTGCAATCGCTTCAGGCATCGAAAACTGTTTGTCGTCCATCATCGAAAATATATTCGTAAATCATTGATTTATAAAATAAATATATATACCTTGCAGACGTCAAAAAGTAGAGAATGAGAAAAATCATAACACATATCATCTATTTGCTTTTCCTCACCGTCACACCGGCTATGGGACAAGTCGTCGAAGGAATCGTACTGAACTCGACAGATTCAACAGCCATCGAGCATGTTTTCGTACGGATAGAGGGAGGCGACAGTCCGTTTGCCCTTACAGATAAAAATGGACACTTCAGATTGGACAGCATTTCATGGAAAAGCAATTCCAGACTTTCCTTTAGCCACGTCTCCTTCAAACCTCTCCACGTAGCACTCCAGAAAACAAATGGTTCATACTATATGGAGCCCAGACGTGAGTTCGGGATAATAGTAAAACAAAGTCAATTGTTTTGATTGCTCGATTGTGTATCCTCATGCTGCCGAACAGCGAGACTTGCGTCCATTCATCTCCATAAGAATACAGATTGCAATTTCCCAAGTAAAACATTTGGAGATTCGATAATTCCTGGTTATTTTTGCAATAGACTAAACATCAGCCATCTATGTCAAGAGACAAGTATAACATGTTGCAATACACCGTAGCCTTGGTGTCGGAGTTCTCCGCGCATTTTGGCATCAGTCAGCAGCAGGCACTCAACTACCTTGTGCGCTTCAAGGGGTTGGCGCATCTGGAGGAGTTCTACAATATCCTGCATACACATTCTTTCAACGACAGCATCGACGCACTCGCAAAGGTTTGCAGAAATAACGGAGGGCGGCTATGATAACGCTCTATGAAACTGACCCGCCCACAAATAGAATCGATGCAGGAAGACATGACATCCGACCTGCTTACCCTGCTGATGGAAGACCGTGGAATGACGATGGAAGCTGCTATGAATCTGTTATACAATTCGGATACTTTCGAGCGACTGCTAGACCCTCGAAGCGGATTGTACTATCAATCTTCCGGCTATGTGCTGGACAGCCTCGACAATGAACTGACAACAGGAAAAAGTAAATGATAGTTTTTGAGGAATAAGGGCTGTGTCGAGGTTGCCTAAGGTATACAGAACAGACTCTACTTGTCTGCGCTTGACTGTAGTGTAGTAAGTAATTCTCAAAAATACTTCGTAATATTGCAGACTCGGGGTGACAGCTCGACAACAGAGACCAAAATAAATCACCATTTATGATAGAAACTGAGCAAACGAAGATGACGGAGATACGGATTTATCAATGCTTGTGGAAAAACATGCTTTTGGTCGTCCTCTGTTTTACTCTTGCAGCAGGTGGGTACCAGACGATTCAAAAAATGCATGCAGGTTGGGTTACGAAAGTGTTTGGCGGTTGGTTGGGTATACTATTCTTCGGTGGTGGCGGATTGTTTCTCTTTCTCCAGACACTCTATAACCGGATTCGCCATATTCCGCTTTTGATAATCCATGAAGACAGAGTGGATTTCTACAGTCAGTTGAAGGGCACTTATCACACGATCCATTTTGCTGATGTGAAGCGTTTCCGATTAATTAGAATTTACAGTACAAAACTGATAGCCGTGGACCATAAGGCAAAGCCCTTGACGCATAAGTTGAAGACATCACCCGGTCTTGTACAGCGTGTAATGGCATTCAATCTCAAGGTGGCTGGCTCAATCGAAAGCTTTCCTGCCTATAATCTGACCATGAAAGGAAAAGAGATCTGTGAACTGTTAAATGGACGCTTGAATAAAAGTGCATGAAGATACCTCATATTTGATGTGTCAATACGACATGTAAAATAAGGCATCTGTTATTTATCAATGTCCGATGCCGTAGTCAAACATAAACAGGTTAAAGAAATTTGCTTTCATGCGTTTTTTTCCTGGAAAGTTTGTACCATCAATAGTTATTCGTACCTTTGTCGCAACAGAATCCGCCACGCTTCCCATTTGAACAGCGAACCAGGGCGGGTCTTTTGCTTTTTATGGGTACACTAAAATTATATACTAAACAGGCCCTTTCTATTTCGGAACAAATAGAACTACTAAAAAGTAGAGGCTTACATATAACTGATTCATTCAAGGCACAAAATTCCTTGGGGAAGTAAGTTATTTTCGTATCATTCAGTACCTTCGTCCTATGGAGGCCGACAAAACAACACATCAATTCAAGCCTGCCAGCCGATTTGAAGATGCCGTAGCTCTCTATAACTTTGATATAGAGTTGAGAGATTTGATGTTCAAGGCAATCCAGCGATTAGAGATTGCCTTACGCACAAAGATCATACAAGAGTTTTCTTTGGAGCATGGTCCGTTTTGGTTCTTTGATACAAACCTTGCTGACGATGAACATAAGTTTATTGAGAATATGAACTCCATAGACAGAGAACTTCAGCGTAGCAAGGAAGACTTTATTAAAGAGCATAGGCTCAACTATAATAAACCGATTTTTCCTCCTGCATGGAAAACACTCGAATTGGCATCGTTCGGAACACTATCAAAACTCTATTACAATTTCAGTAACAAAAAGTTAAAAAAGCGTGTTGCTCGTCAGTTCAATCTTCCACAGCATGAGGTGTTAGAAAGTTGGATGCGTAGCGTCACCGTTCTGAGAAATTATTGCGCGCACCACTCACGACTTTGGAACCGCTATCTTTCTAACGCGCCACAAATAAATGCCTCTTTGCGTGGTGCGTGGGTGAATATAGAAGGCGTCGACGCAAACAAAGTATATGCTATAGCTTGCTGTATTGCATATTGGCTTGATTCCATGGGATATGGATTGGACTTCAAAAATAAGCTAAAGTCCTTGTTGCTCTCTTATCCACAGGTGGATCCAACAGCAATGGGCTTTCCGGTAAATTGGAATTCCGAGCCTCTATGGAGATAACTTATGGACAAAAACAAGGTAATTCTGTCGGCGGTGAACATTCTTCACTACCGATAAGATTTCTTCTTAATTCTCTGGTAATCTAGGGAAAGCAGAAATTAAAGAAATTAAATCTCATTCTTTTCGTATTTATGCGTCCTCATGCCCAATTTGGGCTGTAAACATACCCCGGCACACCCTATGCACAAAATCTGCCCCAATACACGATTGGGATGAAAAGGTACAAGCTAACTCTCCGTAAATACACCACACTCGAAGTTGACAGCACGAAAAAATGACGAAATTATTGCAGACGGGATGTAGAAAAAAACGGCCATTTCTTCACACTCCCATAGATTTTCTATTACTTTGCAGCCTCAAATCAAGAAATGAGAAAATAAACGTGAACCTTATTATAGATATAGGAAACTCTGCTGCCAAGCTGGCTGTCTTTCATCAAAACGAGATGATAGACATGGTCTACGACACCAACCATGCGCTTGAAAAGCTGGACAATATCTGTGAGCGATATGCCATCCGCAAAGGAATCCTCTCGTCGGTCATACACATGAACGACATCATCAGCTCACAACTCAAACGACTGGATTTTCCCCTCCTCAAGCTGGACTACAAGACTCCCCTGCCCATCACCAACCTCTACCGGACACCCAAGACGCTCGGTTCAGACCGCATCGCAGCCGTCGTCGGTGCATACACTCGCTTTCCCGGAAGAGACATACTCGTGGTGGATGCCGGCACCGCACTGACGTATGAATTCATCGACCACAACGGATGCTATCACGGCGGCAACATCTCGCTGGGAAAATATACACGCATCAAGGCGCTGAGTGCCTATTGCGACAAACTGCCGGTCATCAACCCCGACGGCGACATCCCCGAATTCGGCTACAGCACCGAGACTGCCATCCGTG
This sequence comes from Mediterranea sp. ET5, assembly GCF_023337025.1. Taxonomy (NCBI): domain Bacteria; kingdom Pseudomonadati; phylum Bacteroidota; class Bacteroidia; order Bacteroidales; family Bacteroidaceae; genus Mediterranea; species Mediterranea sp. ET5. Next base: position 81,734 of record NZ_JAMBLN010000013.1, on the reverse strand, counting down.
CCGGAGTCATACACGGCATTGAACTGGAGATTACGGGATACATCCTGCAGATGCAGAAGAAATATCCTGACCTTTTGGTTTTTTTAACCGGAGGCGATGAATTTTCTTTTGATACAAACCTAAAAAATATCATCTTTGCAGATAAATTTTTAGTTCTAAAAGGCTTAAACAGAATACTAGACTACAATGATAAGATGTGAAAAGATAATCTTTGCGCTGTTGTTCTTGATGATAGGAGGCGTTGCCCTGGCGCAAAACGGAGTAAACTCACCTTATACGCGATACGGTTTCGGACTACTCTCTGACCAGAGTACCACAGCCAACCGCGGTATGGGAGGCATATCCTACGGTCTGCGAAACAAACTCATCAACGTGGGAAATCCGGCATCCTATTCTGCCATCGACTCCATCACATTCCTGTTTGATGCCGGCATCAGTCTGCAAAACGCCAACTTCAGCAACGGCGACCTCAGCATGAATGCCAAGAACTCCAGCCTCGACTACATCGCCCTGCAATTCCGCCTGCGCAAGCACATCGGAATCACCGTGGGGCTTCTCCCTTTCTCAAACATCAACTACAGCTTCAGCAGCGACGGACGTGAGGTGCCCAACACCGACGGTGGACAGACCGGCACGAGCACGACCTCCTACGAGAGTTTCTCGGGCGACGGCGGACTGCATCAGGCATTCATCGGTGTCGGCGTGGAGCTGTTCAAGAACTTCTCCATCGGTGCCAACTTCTCCTACCTCTACGGAGACTACACGCACACCATCACCAACACCTACAGCAACAGCTCGGCATGGAGCAACGTCCGCAACTACCAGGCAGACATCAACAGCTACAAGCTGGACTTCGGTGTACAGTACTCGTTCAACCTGAAGGAGAAACATGCCCTCACGCTGGGCGCCACCTATTCGTTGGGACACGAAATAGGCAGCAGTGCCTACAAGATACAGCAGATGACCAGCTCGTCGACGGTGATGCAGCAACACATCGACACCATCGGCAGCGCGTTCGAACTGCCGCAGAAAATCGGTGTGGGTCTGACCTATGTCTATGACAACCGACTGACCATCGGCGCCGACTACAGCCTGCAACAGTGGAGCGGTGTGAAGTTCCCCCACTTCCAGACCCAGCAAAACAGCGAGTTCGATACCGGGAACAGCGAGAACGACTACGAACAGTGGAAGTTCAACAACCTCTCGCACATCTCTGTCGGAGCGGAATATGTGCCCAACCCTGTGGGACGAGGCTTCTTCCAGCGTTTGCGTTACCGTGTGGGAGCCTACTACTCCACCCCCTACATCCAGGTGAAGAACTCCGACATGCGCGAGTTCGGTGTGGAAGGCGGTGTGGCAATCCCCATCATGAACCACTACAACAACCGCTCGTTGCTGTCCATCACGGCACAATACATCAACGTCAGCCCGAAAGGCAGCAGCCTTATCAAGGAAAACTACCTGCGCATCAACATAGGATTCACCTTCAACGAAGACTGGTTCCGCAAGATGCTCGTACAATAAAACACAGAGAACACTATGCGACGCACGGCGCTCATCACCCTCGGTTTGTTGCTGTCGCTCCTGGTCCTCCCGGCTTTCGCCCAACAGAACACCGGCGGAAGTTCGCGGTTCGGTCATGGCAAAGACAGCATCAAGTGCCTTCTCAACGTGGGCATCATGAGGGAACATGTGCGCAAGGGTGAATACCGGAAGGCCTATACGCCGTGGAAGGAGGCATTCACACTCTCTCCCAGTTCGCAAGCCTGCCTCTACAGCGACGGGGTGAAAATCCTGCATGAACTGCTCCGGAACGAACGGAACACCAAACGTCACAGCCTGTATCTGGAAGAACTCATGCACCTCTACGACCAGGGTGTCGTATACCGGGACCAATTGCAACACTTCGTGCGGACCACCGTGCGCAAAGACCATCTGCTGGCAGCCAAAGCCTATGACTATGCCAACTATGCGGGCGACGCCCTCGACCTGCAGACGGCTTACCGGCTGGTACAGGAGGCTGTGGCAAGTGTGGAGGACACCCCCTCGTGCTACCTGCTGCTGACATGGATGGATGTCAACCTGAAAATCCTCCGGAACAACCCGACGTTCAAACCGACTTTCATCAACGATTATCATAAAGCTGTAAAGCTCATCCGGGAGAGTTCTGCCATCGCATGCGACATCAACCGTCCGATATGGGACGAGACACTAGCACGTGTGAACGAGACATTCCGCGCCGGCGGTGTGGATGATTATGAACCCATCGTACAGACGACCGGAGTCACCCTGCATCCCTGACCTTCTCTCCCCGACGTTCCCAATCAATGATTATGACGAAAACGACACATAGCACCCTTTTAAATAGCGGACTCTCCCTGGTGGCAGGCCTCGTGCTCGCCGCCTGTTTTTTTGCGGCATGCTCCAACGGCGAGAAGGCACTGGCTCCCGCCGTCAACGACTCCATCGTGCGTCCGATGATGACCAGCACAGGCGTTTCGACCCTCATCTCAGACTCCGGCGTCATCCGATACAAAATCATTGCCGAGCAATGGGATGTGTACGACAGGCTCGACACCAGCAAATGGGCGTTCGAGAAGGGTGTCTACCTGGAGAAATATGACAACCTGATGCGCATCGATGCCAAGGTAAAGGCAGACACCGCCTACTATTACGACAAGCTCAAGCTGTGGGACCTGCGCGGACATGTGGACATCATGAACATCAAAGGCGAGAAGTTCAACACCGAACAGCTGTTCTGGGACCAGGCGAAGGAGCAGGTCTACTCCGACCGCTTCATCCGTATCCAGCAGATAGACAAAATCCTGACGGGCTACGGCTTCACTTCCAACCAGCAGTTCACCGACTACATCATCCACAACACCGCCGGTATCTTCCCCGTGGAAGACGCTCCGCAAGACTCGGTGCGCACAGACTCCATCCATTCCTGACCGCTCATGTATACCATCTATCTCCATATCCTGACGGCAATGGTGTTCGCGGCATTCTTTTCCGGCGTAGAGACGGCGTTCGCCTCGGCCAGCAAGATGCGCTTTCAGCTCGACACACACAGACAGGGCCTCATCAGCAAGCTGCTTGCCTTGTACTACCGTCACCCTGACGACTTCGTCACGGCACTGCTCACCGGCTACAACCTCTCGCTGGTCGTCTACGGCATCCTTGTGGCACAAGCTGTCGAAAGCTGGCTGCCGGCGACGGTCACGGCATATCCCGGTATCCTCCTGCTCATCGAAATCGTGATAGCGGCATGTGTCATGCTCATCACCGGGGAGTTCCTTCCCAAGACAGTGTTCCGCATCAACCCCAACCGGACCATGACCGTCTTCGCCCTTCCGATGTTCCTGCTCTACGTGGTGCTCTATCCCCTAGCCAAGGTACTGTCGCTGCTCGGACGCGGACTGCTCCGGCTGACAGGTAACCGCATTGACCGGACGGCAACCCGCAACGCACTGGGCAAGACCGACCTCGACTATTTCATCCAGTCAAGCCTTCCGGCGAACGAAGATGAAGAGAATCTGGACCCGGAAGTGCGCATCTTCCAGAATGCACTCGACTTCTCGAACATCAAGATACGCGACTGCATCGTCCCCCGCACGGAGATACAGGCAGTCGACACCTCGACAAGTCTCGACGACCTCAAGCTGCACTTCATCGAGTCGGGACACTCGAAACTAATTGTCTACCAGGGGAACATCGACAACATCGTGGGTTACATCCATTCGTCGGAACTGTTCCGTCATCCCGAGGACTGGACCTCCCACGTCCGGCAGGTTCCCATCGTCCCCGAGACCATGGCAGCCCAGAAGCTGATGGAAATCTTCATGCAGCAGAAAAAGAGCCTGGCAGTGGTAGTCGACGAGTTCGGAGGCACATCGGGCATCGTCTCCCTGGAGGACCTGGTGGAAGAAATCTTCGGAGACATCGAGGACGAACACGACACGACTTCCTACATCGCCAAGCAGCTCAACGAGCAGGAATACATCCTCTCGGCACGCCTGGAGATTGAGAAAGTCAACGAGATGTTCGAGCTTTCCCTGCCTGAGGATGAAGACTATCTCACCATCGGCGGACTGATACTCCACGTCTACCAAAGCTTCCCCAAGCTCAACGAAACGGTCAACGTCGGGAAGTATCAGTTCAAAATCATCAAGCGGACAACAACCAAAATCGAACTGGTACGCCTGAAAGTCGTTGAGTAGCACAATTTTTTACGTATTTGATGGCTATGTATCGTCCTTTTTTGTATCTTCGTGCGCTAAATTAACAACCTTAAACCCGGGGTGTGCCCCTCGTCATGCCGTACGGGGAAAAGGTTCGTCCGACCATTGAACGGAAGCAAATGAATAATAAACAATAAAATAAAAGCAAATGGCAACATTACAAAAGATCAGAAGCAAAGGACCCCTGTTGGTCATTGTCATCGGCCTTGCACTCTTCGCCTTCATTGCCGGAGATGCTTGGAAGATTTTCCAGCCGCACCAGAATCAGCGTGATGCCGGTGTGGTAGACGGAGAGAAAATCTCCGCACAAGAGTTTCAGGACATGGTGGAAGAGTACACCCGCGTACAAGAACTCTTGACAAACAACCATATCTCAGACGACGCGCTGACCCAGATACGCGACGGGGTATGGCAATCCTACGTGACCTACAAACTCATCGAAACGGAAGCCGACAAACTGGGTCTGACCGTTACCGATGATGAAATCAAGCAGATGCTTCAGGACGGTACCAGCCCCTTGCTCAACAGCACCCCGTTCGTCAACCCGCAGACCGGCATGTTCGACAAAGGCATCATGGAGGCTTTTGCCACACAAGGCAATCCCGAACAGGTGTCACTCATCATGAACTTCGTCGAGAAGAACCTGAAGCAGAGCCTGCTCGTCAGCAAATACCAGGCACTGGTCATGAAGTCCCTCATCTCCAACCCTGTTTCGGCACAAATGTCGTTCGACGGACGTGTCAATGAGACGGACCTCCAGCTTGCCATCCTCCCCTACTCTTCGATTGCTGACTCGACCATCAACATCTCTGACTCTGAAATCAAGGAGTTGTATAACCAGAAGAAGGAGCAGTTCAGAAACCTCGCCGAGACCCGCAACATCCAGTACATCGACTACGTGGTTACTCCGAGCGAGAGCGACCGCAAGGCTACGGAAGCTGAAGTGACCGAAAGCAGCAACGAACTGGCAAAAGCCGCTGCCAACGAATATTCTTCCATCGTACGTTCCTCGAAGTCAACGGTTCCTTTCACGGACGTGCTTCTGAGCAAGCGTGCATTCCCCACCGACGTTGCCAACCGCCTGGATTCCGCATCGGTCGGTGAAGTCTATGGTCCCTACTACAGCCAGACGGACGACTCCTACAATACCTTCAAAATCCTCAGCAAGCAGGCTGCTCCCGACTCTGTGGAGTTCCGCCAGCTGCAAGTTGTGGGTGCTACCATCGATGCCACCAAGAAGTTGGCTGACAGCATCACGACCGCGCTGAAGAACGGTGCAGACTTTGCAGAACTCGCCAAGAAGTACAACCAGACCGGCGAATCGCAATGGATCAGCTCGCAGATGTATGAAGGACAGATGCTCGACCTCAACACGACCAAACTCATCAATGCCCTGAACACACTCGGCGTAAATGGAGTGGAGAACATCGACCTCGGACAGTTCAACGCCGTAGTTCAGGTGGTCAACCGCAAAGCCATGACTGACAAATACAAGGTGGCTGTCGTGAAAGTTCCCGTGAAGTTCAGCAACGAGACCTACAACGAGGCTTACAACAAAATCAACCAGTTCCTTGCCGGCAACCAGGATTACGATGACTTCGTGAAGAATGCCGAAGACAATGGCTACCGTCTGTTGAGCCGTGAAGGCTTCAGAAGCGATGAACATGTCGTAGGCGGTGTTCCGGGAAGTACGGAAGCACTGCGCTGGGTATTCGATGCCGACAAGCACTCTGTTTCCCCGCTGTACAACTGCGGACGTGAGAACGAACACCTCATGGTCGTTGCACTCTCCGGTGTGAACAAGGCAGGCTACCTCCCCGTGTCACAGGTACAGGGCGAGCTGCGTGCTGAAATCATGCGCGACAAGAAGGCGGAGCAACTCACCGCGAAACTGGCGTCCGTAAAGACCTTTGATGAAGCCAAGGCTATCGCCGACATCCGCACCGACTCTGTGAAACACGTATCGTTCGCTGCTCCGGCATTCGTATCCATCACACGCAGCAACGAACCGACCTTGGGCGCAGCTGCTGCCAAAGTGGCTGTAGGTCAGCTCAGCAAACCGGTGAAGGGCAATGGCGGTGTCTACATCTTCCAACCCTACAACAAGACCAAGCTGGAAGAGACCTATGACGAGAAGAGCGAAGCCAACTCACTGGCAACCATGAACCAGAACATGGCAAGCCGCTTCATCAACGACCTCTATCAGAAAGCTGACGTGAAAGACCTCCGTTACCGGTTCTTCTAACCGATTCCGGAACGCACATAGTACACAAAAAAACTCCCCGGTGCAACGCGCATCGGGGAGTTTTTTTGTGTGTGCTGCGGAAAGAGACAGCCTTTCAAATCAGATGAACCACGGACCGGTATCAACGTACAGGATCCGTAGTCAACACAATCGTGTATTTCTTGTTCGGTTCGAAGCCGGGCTTATAGACCAGAAGGAAATTCTCGTCGACTGCCGCCTGCCAGTTCTGACCTTCAGCCAGACGCGGATTGCGCAGACGTTTCGGGAAGAAGAAGCTGAAAGGCAGTTCGCCTACGTGCTGTGAACGGAAATCCGAACCACGCAGACGCTCTTCGCTGTAGTTGGGACCGGTCTTGATGGTCACCACACACTCCTCGGACTTCACCTTGCAACTCACTTCATAGTCGTTCGGATTGGGTTGTTCTGCCAGACGGACGTCCCAGGCAGGGTCGCCATAGAGTGCCACGACATCACGGTCATAGAAGAACCCGAAGGCATCGGTCGTAATCTTTCCACCGTTCATCTTTGCCACTGCCGCATATTCACGCTCCACATGCATCGGGTCATCGCCGGCAAAGGGGAACGGTTTGTTCACCAAGTCGGGAGCCATCTGACGGAGCTGGAACATCATGTCCTGCTGGTTGAGGTAGAACGCCTCCGGAATAGTATAACGTCCGGGATTGTTCATGAAGTAGCACAAGCCGCCCCACCCGTTCCGTCCGTACCAGGTTTCCACGACATAACCTCCGGCAAGCATACCCACGTGTGCACTGTTCATGAAGGCGACCGCCATGCTGTTCTTCGTATTGTCGATGTTACCCATGAGGCAGTTACCTACCGGAAGATAAACACGTGTCTTGCCCGACTCCGTGAGGTCCGTCGGTGCATCGGGAAAGTCGGCATAGAGCTTGCCGTCACGACACATCAGGTTACCGCTGGAGAAAGGCATCTCCAGATTCTTCTCCGTGGCATGCGATGCCGTGATAATCACATCGGGGTCATACTTTGCATAGTAGTCGCAGAACCGCTTCAGCAAGTTCGGCTTGCTCACCGAGAAGTCTTTCGGCAGACGGAGTTGCTTGCCGGACTCCTGCGCCTTGCGTATCATGTCGCGGAACATGCGGTTATCGATGCTGTCGGTTACCAGGGTCTCGGTGAGCTTCGTCTGTCCCTTCTCACGCTCACCCACCAGACCGGGACGCGCATCAGAAATATAAGCAAAGCTGTCGAACCAATGTCCGTCGCCCAATACACTCACCGTGCTCAGTGCTGTCCGGAGCACTTTCGGCTCTTCCGTATCGTTCACCAGACGTAACGCCGCCTGTGCGTCATATCCCGTAATAATGCCACACAGGAAGTCAGCATAGATGTCATCGTCCACTTCCCGGCTCATGCGGTTGAGGTCGACCACAAAGTCACGCCCGATCTGTTCGGGTTTCTCCACCACTGCCACGTAGCGCGGATTGTACCAGCGCAAGTTGCCCAGAGCCTCACGGGGCGACTCTTTGTAATAGCAGACTTCCGCCCCCTTGTGTTTCTTTTTCAAAGCCTCGATGACGTCTCTCCACTCCGGGTCATTTGACACACGGTAGGAAGCCACAATTACATACTCAGGACGCCGGGGCGCCTCATACGCCTGCACCTGTACGGGGAAATTCAACCCACTGCCCAACAAGAGGGCGCACAATAGCCATTTCTTCATGTACATCATAAATGTTTATTAATTCATTAGTCGGCTCCCGCATGCTCACGGTTCGGTTGGCAAGTTAACGGGCACATGCGGAGCTTTCCTTCTTCAGACCCCGATAGCATCAGAATCCGAAGAGATTGATTGGAGTTAAAATGTGCGACAAATATACGGATATTGCCCTGCAATCACAAGCATCTCACCTTCCGTCTGTCGTTCTTTTTCATCAACAGTTACCGACGGGGATTACTGACTTACCTGTGATAAACGCGATACTTACCCGTGATAGACGTGATACATACCAGGGATAGATAGACCAAAGTATTATACTTAGCCTACCTAAGTATTATACTTTGACCCCCTAAGTATTATACTTAGGTCTGTCAAAGGCAGGCTCCTGATTGACACAGGGCACATGTCTACCACGCCAAAGGCACGTGCCTCCAGTCCCCGGATACAAACACAGCGCGTCGGCTTTTACCCCGACGCGCTGCCCAATTTACATCTCTAACCCAAGCATTCATCTTCACCAAGCCACGCAGCGTGCCTCCAGTTCGACACTGCGGGGGAAGATGATATTGTTTTCTATATGAATGTGTTCGTGAAGTGCCTGTTCAAAGTCACGCAGACGTTCCAGCACCAGCCGATAGCTTCCGCAGGCATCTTCAGGTGCAGTATAGTTGTTGGTCAGTTCGGCAATGCGTGCGTGACGCACACCTTCGCCCTCATGTTCCATCTTCATCACACGGATGGGGTTTGCCACCGTTCCGCAGTGCATCGGAGCCTGACGGTGTCCTGCTTCGGAAGCCTCGAACAGTTCGAGCACATAGGGGAACAACACTTCTTCTTCCTTACCCAGATGGGCATCCAGTTCACCAAGTGATTCGGCAAAGAGTGCACGCACTTCATGCAGTTCCGGGTGACGGTCACCGTGTGCCTTCACCACCTTGTCGAGGAGATCAAGCGTCTGCGGACCCTCCCGACGGATGGTACGGTGATGAATTTTCAGCACATAGTCAATCAGCAGGTCAAGCGGCCAGGCATTGAAGTTTGGCGCGGCGCTTCCGCAACCACAACTACCGCCTTCACCTGCTTCGAGAGCTTTGATTACGTCTTCGGGTGATACCCCGGCTGCCCGACAGGCTTCCGTGAACTTCACTTCGCCGTGACAGCAGAAGTCGATGCCGAAACGACGGAATACTTCAGCCGTCGCAAAGTCGGCGGCAACGATTTGTCCTACGCTTTTCTGTGTATAATCCATATCCTTTTTCCTTTCCTTTGGTTAATTACGAAGGCAAAGATAGGATACAGCTCCCGGGAAAAATGTCACATACGTTACACGGGCGCATTTTTTATTCTGCCATGTCATTCAGTAAGCCCTGGACTTCCACCTTATTCTTCCCCCAGCTCTTTATAAAGTTCCTCCCACTGTTCGCTGAGTGCCAGCATGGAAGGAAGTAACAGATTCGCCCCCTCGTCAAGCAAAACTTGGTCAGGGAGCGGACCGGTATTCACGGCAACCGTAAAGATGCCCGCTGCAACCCCGGCATGCACCCCCATCGGAGCATTTTCCACGACAATCGCTTCATTGGGATGAAGTCTCGCCTTCTCTAAAGCCATCAGATAGGGTTCGGGACTGGGCTTTCCATGTTTTACATCGTATGCGGTCACCATGAGTTCCTGACGGAAGGTGTCGGGGAAGTTCCGGTTGAGACGCTCCAGCAGAGAAGCCTGCCCGGAACCGGTAACAACCATGATGGTCAGTCCGTCGGCCTTCATCTGGCGGATGGCTTCCCAGGCTCCCGGCATGCGTTCAGCCTTGGGATATGAATTGAAGATTTCGGTTTTGGTATGATAGATGCGTTCGATTTCTTCCGGTGTGGCATCGTGTCCCCGTTCGCGTTGGCTGACGATGTTGATGGTGGATGCACCGGTCCGTCCTTCATGCAGGTAGGCTTCCTCACAGGAGAGATGCATCCCGTAGTGTTTCATCGCCTCGTTCCACGCACGGGCATGGTTGGGCATGGAGTTGAACAGGACACCGTCCATGTCGAAGAGGACGGCTTTCAGATGGATGTGATGGTAGGAATGTTGTTTCAGATAGTTCTCGATAGCGTTTGTATACATAATGTCAAGTGATTATTCTCATTAGAACTCATACCCCAGGCTGACGTACGTACCCACTTTATGGGTGACATTGGAATAGTTGAAGGTAATCTCAATCGGCCCCAGGAAGGTGTCGTAGCCATAGGAAAGGCCGCCTCCCCACATCATCCCGCGGAACAGGTGTTGCCATTCGTCGTTTTGTACACCGGTATTTCCCGTCAGGGTGACATAGTGGTTCGAGCCCATACGCTGACGGAAACGGATGCCGGCAGTGAAAAGCTTGGAACCGGCCAGCTGCATGTAGTCGACACCGACAAAGGGAAGTTGCTGCGGGACATAGCGCCCGGGATTGTTACCTCCCATCATGTTGGCAATGGCAAAGCTGTAGGTCCGGTTCAGGATGGCACGTCCGCCAATCCATGGCAGGATGGTGAAACGGTTGCGCACCCGGAAAGCTCCCTCCCAGAAGGCACTGATGACGGGACACAGACGCCCCTCGTCGAAGTTGACGCCGTTGGTCGTATAGATTTCAGCGAGGACATTCCATTTGATTCCCTTGGTCGGGTAGGTCCGGCGGTTGAAGCTGTCAAACTGCATGTGCCCGTAATAGGTGATGAGATGCTGGTTCTGCAAGTCGAGCGTACCGTCGTCAAAACCGGAAGGCAACAGGACGTGCTTGTAGTTGAAGTACTCATAACGTCCGCCCAACGAACAGCGGATGCTGTTCCAGCTGCGCGAGATGTTGACCTGGGAAAGGTGGTGCAGGTAAGAGTAGGTGCTGAACTGACTCCCGTCGTTATAGAGGTCCATATCATTGTCATCCAGCTGATAGCTGAGGGTGACGTACCATTTCGGGTCAAACGGATGGGCCGTATAGTCGAGCCGTCCGGACATCTGCTGACCGAGACGTACGGTGAGCGATGCCTGGTGGGTCTTTTTCTTGTTCAGGCTGACGTTCGTATTCAGTATCAGTGCCGCCTGTGACTCATTGTCGAAGTGGACACCCACACTGATGGTGTTCTCAGGCATTTCGCCCGGGTCTATTTCGGAGACCACATCAATCTTCTCCTGTGCCCGTCGTGAACGGCTGACGAAGGGACCATGCGGTTTGGGCACGAAGTTCGGTGCGATGCCAATCTGGCGTTTCAAGTCGAGGAGGCTCTCCCAGTTGCGCCGTGCTGCCAGTTCGCCCCGCTCCAGAAGCACCTGTATGGCCTGCTCGTTGAAGCTGGCAGACGAATAGCCTTTCACGTTGACATGGATGTGGACATCGCTGTTCTGTACGTTCTCATTGTACTTCTCCACCCCCATCAGGTTGATGATTTGCCCCGTGATGTCGGCCAGTGTGTTGAGCTTGTCGGCACCGACCAGCCCTTCTTGCACATCGACACCGATGATGATGTCGGCACCCATCTGTCTGGCAACGTCCACCGGATAGTTGTTGATCATGCCGCCGTCGACCAGCACCATTCCTTTCCATTTCACCGGCTCGAACACGCCGGGAATGGACATGCTGGAGCGCATGGCAAGGGCAAGCTTGCCGCTGTGGAACACATACTCCTTGCCGTCGACAAGGTCTTCGGCGACGCAGGCAAACGGGACAGGAAGTTTGTTGAAGTCGATGGAGTCGTGATAGCCCACCGTCAGTTCGGAGAAGAGACGGGCAATGTTGCGTCCGGAGATGATGCCTCCCTTGAGCGCGTCCTTGGGCTTGTTCTTGAAGGGAACGGTGAGTGTATACTGTTCAGAGCGTTGTTTCTTGATGAGCAGTTCTTCATTGCGGTTCACGGCGTCGGAGAGGATGAAGCTCCAGTCCTGCATCCGCACGAGGCTGTCCATCTGAGCCGGTGTATAGCCGATGGCATACAGTCCGCCGATGATGGACCCCATGCTGGTGCCGACCACATAGTCGATGGGGATTCCTGCCTCCTCGATGACCTTCAGCGCGCCGATATGTGCCACTCCCTTGGCTCCCCCTCCGCTCAGGACAACTGCCACCTTCTTGCGGGGCGGCTGGGCTGCCTGTGTGGTGAGGATGCCTGCCAGCAACAGCAGGAGCAAGTAACATAGCTTTTTCATGAATCTGCACTCGTTTGATTTGAGCCCGAAGTTACAAAATAAGTCGTTAATCCGGCATAACAAATACACGAATTAACGACTTATGGAATATTCTTTAGCTATTACAGACCGCCGACGAGGCAGCCGGAAGCATCAGAGACGGGCACGGATGGCCTTTGACTCTTCTTCGTAACCCGGCTTGTTGAGCAGGGCGAACATGTTCTTCTTGTAGGCTTCCACACCCGGCTGGTTGAACGGATTGACACCCAGGATGTAGCCACTGATACCGCAAGCCTTCTCGAAGAAGTAGATGAGTTGTCCCAGGTAGAACTCGTTCAGCTCGGGAACGGCAACGCGCATGTTGGGCACTCCACCATCCACGTGTGCAAGCTGTGTACCCAGCTCAGCCATCTTGTTCACTTCATCGACCCGTTTGCCGGCGAGGAAGTTCAGGCCGTCCAGGTTCTCGGCGTCGCTCGGGATTTCGAGATGGCATGCCGGTTGCTCGACGGAGATGACCGTTTCGAAGATGATGCGCTCACCTTCCTGAATCCATTGGCCCATGGAGTGAAGGTCGGTCGAGAAGTCCACGGCTGCGGGGAAGATTCCTTTGTGGTCCTTGCCTTCCGACTCGCCGTAAAGCTGCTTCCACCATTCGCTGACATAGTGCAACTTCGGATGGTAGTTGACGAGGATTTCAATCTTCTTGCCATTCTGTGCATACAGGGCATTGCGCACTGCTGCATACACAGCCGACGGGTTCTCCATGAAAGGCACGTCAGAGGCAGTCAGCTTCTCCATCGAGGCAGCTCCCTCCACCAGTTTTTCGATGTCATAACCGGCAGTGGCGATGGGAAGCAGACCCACCGGAGTCAGTACGGAGAAGCGTCCGCCTACGTTGTCGGGGATGATGAATGACTTGTAGCCTTCCTTGTCGGCTGTCACGCGGGCGGCGCCCTTCTTGGCATCCGTGATGGCAACAATGACCTTACGTGCCATCTCCTTGCCGCGTTGGCGTTCACATTGCTCTTTCAGCAGACGGAATGCCAGAGCCGTCTCGGTAGTCGTTCCCGACTTGGAGATATTGATGATACCGAACTTCTTATCCTTCAAGTATTCGGTCAGTTCGTACAAATAGTCTTCGCTGATGTTGTGCCCGGCATGAATCATCACCGGACCGTTGTGGTTGGTCTGCAACCACTGGAAGCTGTTGGAGAGAGCTTCATTGACAGCGCGGGCTCCCAAGTAGCTGCCGCCGATGCCTGCCACAATCACCACTTCGCAGTTCTCGCGAAGCACTTGTGCCGTAGCTTTCAGGTCGTCAAGGTGCTCTTTGCTGATGGTCGACGGAAGGTGGAGCCATCCCAAGAAATCGTTACCCAGTCCTGTTCCTTCTTCGAGCGTCTTCATGGCGGCTTTCACCTGAGGCTCGTAAGCGGCAATTCCCTCCTTGGAGACGAACTTCGCCACTTTGTCGATGTTTAAGCAGATGTTCTTCATACTATAAATGTTTTTATCTAAACGAATCGGTTAAGAGTTTGATTTCCGTCATCGGGGGGACGCGCTTGTAGAGAATGTTGTAGACCGCGTCCAAGATGGGCGTATTGACATGGAAGTGTTCGTTGATTTCCTTCATGCACTTTGTCCCGTAGTATCCTTCAGCCACCATTGCCATTTCAATCTGGGCGGTCTTGACGGAGTATCCCCGTCCGATCATCGTACCGAAGACCCGGTTCCGGCTGAAGTTGGAATAGCCGGTGACGAGCAGGTCGCCCAGATAGACCGACTTGTCAATGTCACGCGGGATGGGGTGGATGACCGACAGGAAACGTTCCATCTCCTGAATGGCATTCGACAGCAGGACCGCCTGGAAGTTGTCGCCGTATTTCAGCCCCGTGCAGATGCCGGCAGCGATGGCATAGACATTCTTCAGGACGGACGCATACTCGATGCCGTCGACGTCGTTGCTGACGGAAGTCTTGATGTAGAATGTGTTCAACTTCTTGGCAAACAGCTCCGCTTTCTCTTCGTCCCGACAGCCGATGGTGAGATAAGACAGACGTTCGAGTGCCACCTCCTCGGCATGACACGGACCGGACACGACGGCGATGTTTTCCATCGGTACGTCGAGCACCCGGTTGAAATAGGTGGAGATGATCATGTTCTCGTCGGGCACGATGCCTTTGATGGCAATGACCACGAACTTGTTGGCGAGCTTGGTCTTCAGTTTCTTCAGCTGAGCCTTCAGGTAGGGTGACGGCGTGACGAAGATGAGGATGTCCGACTCGCGCGTGACCTTGTTGATGTCCGATGAAAACTGGATGTGACTCACGTCAAAATGCACCCCCGTGAGGTACGAAGGATTGTGTCCCAGCCGCTTGAAGTCCTCTATCTGGTCGGTACGTCGGATGTACCAGTTGATGGAGTCTTCATGGGTGAGCACAATCTTGGCGAGCGCCGTAGCCCAGCTGCCCCCGCCAATGATTGCTATTTTACCGGTTGGAAGTTCTGACATTTCTCTATCGTTATTCAATCTTGCCAATCCACTCTGCCACGTTGTCGACGGACGGGTTGGTGAGATTGAGTTTGAATTTCTTGTTGATGCCGCAAATGTCCTGGTGGAGCTTCTGCGGATTGACATCCTTCATGTCGGCAACGAGGTTGTAGCCGGCCTTCTGGATCAACGGTACCCACTCTTCAGGCACACCGAGTGCCACGTACTTGGCAGCCGGGTCTTTGGGGGCTTTCTTTTCCGGACGCATCTGCGGGAAGAAGAGGACTTCCTGGATGGTGCTCTGTCCGGTCATCAGCATCACGAGACGGTCCATACCGATGCCCATGCCCGAAGTCGGAGGCATGCCGTACTCCAGGGCACGTACGAAATCCTGGTCGATGATCATCGCCTCGTCGTCGCCCTTCTCACTCAGACGCATCTGTTCCTCGAAGCGCTCCAGCTGGTCGATGGGGTCGTTCAGCTCGGAATAGGCATTGCAGAGTTCCTTTCCGTTGACCATCAGCTCGAACCGCTCGGTCAGCTCGGGGTTGTTCCGGTGACGCTTGGTGAGCGGAGACATCTCAATGGGATAGTCGGTGATGAACGTCGGCTGGATGTAGTTGCCCTCGCAGAACTCGCCGAAGATTTCATCGATGAGCTTGCCCTTGCCCATGGTGTCGTCGATTTCCATGTTCAGCTTCAGGCAGATTTCGCGGATTTCATCCTCCGTCTTGCCCGTCAGGTCATAGCCGGTGAACTCCTTGATGGAGTCGAGCATGGTGACACGTTTGAACGGAGCCTTGAAGCTGATGGTGTTTTCGCCCACCTGCACGTCGGTCGTTCCGTTGACATCCAGACAGATTTTCTCAATCATCTTCTCGGTGAACTCCATCATCCAGTTGTAGTCCTTGTATGCCACATAAATCTCCATGCAGGTGAACTCGGGGTTGTGTGTACGGTCCATGCCTTCGTTACGGAAGTTCTTGCCGATTTCATACACACCTTCGAATCCACCGACGATGAGGCGTTTCAGGTACAGCTCGCTGGCGATACGCATATATAAAGGTATGTCGAGTGCATTGTGGTGGGTGATGAACGGACGGGCTGCCGCACCACCGGGGATGGATTGCAGGATGGGTGTCTCCACCTCCACATATCCCTTGGAGTTGAAATATTCGCGCATGGAGTTGAACACCTTGCTGCGTTTCAGGAAGATGTCCTTCACGCCGTCATTCACCACCAGGTCCACATAGCGCTGACGGTAACGGAGCTCGGGGTCTTCGAATTTGTCATAAGCCACCCCGTCCTTGTACTTCACGATGGGAAGAGGCTTGATGCTCTTCGACAGGACGGTCAGCTTCTGTGCATGCACGCTGATTTCGCCCATCTGGGTACGGAACACGAAGCCCTCGATACCGATGAAGTCGCCCAGGTCGAGCAGACGTTTGAAGACGGTAGTATATAAATCCTTGTTCTCACCCGGACAGATGTCATCGCGGGTGATGTATACTTGAATACGGCCCTTGGAATCCTGCAACTCGATGAACGAAGCTTTTCCCATGACGCGGCGGGTCATCATACGTCCGGCGATGGACACCTTGCGCGGCTCGGCGTTGTCGTCAAAGTTCTCTTTGATTTCCGTCGAGTAGGCATTGACCACATATTCTGCGGCGGGATAAGGCTCGATGCCCATGGCTCTCAGCTCATTCAGACTGTTGCGTCTGTTAATCTCTTGTTCGCTTAGTTCTAAAATATTCATCTTTCTTGTCTGTCAATGATTTAAGTTTCGCTTACACCCATCCAGCCCACCGACGAGGGCGGTCTGCCGACTGCCTGTCCGCTGCAGCTTGGGTTTGCGAAAGCTGAATTAATAGCTGTTTGGGGCAAAAATACGAATTTATTTGGCATAAGCGAACAAAAAAAGCATCGAAAACGGATGTTTACGATGCTTTTCCAACACAAAAACTAAACTAGACTTAACTAAACTATTCTATTCTCGGGAATTTCACAATCCCCTTTGTCTTTGGTGCAAATATAGAGATAGTTTTATTACGCACAAACATTTTATGCAGTTTTTTAAGTTCCGGCTATCATTTCATTGCATTCTTGAAGCAATTGATTATCAGTTCGTGTATGAAATCCGGGAATTGTCTCACAAATAGTCCAAAGCCGAACGTTTGAATCTTTTTGACAGCCAAAGAGTGGATACTGACGGAATCCATCGTCTTGTCCAGCTACAATTCATTCCATTGCAAAAGCTTTCCATCGGAAAGACTTTGCAACAAACGAGCAAAGATATCCTCATATATTTCATTACAGGTGAAATGAGCTTCGAAGAGGAGGTATAATGTAGGAGTTGATTTTATCAATAACAGACCTCTCCTTAAAAATAAGCAGAAAACACTCATATACAACCAATTACACAAATACATTTCGAAATATTCACTCTAAATACGAGTATTTGCACGTCTCCAAATACGAGTAAATGCACATTCAAAGGCTTTATTGAGATAGTCAATCACGACGAACATTCGTTCACAATGTCGGGGTTGAGCCAACTTTAAAGAGGTACAACCCCGAATTATCCTTCTGACAAAATGTCAAACGAAGCCCTCCACAGTGCCCTTCCTCGCACCAAAATACAGTTTGGTGGATTCGAAGGCCCTTCTCAGGCGATTCGCAAAATACACTTTGCTACGGATTCAACGAAAAGGGTATCCATATCACACATTGGAATTGGATAGGTTTGCATCCGGATACGCCAGCCCTCTTGACCAATGCTTTTTATTACCTTCCGATTTGTTGACACGGCACATCTTCTGGAGAGTGAAACCCGGTGTTTTTGCGTTTCATTTTCCAAAGATTTGACTTCCGAGCACGAAACAATAGTGTTTGGCAGGTGAAACTATATTGTTTGACGCCTCAAACTATATTGTTTGGCTCGCGAAACAATATTGTTCCGGGCACGTTTTGTCTATATTCCGAAAATGAAATGTATAGTTTTCTAAAATCAAAGGCTTCTTTCAGACATTCCGTTTGTAATCATTCACGTTTCGTCTCCAGATTATCGGATTTCCGAAAAGTGCGAGTTAGCACAAAAGGTGTTTTTGGATAAATTCGTCAAGCGGATGAGAGGAATCGGTTTCTTTTTGACAGAAGGCTTGGCTTAAGATGAAAGGAAGAAGAGGCGGTTGAGGAAACGCAGTCTTCAGCATCAGCTAAAAAAAAAACGGAAGCACGAAGGGGCGGAAGGCAGGGAAAGGAAAGACCTCTCCCCTGTCGGCTCCGTGTCCTTGTGCCTCCGTTTGACGGGTGGAAAAATGAAGAGCATCAGAAACCTTGACGGTGGAATTCCACGACGGCTTCGATGCCCTTGCGGATGATGTCCAAGGGGATGTTTTCATTCGGCGAATGGATGGCGTTGCTCTCCAAGCCGAAGCCCATCAGGACGGTCTTGACACCGAGAATCTGCTCGAAATCCGAAATGATGGGGATGCTTCCACCCCGACGCACTGCCAGCGGTTGCTTGCCGAAAGCCTTGGCAAACCCTTTCTCGGCTGCCTTGTAGGCAGGGAGGTCGATGGGGCAGACGTATCCCTCGCCGCCATGCATCGGGGTCACTTTTACCTTGACGGAACGTGGGGCGATGGACTGGATGTAGTCTGCAAACAACCGGGAGATTTCTTCGTGCTGCTGATGCGGAACGAGCCGACAGGACACCTTGGCATAGGCCTTCGAGGGAAGGACGGTCTTCGACCCTTCGCCTGTGTAGCCGCCCCAGATGCCGCAGATGTCGAACGACGGACGGCAGCTGTTGCGTTCCAAGGTGGAGTAGCCTTTTTCGCCCTGCAACTCGTCAACGCCGATGGCGGCCTTGTAACGTTCCTCGTCAAAAGGTATCTGGGCAATCATGCGACGTTCGGCGTCGGGCACCTCCTCCACTCGGTCATAGAAGTGGGGGACGGTGATGCGTCCGTCGGCATCGACCACCTGAGAGAGCATGGAACAGAGCACGTTGATGGGATTGGCAACGGCTCCACCGAAGTGTCCCGAGTGAAGGTCTCGGTTAGGTCCAGTGACCTCGATTTCCCAGTAGGCAAGTCCGCGCAGTCCGGTGGTGAGCGAGGGCAGGTCAGCACCCAGCATGCTGGTATCCGACACAAGGATGACGTCCGCCTTCAGCAGTTCCTTGTGCTCCTTCAGGAAGGCATTCAGACTCGGCGAGCCTATCTCCTCCTCCCCTTCGAAGATGAACTTCACGTTGTGTTTCAACGCTCCCTCGCGCACCATGTACTCGAACGCCTTCACCTGGATGAACGACTGTCCCTTGTCATCGTCGGCACCGCGTGCGAAGAGGTGTCCGTCACGGATTTCCGGTTCGAAAGGCTGGCTCTTCCAGAGCTCCAGTGGTTCGGGCGGCATGACGTCATAGTGGGCATAGATGAGCACGGTGGGTGCGTCGGGTGAGACACGTTTTTCGGCATAGACCAGAGGGTTGCCCTGTGAGGGCATCACCATCGCCTCGTCAGCTCCGGCAGCGAGCAGGAGTTCCCGCCAGCGTTGGGCACAGGCGAGCATGTCGTCCTTGTGCTCCGGCTGGGCACTGATGCTGGGGATGCGGATGAGGCTGAACAACTCGTCCATGAACCGGGGTTCGTTTTCCCGGATGTAGTCTTTAACTTCCATAAGCTTGATGTTTATAGGCAGAGCCGCAGGGCTGTCCGTCGGATGTGGGACGACAGTCCCCGCAAGCTCCCGCTGAGGTTTGAAATATCTGTTGAGTGCACACCTGGCTGCCCGTCGTCCGTGTTCTACAGACGCGTCGCCTTGTCCATCAGGTAATGGTCAAGCAGGGTCAGGGCAGTCATGGCTTCGACCACGGGTACGGCACGGGGCAGGACGCAGGCATCGTGTCGTCCGCGTGCCGTGACGCGGGTATCGTTTCCGTTGACGTCGACGGTCTCCTGCTCCATGAGGATGGTGGCGACGGGTTTGAAGGCAACACGGAAGTAGATGTCCTGTCCGTTGCTGATGCCTCCCTGGATGCCTCCCGAGTGGTTGGTACGGGTGTCGATGCGTCCGTCGTTGTTGTAGAAGATATCGTTCTGCTGGGAGCCGAGGAGATCCATGCCGCCGAAGCCTTCGCCGTACTCAAATCCCTTCACGGCATTGATGCCAAGCATGGCAGCACCCAGCGCGGCATGCAGTTTGCCGAAGACCGGTTGTCCCAGTCCGACGGGACAGCCCTTCACCACACAGGTGATGACTCCCCCGACGGTGTTCCCCTTGCCTTTCACACGGGCAATCAGGTCCTCCATCTCCTTCGCTTTCTCCGGGTCGGGACAGCGCACCATGTTCTGCTCGATGAGGCTGAAGTCGTAGTGTGTGTAGGGATGTTCGAGGGCAATGGTGCCCACTTGCGAAGTGTATGCGGTGATGCGCACGCCCAGCTGTCGCAGGGCAAGTTTGGCAAGTGCTCCGCCCACACAGCGGGAGATGGTTTCCCGTGCCGACGAGCGTCCGCCTCCGCGATGGTCACGGATGCCGTATTTGCAGCTGTAGGTGTAGTCGGCATGTGAGGGGCGGTAGAGGTTGCGCAGGTTCTCGTAGTCTGATGAATGTTGATTTGTATTCCGGACGATGAATCCGATGGGGCAACCTGTGGAGCGTCCTTCGAAGATGCCCGAAAGGAATTCCACCTCGTCGGGCTCCTTTCGTGGGGTTGTGATGCGGCTTTGTCCCGGACGGCGTCGGTTCAGTTCCGCCTGTACGAAGTCGGTGTCAATCTCGATGCCTGCGGGAAATCCGTCGAGGACTCCCCCCACGGCAGGGCCGTGCGATTCTCCGAAGGAGGTCAGGCGCAGCAGGTTCCCAAATGTACTGTTGAACATAATGCGTTTGTATTAGTTACGTAAGCTTCGCAGGCATTCCACCGGACCGGCTGGTTTCTTGTCAACCCGACGCGAGCCTGCGAAAGTCGAATGAGTCAGGTGCTGAATTTATAAGCGTGCCAAATATAGCGTGAATAGTTGGAAGTATCAACAGCAAGAGGCACGAAGGCGCAGAGTTTTTTGTCTGACTCTGCATCTCCGTGCCTCTTGTCTGTCGGGCTGACCCTGGGCATGTGTCTCAGAACACGTATCCGAAGCCCAGGTTCAGGTAAATGTTGTACATGCTGAACGTGATGGTCTCGAAGTCCTTCTCGAAGATGTCGTTCAACCCCCACTGGAGGTCGGCATTGAGCCGGAAGTGGCGGTTGACTCTCCAGGAACCTCCTGCCTGGAGTCCCCACTGGAACTTGCGCAGGTTGTCCGAGAAGTCATAGGTGGCGGTGGCATCGCCGGTGAAAGGCACCTTCTGTCCGGTCGGGTCATTCTCGCGCAGGTATCCGTCAGAGACGTGTCCGGAGAACTTGCCGTCCATAAGGTATGCCACATAAGGACCGAAGCGCAAGTTCCAGACGGAGCTGAGCTTGTAAGCTGCCATGACGGGCACGGTGAGGTAGGAATTGGTGACGTCGGTCTGCACCAGTCCGGTCCAGTTGCCCTTGATGCGTCCGCCTCCGTCAATCAGCTCCATGCTGTAGTTCTTCACACGTGCCTCGGTACTCATTTTCTTGTTGTCGAACGAGATGCCGCTGCTGAAGCCCCATTGGTTGTCAAACCACTTGGTCACCTGGATACCCAACGACAGCGCCAGCCCCGGGTTGTAACTCTCGATGGAGCGGATTTCCTCCGGCAGAGGAAGGGGTGAAGTGCCGCCGATGCTGAATCCGGCCTTGACTTCAAAGTCGATGTGATGTTCCTTCAGGTTGTAGTGGAACAACTGTTGTGCCTTGGTCTGTCCCAGGCAGAGCAACAAGGCGATGGCTGTAAGGATGAATTGCTTTTTCATTGGTTACCCTCCTCTTCTTCATAGTGCAGTTTGACATCGTCGACATAGAGCGTACTGCCTTCGGCTCCGTTGAAGTAGGCTCCTTCCTCGCTCGAACTCATGACGATGGCCAGGTTATAATCTCCGTTCTTCATTTTCGCCTCGTCGAATGCCGTTCCGCCCTCAAACGGTTGGAACTCGATGAAGAAGTGAGTCCAGTCGTCGGCTTCGTGACGTTCTTCACGCGGAAGGTGAGCCAGCAGTACGATGCTCGGGTCACTCAGGATGTTATAGCCATCCAGGTAGGAATTGGTCGCCTTGGTGGCATCGTAGAGCACGGCGTAGATGTCCCACATGTCGGTGTCGTGCTTATGCTGTTCGGGAGTACCCACGGTCATGGTTGCCCCCGCCTTGTACTTGAAATAACCTTCGAGGCTGATGGGTCTGTAGGGGAACACTTCACCGGCACCAAAGTGGGTGCAGACGGCAGGTTCATTGATGTTTTCCAGTACGAACTTTCCGGTAAACAGGTTTCCGGCAGCAATCGGTGCCAACGCTACGGCAGCACTGGCCTTCGGTCTGCAGGTGACCAGCTTGACACATTTGCCGGTACGTCCCTCGTCCCAGGAACAGGTCGGGAACACCGTCGGGTCGTCGGGCAGACCGTCCAGCTTGGCAGCCAGGACAAAGCCGCTGTTTCCACTGGCCCATACCAGGGTCGTCGAACCTTGCGAGTCAACCTCTTCGATCTGATGATAGTGATAAGGATAGCTTCCGGGATTCTCTACCCGGACAAGGCTTACCCCTTCAAAGTCGTAATCGGACAGGATGCTCCGGTCTTGCTGTACGGTGACGGTATAGGTCTTTTTCCATTTCTTGTCTTCCGAGGTCACCGTGTAAGTCTGGGGAAAGGTGAAGTTGCGTGCCGTCCCGCTGGGCGGTTCGATGGTGGCACCCGGTGTCAGTTCAAATTGAGGAGCGAGATTGGCGGCATTCACGCCTACAGAGACCACGAGGGTCACTTTGTCATTCTCGATGAGAGGCGGACGTTTCAGCACATTGCCATCGAGCACACAGCTCACAATGTCGGCTTCAGCGTTCGGAGCTTCGTCTTGGATACAAGACACGAAGAAGAACATGCTCAGCAATAAGAGTAAAGGAAACTTTTTCATTGTGCTTGGTTTTGTTACGAGGTATAAAAAAGAATCTTCGGAAGGACTGTACCTCGAAAGATGGGGCAGAACCTTCCGAAGATTCCATAGATGGTTCCTGTTCAGTTGTTCAGGACAAATGTCTTCGTTTCATCAGGAGTGGCAGCCACATCCGCAACCGTCATGGTGGTGTCCGTGCTCACCGCAGCCGCAATCGTCGCCACAGTCATCGCTGCCACAGCCTCCGCCGCAGCAGTCGCAGCCACCGCCACAACCTTCACCGGCAAACATATTGATCACTTCCTGGATTTCAGCATTCGTTGCCGGACGGGATTCTGTCACGGTACCTACAAAGTGGAGGTCCTTGCCGGCAAACGGATGGTTGAAGTCCATCACGACTACATTGTCCTTCACCTCCACGACAGTCCCGTTCAGGCGGTTGCCGTCGCTGTTGAGCATCGGAAGGACGTTGCCGGCAAACACACGCTCAGAGTCAAATTTGCCGTCCACTACGAAGAAGTCCTTCGGCAGTTCGAGGATGTGTTCGGGGTCGATTTCACCATAAGCTTCAGCCACGGGGATGACAAAGTCGAATGCATCGCCCTGGGCGAGCTTGGCTATGTTGGCTTCAAAACTCTCCAGTGTGATGCCCATGCCCGAAATAAATTGGAAAGGATGCTCCACCGGAGCTTTTTCCATCATGACTTCTTTACCGTCATTGTCCACATACAACTCGTAGGACACGGTAATGTATTTGTTTGCGTTATTCTCCATATACTTATATATATGCAATTAATAAATAGGATTGGTTAAATAGATAATACTAATGGTGGGCAAAGATACATAAATCTCCAGCGATATATGGAAGAAAAGAAGCTAATTTTGCAAAGGATGCTTGCTTTTTACCCGATATTCTTACATATATTTGCAGAATCGACCATTTTTATGATAGATTCTCTTGATATAAATCAAATAAGTGACGATTTAGATTTACATTTACGTTTATTAACACCAAAAGGATTGGAAGTGGTGAAAAGCTATATATCTTTGCAGTGTCAAAATGATAGAGAAAAGAGAAAAATTTAGGTAATTAGTTTTTAGGAATAACATTTAAGGTAAAAAGGAGAAAGATTATGAAAAGGATTACATTACTTTTTGTAGCGTCTCTATTTGTTGGCGCTACAAGCTTTGCAGGAGAAAGAATCGCGAATGTAAGTGGTAATGCGTGGAACTGGTCAGTCAGCGCCGGACGTCTGACAAACTACCTGGAGCTGAACAGCAATCAGTATGACGAGGTATCCACGGCTTGCGAATATTTCTCAGACAAATTGTTGCAGGCAGCGCGCAGTAAAGACGAGGCTTCCCGTTCGGCACTGGTCCGCAAGGCGGTTTGGGGCAACCTGAAGCTGATGAAATCGGCATTAAGCGAGCAACAATACAGAAAATATGTGACGTTGTTAAATTTGACTTTACACAATAAAGGGCTTGATGTTTATTTGGATTAATAAGAAAGACAAATACAATTAATCGAGAGAGAGAAAAGCACAGCAGAAGAGGACAATGTTTCTCTTCTGCTTTTTTTATGCTATGATTACTTTCGTTTTGCTTGTTGACCGGGTTTTCTTACGTAACTTTGCAAGGTCACAGGTTGTGATAAACGATCAAACGAAACAAACACGAATATGAGTAAGAAAATTGTAACTTTTGGCGAGATCATGCTACGCCTGACCCCTCCCGACAATCTGCGTATCCAGCAGAGCCGCGTCTTCCTGGCTAACTATGGAGGCAGTGAAGCCAATGTGGCGATTTCGATTGCCAACTACGGGGGCGAAGTGGACTACATCACCCGTTTGCCGGAGAATGCATTGGGTGAGAACTGCATCACGGAGCTGCGTTCGCACAATGTCGGCACCCGGAACATCTTGCGTGGCGGGAAGCGGCTGGGAACGTATTACATGGAGAAAGCCGTAGCCTTGCGTAACTCCGAGGTAATCTATGACCGCGAAGGCTCTTCCTTCACGGACTTGCAGCCGGGCATGATCGACTGGCACAGCGTATTCGAGGGAGCCAGCATCTTCCACTGGTCGGGCATTGATGCTTCCCTGACTGACGGGTTGGCTGCCGTATGCGAGGAGGCCATCCAAGTGGCTGACGAAATGGGGCTGACCATCTGCTGCGACATCAACTACCGCAAGAACCTGTGGCGTTACGGCAAGACTGCAAGCGAGGTGATGCTTCCGTTGATGCAGCACAGCGATATCCTGTTCGGCAGCGAAGGGGAATATGCCAAGATTCTGGGCATTCCGGCACCGGGCTTTGACTCGAAGTCGGCTGCCGACGGCATCGACCGCTATGCCTACGACAGTTTCTGCAAGGAAATCAGCAAATCCGTTCCCCGATGCAAGCACATCTACATCGCCCTGCGCAATGTCCTGAGTTCAGAGCACCACACGCTTGCCGGTGCCCTTCATTCCAACGGAACGACGAAGTTCACACGGGTCTATGACATCAACAACATCATCGACTGCATCGGTGTGGGGGATGCCTTTGTGGGTGCCCTGCTCTATGCACACACGGTGTATGACGATGACCAGAAACGGGTGGATTTTGCAGCTGCGGCATCGGCGTTGAAGAATACCATCGCCGGAGACTATAACATGATGAAGGCTGCCGAGATTGAATCGCTCGTGGAGAAAGGCGAGAGCGGAGAGGTGAGCCGATGAGCATCATCAGCTTCGGAATGAATATGTAAAAGAAGGGTGCATCGCTTCGTGCGACGCACCCTTCGTCTAAATCTTTGTCTGACTTTGTAGTTCTTCGGATATTAGCCCAAGCTGATAGCTTCAGAAGGACAAACATCTGCACAAGTACCACACTCGGTGCACATATCCGGGTTGATAGAGTATTTGTCACCTTCAGAGATTGCTCCAACCGGACATTCGTCAATACAAGTACCGCAAGCGATACAATCGTCACTAATTACGTAAGCCATTTTCTTATCAATTTAAGTTGTTAGTACCAATTCAACGCTGCAAATATACACCTTTCTTCCATTGATTGTAATCTCTACTAGGCAAAACGGGATAATTTGTATCCGTTCTAAATAACGGCATCGGAGGACGGACGGGGAACTACTGTTCGTTATTCGTCTTTAACCGTTTGTAAGGAAAAGGATTGTAGGAAGATAGGTTTCGGAATGAACGGTACGGCGGAAGGTTGCTTCCGTCATTTCAAAAAAAGTGTTTCTAAACAAGCATCACTCCGAGCGGGAGGATTCCCGGCTATAATCCACCTCTATCCAGCCCAGGAAACGTCCGTACTTGCCCATCTGCTGCACCGGGACAGGGAGTCCGTCCAGGTTGGGATAAGTCAACGGATGTTCGAAGTAGGAATGCGAATGACCGCCCAGCACCAGATCGATATGACGGGTGGAGGCTATCAGCGTCTCGTCGCTCTCCGCTCCCTTCCAACCCAGATGAGAGAGGCAAATCACCAGGTCACAATGTTTCTTCCGCTTCAGCAGGGCAGCAACCCGGTTGGCTGCAACGACAGGATCCTCGTAACGTACGCCACGGTAGTACTCCGAGAAGATGAGTCCTTGCGGACGCGGGCTGAGTCCGAATACGCCTATCTTCAGTCCGCCCCGATGCAGGATGACGTAGGGCTTGATGAGCCCGTCGAGCGGTGTGTCTTCGAAGTGGTAGTTGGCACAGACCACAGGAAAGTGTGCCCGGCGAACGAGACGTGCCAGGTTGTCCAACCCGAAATCAAACTCATGGTTGCCCAGGGTGCAGGCATCATAGCCCATCGCGTTCATCAGGTCTATCTCCACCTCTCCCTTAAACAGGGCGTAGTAAGGGGAGCCTTGCGAGAAGTCACCCGAATCAAACAGCAGCACCCGGTCGGCGCCATGCTCTTTGCGCAGCCGATGAAGCAGGGTGGCACGACGGACGGCTCCTGCCTTGCCTGCCAATGCCGTGTCGGGATAAGCAGGTTCCACCGGGTCGATGGTGCTGTGGGTGTCGTTCGTGTGATAGATGTAGAGTTTGTCTTGTGCCTGCACCGTCGGGAGGACGACACACCACCCCATCAGCAGGCAGAGCAGGAAGATGTTCAAACGGTTCATGGTGCTGTTTCTGATTGTAAGAGGATACGGCGCTGTGACGGAGCTGTCAGCGAGTCTCCGGCAGCACGGAGGGCCGAGAGATGGTCAGCGAAAAGGTCACGCAGGTAGACACCCGGCGGAAATTCCTTCTGTGTCACGGTCCCGAGGACCACCATCCTGCTGTTTCCTTCCGCCAGGTAGTCGATGGTTGCCACCCGATAGGTGCATGTGTCATCCAGCGGACTTCCGCCGACCGTTGCTGCCAACAGATGTCCCGACGCATCCGCCGTCAGTGTGCAACCCGAAACGGCAACCGACCGTTCGCGCACCGCCGCGGCAAACAACTCCCGAAGCTGGCTGCCCGACAGGGTGAGCACACAGAAACGGTTGTCGAAAGGAAGCACCTCATAAAGGTGGCGCAACGTAATGTCGCCGGCAGGCAATGCACTCCGAATGGCACCGATGTTGATGATGCCGACGTCCGCCTTCCTGCCACAGTGACGGACAGCCGCCTCACGCAACACATCCGCCACCAGTCGGGACAATGGACTGTCCATGCTGTCTGCCGTCAACGGTACGGCGGCACAACCTATCACCGGACTCATCACACGGTCTATGCGATTCTTATAAGTGTGGACCAACCTCTGCACCGCCGTGTCGGGAGCCGCATCAAGGGCAGCCGTCAGTTCCAACCGTCCACCCGTCAGCGAATGGATGACCGGCGGACGGGACGACGTACAGGAGGCAGACAGCAGCAAGGCGATGCTGTAAATCAGGGTCAGTCGGAGGTTTATGCTTCTCTTCATAAAAACGATTTCAGACCGCATCCGGGCGGAAAGACGTGCAAAGGTACGTAAAAAGCAAAGAATCACACTCTTTCAGGAAAATATTTGAAGGGAAGCCTTGTGAGTGTGACAAATATCGTGTATTTTTGCACCGCTTTCCGCGCAATCGCTGTCACAGGAAGAGTAACTTGATATGTTGCGTTGGTCACGATAAACAATTTAATAAAACGAACAAATGGATTTAATTAAAATTGCAGAAGAAGCATTTGCTACCGGTAAAGAGCATCCGAAATTCAAAGCTGGTGACACCGTTACCGTAGCTTATCGTATCGTCGAGGGTAACAAGGAGCGTGTACAGATGTACCGCGGTGTTGTTATCAAAATCGCAGGACACGGAAACAAAAAGCGTTTCACGGTTCGCAAAATGTCCGGCACAGTGGGTGTTGAGCGTATCTTCCCCATCGAGTCTCCGGCCATCGACAGCATCACTGTCAACAAAATCGGTAAAGTACGTCGCGCCAAATTGTACTATCTGCGTGCACTTACCGGTAAGAAAGCCAGAATCAAAGAAAAGAGAGTCAGCCTCTAATTCGTTGGCTAAACAGCATAAAAAAGGGAGTCCGAAGTTACGGATTCCCTTTTTTATTGCCTCGTCCCTATGGTATTCTCACACGAATTGGCTATCTTGCCGCCCTAAACCCCAACCAACGGCGCCTCTCACGACACCAACCCGTTGCAAACCATTCATACCGATGAAAAAAATCCTCTTTCCCATTCTCGGCCTGTTGCTCCTGTCCGTCTCCGTTTCTGCAGACGGGAACGACAACGCCACCCGTCCGTCTGTTCCGGAACGGACTTCCGTGGAACAGTATCCCCGCCACTACCGGATGCAGGTGCTGAGCAACCATGCACTCGAACGCATCATCAAGCTGGCAAAAGAAGTCTCCTTCAGCGACGACCGCCGCTGTCTGCTCGAAGCTGCCCTGATCGAACGCCACATCACCTGCGACCAGTGCATCCGTCTGATGAAAGAGCTGGCAGACTTTGACGACGAACGGCTGGACATCGTACGCCTCGTCCGCGGAAACCTTGCCGACCCGGAAAACATCATCGACATCCTGGACGAATTCTCCTTCTCCTCCAACCGCGACACAGCCCGTGAGCTGCTCCGTCCCCGCCGATGACAACCGATACCCTCAAGTCCACCCGATGTCCGTCCGTCTCTGACCTGGACAGACAGATTGCCGCCCTGCTGCAGCAGGATGACGAGACGTGCCTGCGCCTTGCCTTCAGTCACTATTACCGTCCGCTCTGCCTCTATGCCACCCGTTACCTGCTGTCCCCCGACGACATCGAGGACCTCGTGCAAGGAGCCTTCATCTCGCTGTGGCGCAATCATCGCGGACGTTTCTTCACCGGTTCGGTGCGTGCCTACCTGTTCGGGGCAGTAGCAAAGGCTTCTCTGAAACGCATGGAGGAGGAGCAACGCTATTTTTTCGTCGACCTGGAGAGCGTGACCGACAGCCTCATCGACGAGCTGACTGCCGAGAGTGATTCCGACCGCGAGCGTATCCTCGGGCGACTTCACCGTGCCATCGATGCCCTGCCTGACCGTGCCCGTCAGGTACTCCGGCTCATTATCTTCCAGGGACTCTCCTACCGGGAAGTCGCCCACCAACTGGACATTTCACCCCACACGGTCCGCAACCATTATGCCTATGCCCTCTCACAGCTCCGCAAGAAACTGGGAGGGAAATGGATGCTCTGGTTGCTGCTTATGGGGTGATTGCACCTGGCTTCTCAGCCCCTGAATCCGCATGCCTGCAAGAAAAACTGGCTAAAGTTCATCCGACATCCATCAACAGGGGATGCCGTTCTCAAACAAATATTCGGGAGCTATATCCGCACCATTCGCCCAAAAGATAGTCTCATCCAATCCGAATTGGATAAACTTGGACTTGTCTTTCAACTCTTTGTATGCTGGATATTCCAAGAGCGGCGTGAGATCGACCTTACGTTTCTCGCCATTATTAAAGGTACATATCATGCTGTAGTCCCCTGTATATTCTACGTTTGTAACTTGTAGTATCATAGTCCTAAAATTTTATCGTTTAATCTTCCTGCCACAACTGGGCCCAGCAGTATTTACTTCATGACGGTCAGAAAACCGAGACACAAAAATCCAGCTTATAAATGACCAATCATGGTTCTTTGCAAAGATAACCAATTCACAACACAAGCTCTCAACTAATGGCTCTTCAAAAGTTTCCTGTCAGTCACAATGACAAACTATCACTTTGTCAAAGTGTCAAACGAATCGCCTGAGAGTGCCCTTCCTCGCAGCCAACTGCAAGTTTGTGCGCAAAACGGGCCTTCTCGGGCGATTCGCAAAATACACATTGTCAGAATCGGGGAATAATCGCCTGCATGCATACACAAACTGGGACGAAAATATCATCAGCAAGAAAGGAGAATGAGACGCATACCTGTCAATATCATAGTTCCCAATCGAACGTCTTCCGAAACAAACCAGAGGTAAAAATCACTAAATAATTGTTTTCAAACCATAAAACAAGTGTTTCACTGTTCGAAATCTTGACTTCGACGGATGAAACAATATTGTTTCACTCATCAAACAATATTGTTTGACGTACCAAACACAAGTGTTTGACTTCCCAAACAATATTGTTTCGCGGTATAATTATTCGTTTTTGACCCGGATTTGGAATAAGTATGCACGAACCATCGCATGAATATTCCTAAAAAAACCTACCTTGCCCGATTTTTCAAAAGTACGCGTTAGCTGGAAACAGTCAAATGGGAAAATCTGTCAAGCAAAACAGAAGAATCACTTACATTCTGTTTTCAGGACCTCGTCCAGAACTTTTCGTCAGGACTTGCTTGCACATTTCCGGCGATTCGCTACCTTTGTACAGGAAGTTCACTAAAAATGAAATACTTATGACAAAAGTTATTCGAAAAATCGGATTGGTGGCACACGATGCCATGAAGAAAGACATGATTGAATGGGTGCTGTGGAACTCGGAACGCCTCATCGGACATAAATTCTACTGTACCGGTACTACGGGAACATTCATCAAGAAGGCGTTGGAGGAAAAGCATCCCGACATCGAATGGGACATCACCCTCCTGAAATCGGGACCTCTGGGAGGAGACCAGCAGATTGGTTCGCGCATCGTGGAGGGGGAGATCGACTACCTGTTCTTCTTCACCGACCCCATGACCTTGCAGCCCCACGACACCGATGTGAAGGCACTGACCCGTCTTGCCGGCGTGGAGAACATCGTGTTCTGCTGCAACCGCTCGACAGCGGACCACATCATCACCAGTCCGCTCTTCACCGACCCGACGTATGAACGCATCCATCCCGACTATACCAACTATGCCCAGCGTTTCGCCAACCGCCCCATCGTTTCGGAGGCTGTGGAACAGGTGAAAAAGCGGAAAAACAGAAAGAAGTCCGAGGACTAACGGAGGGAGAAAGCCGGACCGGAAACGAAAACATTGAAAAACGAACAAGGAGGTTTCAGCTGTCCCGAGACGACGAACGTGTCGGGATACGGCTGAATGTCATGGGGTTGACGTTCATCGTCAGTGCAGCCTGATAGGCAACCGGATAGAGGATGGCAGCCGCCGCCGTATTGCTGACCAGCTCGGACAAGATGATGGCACACAGGCAGACGCAGGTCAGGGTCAGCAGCGGACTGTTTCCCGAGAAGGACAACAGTTTGGCTGCCAGGAGTTCGGCAAGACCCACCTTCTCAATGGCAAGTCCCATGCAGACGGAACCTGCAAAAATCAGCAGGATGCCCCAGTCGATGCTTTCGCGTGCCTGCCGGATGCTGCAACAGTGGGTGATAATCATGGCAAAGGCTGCCAGGAAACAGGAGGTCATGAGAGGCAGCACATTGAATGACGACAGCAGAATCATCGCCACCATAATCAGCGAAGACACAATGGTCTTGGAACCGATGTTGGGCACTTTCTCCGAATCAAACAACTGCAGGTCCGCCTGGTAGTTGGCAGGATGCTTCAGGAACGAGGGACTGCACTCCAGCAGCAGCGTGTCTCCCTTCTCCAGCACGACCTCACGGGGACTCTGCTGGATGCGTTCTCCCTCCCGGGCAACGGCAACCAGGACCACATCATTCTTCTCTTCAAAGTCAGTGTCCTCCATCTTCTTGCCCACCAGCGGACTGGTGAAACGGACGTTCGCCATCTCAGGCGCCGGTTGCGGTCGACTTCATCCAGAGTAAACACGTGGTGGGTGGCATTGACCAGCTGATGGGACTTCCGCAGTTCCAGAATCCGCTCGACATCACCGGAGAACACCAGACGGTCACCACCGAAGATGAACTCGTCCTTGCTCACCGGGGAGATGATTTCATGGTCAAAACGGATAATCTCAATGATGTGTCCGCCGGGGACCTTGTAAAGCCCGGCTTCCTCGACAGTCTCTCCCACATGAGGACATTCCGTCGGTACCAGCAGCTCGACCGTGTAGTCAGAGACATTCTCCAACGCATCCTCCTGCGATTTCCGTACAGGCAGCAACCGGCTCAATGCCAGTGTGGAGAGAATACCGACCACCAGGCAGAACACACCCACGACCGTCGGTGTGAACAGTCCTATCGCCTCCCCCGTATCGTCGGCATAAAAACCGGCAATCACCAGGTTGGTAGGCGAACCGATGAGCGTGATGGTTCCTCCCATGCACGAGGCATAGCTCAAGGGAATCAACAGTTTTGAAGGGGCGATGCCCAACCTTCTTGCCCACATCTTCACCGCACGCAGGAACAGGGCAACCACCGTCGTATTGCTCAACACCGTGCTCAGCATGGCCACGGGAAACATGAGGCGCAACAGTGCCTTCCCGTACGTCTTGGGCATGCCCAGGCAGTATTTGACAATCCATTGCAGGACACCGGAATAGACCAGTCCGGCAATGATGACAAACAGGGCGCCCGTCATGATGACCGACTCCGAACTGAAGCTGCTGAGCGCTTCGTCCACCGGAAGGACACCCGTAGTGACAAACACCACCATGCTGCCCATAAACACATAATCACCCGGCAGTTTTGTGAAGAGCATCAAGCCGAAGACCACCAGTATGGTCAGCAAGACAATCCACATATCCGGATTCATTCCTAGAAAAATGATACTTTCCATCGTTTTGCTTTATTTAGTTAGAAATGTTGTTTCAGCTTGTCAGCCTGCTCTTCTTCACCAGTGTCAACCGGTTTTCACCGTCCGTCCGTTGGTAGCGGACCTCGTCCATGATGCGCCGCACCAGCAGAAGTCCCAGTCCTCCCGGCGTCCTCTCTTCTGCAGGGAGCGTCACGTCGGCTTCCGGAACCTGTGTCGGGTCAAAAGCCTGTCCACTGTCCCGCAACTCGAAAACCAGGTTGCCGTCCCGGCATGCTGCCGTCAGACGGATAAGGCCCTCCCCGTCACCGTATGCATAACGGATAACGTTCGTGACCGCCTCCTCTACTGCCAGGAGCACCATCTCCGTCTCATCGGCAGGGATACCGGCACGTTGCCCCGCCTGCTTGACGAAGTCCTCCAGACGGAGAATCTCCGTGAGCCGGTTCTCCAGCACCAGTTCCATCTCCTGCGAATCCGGGTCGTGCTTCAAGCGGAGAGCCAGCATGGTCAGGTCGTCGTTCTGTTCCGCCTCACCGGCAAAGTCCTTCACGCTCCGCTCCAGTGTACGGATGATGTCCTGTGCCGGCAGTTCCTGCATGCCTTCGAAGGTCGCCAGCAGACGTTCCACGGAGTACAACTCCTCCGACGGGTTCTCCGCCTCGGTCAGTCCGTCGGTGTAGAGCAACAGGAGGCTGCCGTCATCCAGACGTCCGGACTCCGCCACGTAGTCGAAGTCCTTGAATACACCTATCGGTATATTGGGCAGGCAGGACAACAGGCGCGGCTTCTCCCCCGTCTGCAGGAACACCGGGGGATTGTGCCCCGCATTGCAGTAATCCAGTTCGCCGGATGCCAGGTCGAGCACTCCGACGAACAGGGTGATGAACATGTTCGACTCGTTGTTGTCCGCCACCGCACGGTTCAGGGCAGCAACTATTTCACCCGCCGTCTTCCGGTGAACGGCAATCGTACGGAACAGGCTTCGGGTAACCGCCATCAGCAGTGAAGCAGGAATCCCCTTACCCGACACGTCGCCTATCACGAAGAGCAGCTTCTCCTCGTGGATAAAGAAGTCATACAGGTCGCCGCCCACCTCCTTTGCCGGCTTCAGGATGGCATAGAGGTCGATGTCCTTCCGTTCCGGGAAAGGCGGGAAAAGTTTGGGAATCATGCCCATCTGTATCTCACTGGCAATGCGCAACTCACTCTCGATGCGCTCCTTGCGGACCGTCGTCTGTTGCAGCTCCTCCATGTATTCCGCCAGCTCGCGCTTCATATATTCGAACGCATCGCGCAGCTGTCCCATCTCATCGTCATACGGGCTCGGAGGCAACGGTGTCTGGAAGTCTCCTCCCGCAATCTGCCGGGCAGCCTGTGCAAAGCGTGACAAAGGGTTCAGAATGTGACGGATAATGTGTCCGCAGACCAGTCCGAGCACCACCAGCCCCACTACGGCAATCAACACCACGCACCACTGTATCTTGTCCAGACTGGCAAAGATTTCCTCGCGTGGACAGACCGTGGCGACCGACCATCCCGTCGTCTCGATGGGTGCATAAAACACGTAGGAGAGCGTGTCGTCGTTCTGCAACACCTCCATACCCCGTCTGCCTGCCAGCATGTCGCGCCCGATTTTCTGCGTAGTCGAGTCCTTCATGGTCTTGGTAGCGGAAAAGATGGTCTCATGCAGGATACGTTCCGGACGATGATGGACTATGTAGGTTCCCTCCCTGCCAATCATCAGGTTGTAGGAACGCGGATAAGGGCGTATTCCGTTCACCAGCTCGGTCAGCCATGCCAGCGAGATGTCTGCCGTAAAGACGCCGTACATGCGGTGGTCGGCATCATAGAGAGGTTGGGAATAAGTCGTCATGAGCATCTCCCCTCCTCCGGTGTCGTAGTAAGGTTCGCTCCAATGCGCCTTTCCGGTCTGCATCGGGCGGGAGAACCACTCCTTTTCGCTGTAATTGTAGCGTTCGGTTCCCAACTGTCGCCGACGGATATCCCCATTGGCGTCCTTGAACACATAGGGTGAGTAGTAGGAGCCCTTGTCGCGGAAGAAGTCTTCGCGGAAGGCAACGGCACTCCCGCTGATGATGGGATTGCGTTCCACAAAACGGGTCAGGAGTGCATAGAGGGAGTCGGGCTTGTCCAGCTCTTCGCCGACCGCCCAAGAGGAATTGGCGACTGCCGTCTCCACGGAGTTGAGCACACCGTCAATGCGCAGGATGGTGTTATCGAGCTGTGCATCGGCACGGTGTACCGCCTCTTCACGGATGAAGCGGTAGGAAAAACGAAAAATCACGTAAAAGGCGAGAATGAACAGCAAGGCGGTGAAGCCTACGACATAAACGCGCAAACGAGCCGTAAAGGAATGGCTCATGAAGTCGGGGTTCCATCTTTTCATGTGATGTGTGTGTTTTTTCCAGGTATAACTGGACTAAAACAACAAGATAACTCTTCAGCTACAAATGGATAAGTTCCGGCTCGCAAGCAGGACTTGTCCATTCTATTAACCGTGCAAATTTAGAAGAATCTCGCGGCATAGCTATACAAAATGACCGTATTTTTCTACAGACAGCAATAGAAAGAAGGCAGAAAGGCACAACATCGCCTGTATTGGCAAGGTCTGAAATGCAGTTCAGAGTAGCGGACAAAATAGAAACGAAGGAGGGAACAAGGGAACCGGACACAAGAAAATTTCTTAACATATCAAACCTTCTATTTATCCAATAAACAGTACATGACCTCTCCTCTTCAAGAGTCCCAGAATCGTTAAAACCGCCCCATTACGGACTGTACGGGAAGGAAGTGGACATGGAATATTTACCAAAAGCATGTATTTTCTGTCCCTTTTAGCAGAATGACCGGGAAATCGCTTGCAGATAACGCTTTTTACATACATTTGTGAAGAGTTGACAGAAGAGGCGAATCAAAAAGCGCGACATTCTTTACAACCCGAAACATTGACAAACCCTGAAAAACCAATTGTAGTCTCTTCCGGAAGAAACTACCGATTTTTAATCAATACGAAGTTATGGACACAATGCAGTACAACGAGTCACAGTCTTACGGACAGCCCTATGCCGTCCGGTCTGCTCTAGTCTCAAGACTTTCTGTTTCAACCCTTTCCGCCGACATGTGTGTGTGTGGGGGG
Organism: Mediterranea sp. ET5; assembly: GCF_023337025.1. NCBI lineage: Bacteria > Pseudomonadati > Bacteroidota > Bacteroidia > Bacteroidales > Bacteroidaceae > Mediterranea > Mediterranea sp. ET5. The sequence continues at coordinate 45,663 of NZ_JAMBLN010000013.1, read as the reverse complement.
GGGGGAGATTTTTCACCTGTTGAATTTACCCGAATCCGGGCAATCCTGCATTCACCACCCTTACACAAGACTCTTTTTACCGATGAAAGGCCTCCCGCCCGGGGAACGTGCATTCCATCGGTCCACCCTGACTACCTGAAATAATTCTACCTAACAAAATCGTTTAACCCCTTTAATCCACAATGTATGAAGAAAAACCATGTGGTAGCGACACTGGCCTGCCTACTTATGGCCGGATGTAGCAACAATATCAGCGACTCTGACATCATCTTTTCCGGAGACCCCGGTGCAAAGGTGACCTTCAGCGCAGTAATCAATGACCCGAACGGCAATGACCTGTCAAGAGTCACCGGTCTGAACTGGGACGATGGCGACACCATCAGCATCACCTGCGGACCGACCCAGCAAAATGTCCCCTACCGTTATAACAAGGGCGACAACTCTTTCACGACCAACCGGGCTGAGGAAATCTGGCTGCTGGGTAACGAAGCGTACGAAGTGACGGCTTTCTATCCGTACTCATCGGATAACGTACAGAAGGTCGCTACGACCAGCGAGAACCTGACAACTGCCGAAAAGCGTTCCAAGCTCGACTTCCTGTTCGCCTCCACCCAGGCAACCCGTGAGCAACCTAACGTCCGTCTGGACTTCAACCATGCCATGAGCCGCATCGTCCTGCAGTTCCAGGCAGGTAAGGACAAGGACGGACAGCCCCTCACACTGACCGACATCGACTGCTACGTGACCGGACTGAAGCTCAACGGAACTTTCGACCCCAAGACAGGACAGACCGCTGTCGACGAGGACGCTGCCGGCGCCAGTGTCTACCAGAGCCTGACCGATGCGAACAACCACACCTTCACCGGCTTCTTCCTCCCGCAGACTCTCGGAAGCGAAGGTTTGCTCATCGAGGGTGCCATGAGCACGAAAACAACCCGCGTATATTATAAGGTGGAAATCACCAACCTGAAAGAGCTGCTTCCGGGCTACTCCTACAACTACACCCTGACAGCCAACGACTACAACGACAGCCCGATTCGCCTGACCATCACCGGGACGCAAATCAGCCCGTGGAAAGATGTCGACGGCGGCAACCTGGAGCCTGACCCGGGCGTAGTGGGTACAGAGACTACCATGACCCCTTCAGACTGGGGCACCATCACCAACGAGGACATCGAGGCAACCCCGAAGAAATAGCCTTTATCTCATCTTATTAACAGACTAAGACAAGTTCATATCATGAAACTATCCGCATACTTATCCATCGCGTTGCTGGCAGCCGGTATGTCTGCCACCGTTTCCTGTTCCCAAGAGAACGAGCCTGACCTGACCGCCTCTTCCGTACAAGGACTGACCATCAGCATCTCCGATTCCGGCTATGCCACGACCGACGGCACACGTGCCATCGACCAAGCCTACAAGACCACTTTCACCGATGGGGATGCCATAGGCGTGTTTGCCGTACGCAGCGGCAAGGTGGTCGAGAAAATATCCAATCGCAAGTTCACCTTCAAGGAGGGAAACTGGGAGCTGGAGGGTGAACCCATCGAATACAAGGGCACGGAATTCAAATACATGAAGTTCTTCGCCTACTATCCCTACAGCGAAAATGTGAAGTTCGACGCCGGGAAATGGGATGCAGCCACACAGACGGGCGACCCGTTCGAATCGTATGTCAACACCTGGAACATCCAGTCCGACCAAAGCGGCGACAACTACACGAAGCAAGACCTCATGACCAGTTCAAGCGATGCCGAGGGGGAACGTCTGCAAGGCAAAGTAGCCTTCACGATGACCCACCGCATGAGCCTCGTCGTGCTGGAGATGCCGAAGCTGACCTATGACTTCACCAACCCGGGACTGGACGACTATCAGATGAACGTATCACCCGCAGACTTCCAAATCAACGGCAAGGCAGCACATCCGCATTACGACGCAGCGACCCATACCTACCTGGCACTGGTCAATCCCGGCAAGGACTTCACCATCGGCGGTTCCTACACCGGTACCCAACTGATGGAGTACAGCGCCAAAGGGAACCTGCAAGGTGGCAACGCGAAGAAATACACCATAAAGGATGCAGGCAAGATCAGCTATACCCTTGCCGTAGGCGACTATTTCTGCGCCGACGGCTCCCTGGTAAGCAAGGATGCGGAGACGGTCCCGGCAAATGTCGTGGGCATCGTGGCATACGCCGGCAATCCACAGCCGCACGTCATGGCTCCGGATGCCTGCAGCGATGTGCAGGACGCGCTCTTCCGCGACTATCCCTCCGCTTCTCACGGACTGATACTGGCGCTGAACAATGCTGCGCTGGAAGACGGCTCCACCACTTCCCAATACCACTCCGGCAAGTCAGGGACGTATGATACCTGGTTCGATGACGATGCGGAATGGGCAGGCAAGTTCGTTTACTGCAACACCAGCCGCAACGGCAGCCTGAAGAACGATGTGCTCGCCATGTATCCCGCCTTCTTCGGTTACAACAACACGGTCCTCATGACCATGGTGACGGAAGAGGGAAAGGGTTCTCCCTCGACCTGCGACCATGCCTGCAAGTTCATCCAGGCATACCGCTCCGCCGTTGAACTTCCTGCATCGGCAAGTCCGTGGTACCTCCCGTCCGCCAAAGGTCTGCAACAGGTGGCAGACAACCTGAGCCAGCTCAACAGCAGCCTGACGAAAGCCGGCGGACAGGAACTCGTCTCCACTACCGCACAATCCGGACATTACTGGACGAGTGTCCTGCGCAGCGAGGTGTACCAATGGACCCACGGCATGGAAGGCGGGCTCTATACCGTCCTGGCTGAACGCGGCTCACGGGCCGGACAATTCCGCATGATGGCAGCCTTCTGATTGCCGCATGCTTCCTTATTCCTAAAGACAGATATCTATGAACAAGAAAAACTACATAACAGGCACGACCCTACCCCTGGTCCTGTTTGTGTCGGCATTTGCAGCCTCGCCCCTCGCCGGGAGCAGGGTCCTTGCCGAGACACGGATGGAACAGCAACAGGGCATCCTCAAGGGTACGGTCGTAGACGATAAAGGCGAACCGGTCATCGGTGCAAGCGTACAGGTGCAAGGTGTAAAGGCGGGTGCCATCACCGATATCGACGGAAACTTCTCCATCAAAGTCAAACCGGGCACAAGGCTCACCATCTCTTTCATCGGCTATCAGACAGTGACCACGGAGGCCCGTCCGGGCATGACGGTCACCCTGCACGAGGATACACAGATGATTCAGGAGGTGCAGGTCGTCGCCTACGGTGTGCAGAAGAAAGTGACCGTGACCGGTGCCGTCGCCAGTGTGAAGACCGAAGACCTGACCCGTACACCGGTAGGCTCGGTATCGAATGTCCTGGGTGGACAGATGACCGGTCTGACCACCGTGCAGTATTCCGGAGAGCCGGGCTCGGATGCAGCGAGCATCTTCGTCCGCGGCAAGGCGACCTTCGGGGATTCATCGCCGCTGATTCAGGTCGACGGCGTGGAACGCAGCATGAACGACATCGACCCGAATGAAATCGAGAGCATCACCGTCCTGAAGGATGCTTCCGCCACGGCTGTATTCGGCATCCGAGGGGCAAACGGCGTCGTCCTGATAACGACCAAACGTGGCGCAGAAGGCAAGGCGAAGATATCCTTCACCACGTCTGCCAGTATCCTGACACCGACAAAGATGGTGGAACAGGCAGACTCTTACGACTATGCCACGTTCTACAACCGGATGCGCGAGCTGGACGGGATGACACCGATGTTCTCGGACGAGATTATCCAGAAGTTCAAGGACCACTCCGACCCCATCCGCTTCCCCGACACCCGTTGGGCGGACTACATCATGAAGGACCGGACGCTCCAGAGCCAGCACAACCTGAGCATCTCGGGCGGCACGAAGACGGTGCGCTACTTCATCTCTGCCGGAGCCTATACGCAGGGCGGTCTGTTCAACAACTTCAGCCTCCCCTATAACCTGGACTACTCCTACCAGCGGTTCAACTACCGCTCGAACCTCGACTTCACCGTGACGAAGAGCACCACGCTGCAAATCAACCTGAGCGGCAACGTGGACAACTCCGACAAGCCGCACACCAGCCAGGGCGCGTCGGGCATGATCAAGAACATGTACTATGCCACACCGTTCTCCAGCCCCGGCATCATCGACGGACGCTACATCGTGACCGCCACCGACTACAGCGACCTGCAGCTGCCGTTCACGGGAGGCACCGGCATGGCTTACTACGGTACCGGCACCAACCATCAGAGCAACAACAAGCTGAACGCCGACCTCGTCATCGACCAGAAGCTCGACTTCCTGACCAAGGGACTCTCGTTCAAGCTGAAAGGTTCCTACAACAGCGACTTCACCATCTACAAGTATGGCGAAGGTGGCGCCGTGGCAGTCTATACGCCGGTCATTCAGGAGGACGGTTCACTGAAGTACCGCAAGTCGGGCGAGAACACCGACATCCGATACAGTCAGAAGACCGGCAAAGGACGCGACTGGTACATGGAGGCTGGCTTCAACTACGCACGCACCTTCGGCGACCACAGTGTCAGCGCCCTGGTGCTCTACAACCAGTCGAAGGAGTACTACTACGGCTCGACCTACAGCGACATTCCCCGCGGCTATGTCGGATTGGTCGGACGTGCAACCTATGACTACAAGAACCGCTACATGGCTGAGTTCAACATCGGCTACAACGGCTCGGAGAACTTCGCGCCGGAACGTCGCTTCGGTACGTTCCCTGCCGGCTCAGCGGGATGGATACTCAGCGAGGAGAACTTCTTCAAACCGCTGAAAAAGTACGTCAGCTTCCTCAAGCTGCGCGTCAGCTTCGGACTTGTGGGCAACGACAAGACCACAAACAAGGACTTGCGCTTCCTCTACCTGGCAGACCCGTATGAAATCAACAACAGCGAGTCCCCCAACCGCAACGGAGGATATGGATACAACTTCGGCATCGAGAACGGGACCATCAGCCTGGGCGCCCGCGAAGCATCGAAGAACAATGCCGACGTAGGTTGGGAGAAAGCCTTCAAACAGAACTACGGTATCGACGCCAACTTCTTCGACGACCGCTTGCGCGCGACCTTCGAGTACTACCGGGAACACCGCACCAACATCCTGCTGCAGGACGGGACCGCTCCCAGCATCATCGGCTTCAGCGTGCCTTTTGCCAACCTGGGAGCTGTCGACAGCTGGGGATGGGAACTGTCCCTGAAGTGGAATGACAAGTTCGGCGACGACTTCCGCTACTGGGCAAACCTCAACTTGTCGCAGAACCAGAACGAGGTCATCGACCGCAAGGAAGCTCCGCAAAGCAACCTCTACCAGTATCAGAAGGGACACCGCATCGGGGCGCGGTCGCAATATGTGTTCTGGCGCTACTACGACGAACAGACGCCGGACCTGTATGAGCAGACTTTCCACCGCCCCTATCCGCAACAGATGGCGGAACTGCGTCCGGGTGACGCCGTTTATGTGGACCTGAACGGTGACCGCAAGATTGACGTGAACGACATGAGCCGCGACTACGGCTACACCGACGACCCGGAGTACATGCTCGGCTTCAACTTCGGCTTCAGCTGGAAGAACTGGGAGTTCAACAGCCAGTGGACAGCCGCGTGGAACGTGTCGCGCATGATTTCCGATGTGTTCCGCCAGCCCTTCACCTCGGCAACGGGCCCTACGACGGGCGGTCTGCTGGCCTACCACCTCGACAACACATGGACACCCGACAATCCGTCGCAGAGCGCCAAGTATCCGCGTCCGACCTGGGAGAATGCGACCAACAACTATGCATCGAGCACGCTCTATGAGAAGGATTCGAAGTACCTGCGCCTGAAGACGCTCCAGCTGGCCTACAACTTCAACTTCCCCTGGATGAAGAAGCTGAAGATGAACACCTGCCAGCTTGCCCTGAGCGGCTACAACCTGCTGACCTTCACACCCTATCTCTGGGGAGACCCGGAGACCCGGGCTAGCAATGCCCCGTCCTACCCGCTGGCACGCACTTACACACTAAGCTTAAAACTGGGATTCTAACTTAAAAGCAAACAACTATGAGAACTACATATACCTGGGTCATCGGCGCCCTGCTCTTCGCGTCCGTCGGAGCTGCCTCGTGCGTGGATGACATCAAATTCGGGAATGCCTTCCTGGACAAGGCACCGGGAGGAACAGCCACCAAAGACACGGTGTTCTCCAGTGCGCTCTACACCCAGCAGTTCCTGAACGCCATCTACGGACGGCAATACTACGGACTGCCGTACAAGGACGACACCTCGCTGCCCGTCTCCAGCAGCGCCTATGTGGGCAAAGCGGAAGCCTTGTCCGACTGCTGGCAGCTGCACTGGGCGGCACCGACCATCTATTCGCAATACTACACGGGCATCCACAAGGCGAACTACGTCCGTCGTGAGGACAAGTTCTGCTGGAACGACGAAAAGGTCTGGGAGGTCACACGCTGGTGCTGGCTGCTCATCGAAAACATCGACAAGGTGCCCGACCTGAGTGCCTCAGAGAAAGCCCGCATGGTGGCAGAGGCAAAGTGCCTCATCGCAACCCGCTACTTCGACATGTTCCGACACTATGGCGGACTGCCCATCCTGCGCTCTTCATTCATCGGCAACGAATCGAGCTACAGTAATCCGCGGGCAACGGTGGAGGAGACCGTGAACTTCATGATTGAGATGCTCGACGACGCCATCAACTCGGGCGCACTGCCCTGGGCTTACGACGGCTCCACCGCAGCCACCAGTCCGACTTACACGGGACGATGGACGAAGGCGGGAGCCATGGCGCTGAAGTGCAAAATCTGGCAGTTTGCCGCTTCTCCTCTGTTCAACGATGCGCAAGGCTACGCCGGGGGTTCGTCGGAGGCGGAACAGAAACATCTCGTGTGGTACGGAGGCTACAGGAAAGAGTTGTGGGACAACTGCCTGAAGGCTTGCGAGGACTTCATGAGCGCGCTCCGGCAGAACGGGTTCTACGAACTGAAGCAGTCGGTCAACAATACCCCGGCAGGCTATCGCTGGGCCTACCGCATGGCGTACATCGCACAGGACAGCCGCGAGATTCTGCACTCCGTCCGCACCAACGGTTATGATGCCTTCAAGTCCGCCACCTACATGTGGCACTATTGGGCGGACCTGGGACGCAACTCCTACACTCCGACGCAGGAGTATGTCGAGATGTTCCCGTGGGCTGACGGCAAACCTTTCGACTGGGACAAGACCAAGGCGGAAGGAAGGCTGGACGCCATGTTCATGACCGGCACGCTCGAAGGGGGCGACCTGACGCTGACCCGTGACCCGCGTCTCTATGAGAGTGCCCGCGTCAACGGACTGCCGAAAATGCTCGACTGGTCGACTCCTGCAGGCGTGATGGGCGGACAGCCCTACGAGCTCTGGGTGGGAGGCTACGATGCCGGAAACAACTCGAAGAACGAGACGGGACAATACGCCACCGGTTATGACAACATGAAGTATTACCTGGGGAACGACTACCTGCGCCAGTACACCCAGTGGGTGACGCTCCGTCTGTCGGACATCTACCTCACCTATGCCGAGGCACTCCTGCAGGCACGCAACGACAATGCCGGTGCACTGGAGTATATAAATAAGGTGAGGGCACGTGTCGGCCTGGGCAAGCTGGAGGACTGCAACCCGGACAAGAACCTGCGCAGCAACAAGGCCAACCTCCTGCAGGAACTGCTCCGCGAGCGTGCCTGCGAACTGGGACTGGAGGATTCACGCTTCTTCGACCTCATCCGCTACAAGCGGAAGGACCTCTTCGAGAAGGAGCTGCACGGACTGCTCATCTATCGGCTCGACGAGAATGGCAACCGCATCTACACGAAGTGGTTTGAGGGCGACCAGAACAAGGGTGCGAAGCAGCCTACCCGCTTCGACTACGAGAAGTTCGTCCTGAAGAACATCCGCCGCTACTGGTGGGATAACGGCTTCGATGCCAAATGGTACCTGTCACCCATCCCGGAAATAGAAATCAACAAGAAGTATGGTCTCGTACAGAACCCGGGATGGTAAGGTCCGGCAAGACGAGAAGTGAATAACCAAACGATGAATGGATTTATGAAAACATATAGATATCTGATAGTAGCAGGACTGATGTGCGCGAACCTGCCTGCACTGGCGCAAGAAGCCGTCGGGAATGTCACGGGAGTGGTCGTCGACCCGGCAGGACGCCCCGTCTATGGCGCGTCGGTCATGGTCATCGGTGCGCCCGGTACGCGGGTGGAGACCGACAAAGACGGCAAGTTCTCCATCAAGGCTGCCAAAAACGAAAAGCTTGTCGTGTTCAGTCCCGACAAAGGGACAACCACTGTCCGGGTGGACGACTCACTGACGAAGGTGGTCATGGGATATAAGGCGGAAACGGTCGACGTGGGCGCCGACCGCACGTTTACCCGCGGAGAGTCGACCATGGCAGTCTCGACGGTCTCTGCCCCGGCATTCGACAAACGCGCGGCCAAGGACATAGCCAATGCGTTGCTGGGACAGGGGCTGGGACTCATCTCCCTGCAGAATGCCGGCAACTACGCGGCTGTCGAATCGACGTTCTACGTCCGCGGCCTGCAAAGCCTGTCGAGCAGCGCCCCGTTGCTCCTCGTCGACGGCGTGGAGCGTGACCTCTCGTTCGTCAGTCCGGAGGAGGTGGAGTCCGTCTCGGTGCTGAAGGACGCACCTGCCGTGGCACTGTATGGCTACAAGGCGGTCAACGGCGCCATCTTCGTGACGACCAAACGGGGCAAGTACAACACGCGCGAGATGCGGTTCACCTACGACCATGTCACCAACTTCCTCTCACGCAAGCCGGAGTTCGTCGACGCGCCGACCTATGCACGCGCCATGAACGAGGCACGCGCCAACGAGGGACTGGCACCGCGCTATGCCGACAAGGAAATCGAATACTTCGGCAACGGGGAGTTTCCCTACCTCTATCCCAATGTGAACTGGCTCGACGAGACGTTCAGGAACACCGGCGTATCGAACAAGTACACGATGGAGATACGCGGGGGAGGGTCCAAGTTCCGCTACTACACGTTGCTCGGACTGGTGACCGACAAAGGCTTCATCAAGCACCCCGACGTGAACGACGGCTACTCCACACAGAACAAGTACGCACGCGGCAACCTGCGTTCCAACCTGGACATCGACGTGTCCAACAGCACCCGGCTGAAGCTCAACCTGCTGGGAACGCTGTCCGAGTCGAGCCGGCCCGGCGCGTCCGCCAACCTGTGGGACATGATTTACACCGTGCCTGCCGGCGCCTTCCCCATCCGCAACGAAGACGGGCTCTGGGGCGGCAACAACAATACCTTCACGGGCACACTCAACCCGGTCGCACAGGCACAGGGAGCCGCCTACTCGAAGGGACACACCAAGAGCCTTTATGCCGACCTCACCCTGACACAGGACCTCTCCGGGTTCGTCAAAGGGCTGGGAGCGACCCTCCGCCTGGCATACGACAACTACTCCTCCATCTGGGAAGACCACAGCCAGGCATACCAGTACGGCGGCTACGTCGTGACTTACGACGAGGTGAACGGACCGTTCTACACCCAGACTACCGGAGGTGAACCGGGCACCATGGGCAAGAGCGCCAACATCAACAGCTGGATGCGGCTCTTCAACTTCGCCGGAAGCATCGACTACAACCGCACCTTCGCCGGGAAGCACGATGTGTTCTCGCAGGCCAAGTGGGAATATGAGTTCCGCGATGCCTACGGACTGAACACGACCATCTTCCGGCAGAACCTCTCGTGGTTCACCCACTACGGCTATGCCAAGCGTTACTTCGCCGACCTCGCCCTGGTGGGCTCCGCCTCCAGCCTGCTGGCCCCGGGACACAAGTGGGCGTTCTCGCCGACGGTCTCTGCGGCATGGGTGTTGTCGGAAGAGGACTTCATGCAGCGTGCGTCCTGGGTCGACTTCCTGAAGCTGCGTGCCTCCTTCGGTGTCATCAACGCCGACTACCTGCCGAAGGACGGGAGCGACACCGTGCTCGACTACTGGGACCAGATTTACACCACGAGCGGCGTGCGCTACATGTTCAACAGCGCCTATGACTCTTCGTTCGGAACGACTGCCATCAGCCGTCTCGCCTCGGTGAACTCCACCCACGAGAAGGCATACAAATACAACCTAGGCGTAGACGCCACGTTGTGGGGCGGTCTGGACGTGACCCTGGAAGGATACTACCAGCGGAGGAAGGACATCTGGGTGTCGTCCGACGGCAAATACACCGCCGTGCTGGGCATGGGTGCCCCGTTCGAGAATGCCGGTATCGTCGACAGCTGGGGCGTGGAAGTCGGAGCGAACTACACCGCCCGGCTCGGCTCCGTCCTCGTGAATGCCGGCGGGAACTTCAACTGGAACCGCAACGAAATCAAGGAACAGCTGGAGGAGCCGCGCCAGTATCCCAACCTGGTCCAGACGGGACACAGCCTCGACCAGCTCTACGGACTGGTTGCCGACGGGCTGTTCAGGGACGCTGACGAAGTGGCACAGCGACAGCAGACGCTGCCCCAGAACTTCAGCACGCTCTACGCTGGCGACGTGAAGTATAAGGACATCAACGGCGACCACCTCATCGACAGCAACGACCGGACCGCCATCGGCTACGGCACCATCGCGCCCCGCATCTTCTACTCCTTCCACCTCGGTGCGGAATGGAAGGGATGGGGTGTCGACGCCCTGTTCCAGGGAACGGCACAGTACTCGGCACTGCTGAACACGAAGAGCCTCTTCCGTCCGCTGCTGAACACCACCACGCTCTCCAGCCACTACTATGACAACCGCTGGACACCCGAGCATCCCGATGCCCGTTATCCGCATCTCGCCACCCAAAGCTCGAACAACAACTACCAAACGAGCACCCTGTGGCTTGCCGACCGGTCGTTCCTGAAGCTCCGCAACGTCGAGGTGTACTACCGCTTCCCCAAGAGCCTGCTCCAGAAGACACACTTCATCGGCGACGCAAAACTCTATGCCCGGGGAGTGGACCTGCTGTGCCTGGACCACATCGACGTGACGGACCCGGAAGCGTACGGTGCCACCAACCCGCTGAACAAGAGCCTGGTCGTGGGACTGCAAATAGGTTTTTAACCCTTTAAGACAAGACGAACTATGAAACTGAATACATTCCTCTGTGGCGTCCTGTGCCTGGGAGCGCTGTCTGCCTGCTCCGAAGAGATGGACTACCACGAATACAACAACTACGATGAGGACTTCGTGAAGCTGAACTTCGGCAATGTCGGCGGCCTGATAACCAACATCTACTCGGACCTGGACACCGACTTCGGCTCCTACTCCGGCGCGGTCCTCGGCGCCGCGACCGACGAAGCGGAGTACGCGTACTCCGGCGGCGCCATCGAGACGTTCTACAACGGCACCTGGAGTCCGGTCAACACGCCCGCCGGCGCATGGCGCTCCTGCTACCGCGCCATCTCCAACTGCAACCTCTACCTGGAACGGTTCACCGGACTGACCTTCCCCGAACTGGAGATGAACGCCGACTACAAACCGCAGATGTACCGCTATAACAACTACCGTTACGAGGTCCGCTGCCTGCGAGCCTACTACTACTTCCTGCTCGTGCGACAGTATGGCGACGTGCCCTTCAGCGACCATGTGCTCACTGCCGACGAGAGCAATGCCCTCCCACGCACCCCGGCACAGGACATCTTCGACTACATCATTGCCGAGTGTGACGCCGTGAAGGACTCCATCATCGCCGACTACGCCAACCTGCCCGCCGACGTCGCCCTGCCTGCCGAGTCACCCGAGACGGGACGGGTCAACCGCCTGACCGTGCTCGCCCTGAAGGCGCGTGCCGCCCTCTACGCCGCCAGTCCGCTGTTCAACCCGACGGGCGACAAGGAACTGTGGCACCGCGCCGCACTTGCCAACAAGGAGCTGCTCGACGCTGCCGACGCCGCGAAGATGAAGCTCATAGACGACTATGCCAAGCTGTGGACCAAGAACAACTACAAGGACGCCACCTCGGAAATCATCTTCGGCAGAAGGGCGGACCGCGAAAGCAGCAGCATGGAGACCTCCAACTTCCCCGCCGGACTGGAGAACTGCAAGGGTGGCAACTGCCCGACGCAGAACCTCGTGGATGCCTATGAGATGGTGGACGGGAAGCCTTGGGACCAGAGCGCGTTCTACGACCCCGCCAACCCCTGTGCCAACCGCGACCCGCGCCTCGCCGCAACCATTGCCGTCAACGGGGAGACGGGCTGGCCCGCCTGGAACGAAGCCCCGCTGGAGACCTTCCAGGGAGGAGCCAATGGCGAGCCGGTCAACGGGGGCACTCCCACGGGCTACTACCTGAAGAAATACTGTCAGGGCGACATCGACCCGCGCTCGAACAGCACCAACAAGTCGGCATACCACACGTGGATTACCTTCCGACTGGGAGAGTTCTACCTCAACTATGCCGAGGCAGTCTTCCGTTACCTGGGCAGTGCCGACGCCACCAGTGCGGAGTTCCCCCTTTCCGCCCGGGAGGCAGCCAGCCGGACCCGCGCCCGCAAGAGCGTCAACATGCCACCCTTCCCCACCGGCATGAGCAACGACGAGTTCTGGACGAAGTACAAGAACGAACGGATGGTCGAGCTCGCCTTCGAGGGACACCGCTTCTGGGACGTCCGCCGCTGGAAAGAGGCTGACAAGTACTTCAGGAGCATCACCGAGATGAAGATTACCCGGCAGACGGACGGCACATTCGCCTACACCCGCAAGGAAGTAGCCCGCCAATGGGACGACAAGATGTACTTCTTCCCCATCCCCCAGGCGGACAAGCTCAAGAACCCGAACCTCGGGCAGAACCCGGGCTGGGGTGACTGACCGACGGACGTCCGCCGGACACCCTCCCGGCTCCCGGCACCGACAGGAGACCACCCGACCGGTGCCGGACCGGGAAGCTCCGTCCGACACATCACAAACCACACAGAACCATTAACCATACAGACTACCGCTTATGAAAACCCTTCATAAACTCTTGTGGGCTTGCTGCCTCACGGCGAGCCTCACCGCCTGCAAGGACGACACCGACACCCTCCTCCCATCGGACGAACTGCCGCCCCTGCCGACCGACATCATCACCGGCGACCGTGCCATGTGGGTCAGCTACGACCCGACACCGGACGCGGACGCCAACGCCACCACCGGCATCCACGGTGCCCTCATCAGCTGGCGCATGCTGCCGACTGACCCGGCAAGCACCGCCTTCGACCTCTACAAGTCCGTCAACGACGGGACGGAAACGAAGCTGAACGCCGCACCCATCGCCGATGCCTCCTGCTGGCTGGACGAGACCATCGACCCCGCACAGACCACCCGCTACCGCGTCACCCTTGCCAACCAGGCGGAGACGCTATGCGCCTACACCTTCACACCGCAACGCGCCAAGATGTTCTACTACCGGATTCCCGTCGACGACTCGCGGCTGCCCGACCCCTCGCTGACCTACACCATCGACGACATCCAGCCGGCGGACCTTGACGGCGACGGCGTCATGGAGCTGGTCGTGAAGCGCGAGCCCTATGACGGCGCCAACCAAGGCGGCTGGCACAACGGCACCACCCTCCTGCAGGCATACAAGATGGACGGCACCCTCCTGTGGCAGATTGACCTGGGCATCAACATCCGCTCGGGCTCCCACTACACGTCCTACATCGTCTACGACTTCAACGGCGACGGGCTGCCCGAGATTGCCTTCCGCTCGTCAGAGGGAACGACCTTTGCCGACGGGAAGACCATCACCAACGCCGACGGCCGGGTGCATGACTACCGCATCCGCGAAAGCAACGGGGCGGGCTGGGCTTCGGGCGCTTCGCTCCCGACAACCTGCGGACTCGTCTTTGACGGACCGGAGTACATCTCCGTCTGCCGGGCGTTCGACGGACGGGAGATAGCACGTACCGACAACATCGCCCGCGGCGGAAGCGGCTCGAAGAAGGACCGCGCCCAACACTGGATTGACTATTGGGGCGATGACTACGGCAACCGCATGGACCGTTTCTTCATCGGCGTCGCCTACCTCGACGGCATACCCGACCCATCCACCGGCGTCCGCACGACCAACCCCAGCCTCATCATCTCGCGCGGCATCTACAAGAACTGGCAGGTCCGCGCCCTCGACCTGCGGGAGGACGGCCTGCAGACACGCTGGACCTTCGACACCGCCGAACACAGCGACAAGTGGCTCGCCATGTGCTCGCATGCCTTCCGCGTTGCCGACCTCGACGGGGACGGACGCGACGAGGTGCTCTACGGCTCTGCTGCCATCGACGACAACGGCAACGAGCTCTGGTGCACGGGCAACGGGCACGGCGACTGCCTGAGCGTGGGCAAATTCGTGAAGGACCGCGAGGGACTGCAAATCGTCGCTTCCTTCGAGGAGCCGGGGAACTATGCGGGACAAGGGCACGGCTATGCCTGCCAGGTGATTGACGCACGCGACGGCTCGCTCATCGCCGGACACGGAGCCGGGGACCACGGGGACGTCGGGCGCAGCATCGTGGCAGACATCGACCCCGACAGCCCGAACTTCGAATACTGGTCGTCCATCAACTCGGGGCTCTACAACTGCGGCGGTCCGTCGGACGCACCCGTCACTGCCGACCTGCCGAAGGGCATCGGCGGGGGGAACGATGTACAACGCCGCCATCTACTGGAGCGGTGAGCTGACGCGTGACCTCTGGGACCGCGGACTCATCATGAGCTACCGGGCGAACCCGCTCACGAAGCGCAACCGGCTGGTGAACTTCAGCACAGGCTACGGCAGCAACCAGGGGAACCACAGCACGAAGTACAACCCGTGCTACTACGGCGACTTCCTCGGCGACTGGCGCGAAGAGGTCATCCTGGGCTCCGAAGACAACAAGTCCATCCTGGTCTTTTCCACCAACTACCCGACGCACCACCGCTTCACCCACCTCATGGAGGACCACACCTATGACCTCTCGCAGGCAATGCAGAACATGGGTTACAACCAGCAGACGAACCTGGGCTTCTACCTGGGTGCCGACATGAACCGATAAAGTTGGCATTTTGTCAAAACGTCAAATGAATCGCCCGAGAAGGGCCTTCCTTGCACCGAAATACGAATCGGTGAGCAGGAAGGGCCTTCTCGGGCGATTTGCTGAATGCAGGTTGTCACCTTACTCTGCATTTTCCTTTCTTTTCTCTCTACGCACGCACGCTTTCTTCATCCGGACGGTATGAAATCCTCCGGACGGACGTCCAAACGAAAGTTGGGAAACACAAGCCCACTTCCGTCTAAAAATGAAAACAGGTAAAGAATGCAGACAAAACAGACCCTTCTTTTCGTACGGACGTGTCCGCACGGTGGTGCGGATGGGTCGGTACGGTGGTGCGGACGTGTCCGTACGACGGTGAAAAGGGGTAGACACCGCGATGGGAACGGAAGCAAACGGTCGTTTTTATGTGAATAAAGTAAAAATAAAGCCTCGTCCGGACGGCACTATCTTAAAATATGTATTCAACTTCGCTCCAGAAGGGAGAAAATCACCAAGGTACGCGTCAGCTGAAAACGCCCAATCGGGAAAAAGAGACAGCCAAACGGGGATTTCCGTGTCAGAACGTCAGCGTCAGCAGGAGTCCCTTCCGCCCTCCAGCAGGCGGCAGAGCCGACGGACGAAATGCGCCCAGTCGTTCTCCGTCAGGAAGTCGCGGTAGGCCTCCATCGAGGCAGGCTCGTCGCCATGTGCCGCCAGCAGAGGGGCAAGGTCGTCGAACGAGCGGAAGGTATAGACCTTCAGGCGCGGCTCGCGTGCATAGTCCTTGAACGAGCCGGTATCGGGCCCCACGACCTTCGCTCCGAACGCCAGCGAATCCATGAGGATGCCCGAGCTGAGCACCGACGCGGCGTGGTAAGGCACCAGGACGAAGCGGCTCCGGTCCAGGTACGTCCGCAGCTCCTCGAACGAGGGGGCATGGAAGCGGCAGTCGACGTTCGGCAGGCGGACCGCCTCAATCTTCCGTCGGAGCGACTCGTCCGAACAGCCGCCCACGATGCACACACGGAAGGTCTGCGGACGGGCGGCGAGGTATTCCAGGAGTTCGAGCACGCCCTTGTACGCCGTGATGTGCCCCCACACGAGGTAGTCGCAGGCAGGCGGGACGTTGGCAGGGACACCCAGACGGTCCTTCGTCGGGTGATGGAGGAAGTGCGCCTTTGCCGCCTGACGGGGGAAGCGTTGGCGGACCAGCTCCACACCGTCGGTGGCATGGGTGATGATGAGGTCCGCCCCGTGTGCTGCCAGCCGGGTAAGCAGTTCCTTCAGCCGACGGCGGCGCGGGTGATGGGGATGCTTGTTGTGCAGCATCCACACCACCTTCCTGCCCCGCAGCTTCAGCCACACGAACCACAGCACGGCAATGAACGTCTGGATGTATCCGTGGCGGAAGTCGGGGATACTCTCGAACCAGTTGAGGATGACGACGTCGCCCTGCCGTCCCGGCTTCAGGAGCGAGAGGAGCGGATTGCGATGGGGCGGATTGACGACCTCCACGCCGGGCAGCGCGGAGAGTGCCTGCACCATGTCGTGGATGTAGGGGTTGGGGCGTGTGCCCGGACGGGGTTGCAGGTAGGGGAAGACGGTGACTTTCATAGGCGTGAGGCTGTGCAGTGGTAAGGGATGCCGCGGATGAGTGCGGCAACCTCGGAGAAGGAGCTGTAGTAGGAACCGATGATGCGCCGGGTACGGCTGAGCGTGAAGAAGTCGACGGCTCCCTCCTGCATGCCTGCCAGGCTGGAGCGGTCTGCCGGACGGTCGGACGTGAGGATGCGGTCGCCGAAGTGTGCACGCAGGGCACGCTTGTCCTCCTCGGAGTCGGATGCCACGAAGAAGAGTGTGTCCGCGTGCGCCGCTACCTCGCGCTCCATCTCCTCGATAAAGAGCGACAGGGGACTGCGGGCGATGGAGGCGGCGTTATCCGTCCGTCGGATGTGTACCCCGACGGTGTGTGGCGTGAAGCGCGCGACGTAGGCGTCGACGAGCCGTCCGACGGTTTCATTCGGACGGAAGAGCTCGCCATAGAGGACAGGGTCGGCAGGATAGAACGAGTGGCAGCTGCTGATGTACGTACGCCGGTGCTGCGCCATCCATCCGCCGAAGTCGAAGGCGGGTGCGTCCGCCGTCCAGGGTCCCTGTTCATGGAGCCGTCCGTCGAACAGCAGCCGCTGGAACATGCCCGGCAGCCGTGCGTTCCGTTTGCGCGGACGGTCATAGACCAGCGCGTCCAGCGCCGATGCCTCGTGCAGGCGGATGTCCGGTGCGTCGAGCGGAAGGCAGAGGTCGTCGAAGCGGCAGTTCAGCCCCGCGTCCTTGAACCAGTAGATGTGCAGTGTCTGTCCGTAGTCCCGTGCCAGCGCCACTCCCGAAGCGATGCTCCGCAGGCGGTTGGCGAGTCCTCCGATGGGTATGAGTGTCAGCATGAGTATATGAGTTTATCTGTTTGCAGGGATGGGTGTCTGTCCGCCTTTCACTGTTCCGGCGTGGTTGACCGACGGACGTGTCAACCGCTCCGTTCACCCCCGTCCTCCGCCCTTCAGCTTCCGCAGGTAGCCGAGGGTCTCGCGGAGCATCTCGGAGCGCAGCACATGGAGCGTCCCGACATAGAGCAGGGCGACGAAGGCTATCTTGCAGCCGAAGCGCAGGTAGACATTCCCGAGCGGTGTCACCACGAGGTGCACCACCCCGATGGCGGCAAGGGTCAGGGCGGCATAGGGCAGCAGGTCCCGGAACAGCAGTCCCGCCAGGCTGACGGGGATGCTCCGGCGGATGAAGTAGAACCACACGAAGAACCAGGCGAAGTTGACCACGACGTAGTTGATGACCATCTGATAGATGCCCAGCGGAGCGGAGAAGTAGATGACCAGCAGCTGCACCACGTCGAGCGCAATCGTCCCGTACATGTAGACGCCGGAGTGTCCGCGGCTGAGCAGCGTGTTCGTGCAGAGGTTGTTCAGCGGCGCGATGATGCCCCAGAGGCAGAACAGCTGCATGTAGGGGACGCTCGCCGCCCACTTGTCCGTCACGGTGATGGTGGTCAGCTCCGGCGCCACGAATGCCAGCCCGAGCATGCAGGGGCAGGTGACATACGCCATGAAGCCCACGAGCTTGCGGAAGACCGCCTGCTGCCGTCCGGGCGTGTCGGCGACCTGTGCCAGAACCGACTGCGAGACGTTCGACATCATGCCCCACAGGCTGGAGTATGCCATGTAGCCCCACTTACGTCCTTGCGAGTAGTAGCCTGCCTGCGCCTTGGAGTAGCGGATGCCGAGTATGAGGGTGAAGATGTTGTCGTTGACGACGTTGAACAGCCCCGTTATCAACAGCTTGCTGCTGAAGGGCAGCATGCGCCGGATGGGGGCTTTGGGGAAGCGGAACGAGGGACGCCAGGGGGAGTAGTGCCAGCGCAGGAGGACGCTCACGGCTCCCTGCACGACCATCTGGACTATGAGGCTCCAGTAGGCCATGCCGCAGAGTGCCATCGTCACCGCGACGACGCACGACACGATGAACGCCGTGAGGTCGGCACGGGTCTTCTCCTTCATCATCAGCCGCTTGATGAGGATGGCGTTGTGCACCGTCCCCGTACAGCCGAAGAGGAACCACAGGAAGAGCACCCGGGCGCCTGCCGTCAGTTCGGGCGCGCCATAGAACTCGGCAATCCACGGTGCGGCAAGGAAGAAGAGGACGTACAGCCCCGCTCCCATCGAGCAGCTGAACCAGAAGACGGAGTTATAGTCTTCGTCGGTAGCATCCTTCTTGTTGATGAGTGCCGTGGTGAAGCCGCTGTCCTGGAGCAGGTTGGCCAGGGACGTAAAGATGAGCAGCATGCTGAACAGTCCGTAGTCGTGCGACGAGAGGATGCGTGCCAGCACGATGCCGAAGAACATGCTCGCCACCTGCTGGAGCGTATTGCTGAATCCGCCCCAGAAGAGTCCTTTTGCCGTCTTGTCTTTGAGTGAGTCCATAAGCTAGCGTTTCTTCTCCCAGTACCATTGCCGCAGGGAGGAAAGCGGACGCCCCGCGAAGGTGCGTGTGAGGAATTTCGAGAAGGGGGTGCGCGGCATGACGCGGTGGGGATTGCGGTCCGAGAGGCGGGAAGCCAGGAACGCCTGCCGTCCGAAGAGGGCGATGCGCTCCACATTCTCCCAGCGGATGCGCACCTGGTCGCGGCAACGGTAGAGGCAGACGTTGAACACGCACTGGTCGTGGCGGTGTTCGCGGAAGAAGGGTGCCTCGTGCTTCCGCTCTTCTGCCGGCACATCGGTCACAAACTCGGGATGCTCGTCCATGAGCTGTCGCCAGTCGTCCACCAGCCGGACGCTCGCCCGGCTCTTCTTCAGCAGCAGGATACCGCCCATCACCTGGTAGTACTCGCCCCAGTGCGGTTGCTCGGTGCGTGCATAGTCCAGCAGGCTGCGGCGGCAGTAGAACTTGTTGCGGTAGCCCAGCCGGAAGGCGACGACACTCTTCGTCCGCAGGTCCCGGAAGAAGCGGTCCCATTCTGGCGACGGCTGCACGGAGCAGCCTGCATCGGCGTATACCAGGATGTCGCCCTCCTGCATCCGGCGCAGGCATGCCTGCAGAAGGCAGGGTTTCCAGTACCAGTATCCTCCCCCACGGGCATGACACATGAGCGGATGCCGCTTCACATCGTCGGGCAGGTCCGCCGGTCCGTACGTCCGGACGTCGTCGAAGATGCCGAGCGAACGGGCTTCCGCTGCGAGCCGCTGTGCGGAACGGGTGTAGTTCTCGTCGCCGTAGGTGATGAAATACTTCATGCCGGTCACTTTGCGCTTCCGCCGTTCATGGCAGCATGCTCCTTGAGCAGTTCCTCGCGGATTTGCAGCGAGTTCCATTGCACATTGTGGGGCGTGAGGGCTGCCTTGAGGTGGACAGGTGCGATGCCTGCCGCCTTGGAACGTGAGAGGAAGTTGTAGATGTCGTCGCTGTTGAAATCGCAGAATATCATCATCTCCTCGCCGAACGCCGGTCCGGCAGGGGTGTGGCGGCGCGGATAGCCGACGATGCCTGCCAGTGCGCCGATGGTTTCCAGATAGTCCGCGGGGGTAATGTCGCGGCACGAAACGGACAGGGAGGCACACACTTCGCGGATGCGCTTTCCCTTCTCATTGTTTAGGTTATAAAGCAATACTTCTTTCATAATGGTTGTGGGGAAACAAACAATTGACAAGGGACAACGGAAGGACGGTGCGCCCCCGTTGCCGATTGTCAATTGTCAGGGATTAAATCATTTCACTTCGCTGCCCGGCTTCACTTCGCGCATCGGGCCAATCACGGAGAGGCTGCCGTCGAAGTTCTCGGCAGAAAGAATCATGCCCTCCGACACGATGCCTTTCAGCTTGCGCGGCGGCAGGTTGGCGATGAAGCACACCTGGCGTCCCACGAGTTCCTCGGGCTTGTAGTGCTGTGCGATACCGGAGACGATGGTGCGGTTCTCCAGTCCATCGGCAATCTTGAATTGCAGGAGCTTGTCCGCCTTGGGCACCTTGGTGCACTCGAGCACCGTACCCACGCGGATGTCCAGCTTCAGGAAGTCGTCGAACTCAATGTTCGGACGGATGGGGTTCGCCTTGTAGCTGGCTTCCTCGTTTGCCTTCTTGGTCGCTTCGAGCTTTTCCACCTGTGCGGCGATGACTTCGTCGTCAATCTTCTCGAAGAGCAGTTCGGGCTTGCCCAGCTGATGACCGGCAGGGAGCAGGTCCGTATGTCCCAGCTGATTCCAGTCGAAGCTGTCCATGCAGAGCATCTTGCGCAGCTTCTCCGAGCTGAAGGGCAGGAAGGGTTCGAAGGCGATGGCGAGGTTGGCAACCAGCTGGAGGGCGATGTTCAGAATCGTTGCCACACGCGGCATGTCGGTCTTGGCAAGCTTCCACGGCTCGGTGTCAGCCAGGTACTTGTTTCCGATGCGTGCCAGGTTCATGGCTTCCTTCTGCGCATCGCGGAACTTGAAGACGTCGAGCAGACACTCCACCTGCGTCTTCACGTCGGCGAACTCGCGCAAGGTCTCCTTGTCGTAGTCGGTCAGTTCGCCGCACTCGGGTACACGTCCGTCGAAGTATTTCTGCGTCAGCACCAGTGCCCGGTTGACGAAGTTGCCGTAGACGGCGACCAGCTCGTTGTTGTTGCGTGCCTGGAAGTCCTTCCAGGTGAAGTCGTTGTCCTTGGTCTCGGGAGCATTGGCGGTGAGCACGTAGCGCAGCACGTCCTGCTTGCCGGGGAAGTCCACCAAGTACTCGTGGAGCCAAACCGCCCAGTTGCGCGAGGTCGATATCTTGTCGCCTTCGAGGTTGAGGAACTCGTTGGCAGGCACGTTGTCGGGCAGGATGTAGCTTCCCTCCGCCTTCAGCATGGCGGGGAAGACGATGCAGTGGAACACGATGTTGTCCTTGCCGATGAAGTGAATCAGGCGTGTCTCGGGATCCTTCCACCATTTCTCCCACGAGTCGGGCAGAAGCTCCTTCGTGTTGGAGATGTAGCCGATGGGCGCGTCAAACCACACATAGAGCACCTTGCCTTCGGCTCCCTCCACGGGAACAGGGATACCCCAGTCCAGGTCGCGGCTTACGGCACGCGGCTGCAGACCCATGTCGAGCCAGCTCTTGCACTGTCCGTACACGTTCGGACGCCATTCCTTGTGGTCTTCCAGAATCCATTGACGGAGCCATGCCTCGTGCTTGTCGAGCGGAAGGTACCAGTGCTTCGTCTCGCGCATCACGGGCTTGCTGCCGCTGATGGCGCTCTTCGGGTTGATGAGCTCGGTAGGCGAAAGGGAGGTGCCGCACTTCTCGCACTGGTCGCCGTAAGCGCCCTCGGCATGGCAGTGCGGGCACTCGCCGGTGATGTAGCGGTCGGCAAGGAAGGTCTTCGCCTCCTCGTCGTAATACTGCATGCTGGTCTTCTCGATGAATTCGCCTTTATCGTAAAGCGTACGGAAAAAGTCGGAAGCCATCTGGTGATGGGTTGCCGACGAGGTGCGCGAGTACACATCGAACGATATGCCAAATTCCTCGAACGACTTCTTGATGAGGTTGTGGTAACGGTCAACAATATCTTGTGGGGTAACGCCCTCCTTACGTGCCCGGATGGTGATGGGCACTCCATGTTCGTCAGACCCGCCGATGAAGAGTACATCTTCCTTCTTCAGGCGCAAGTAACGCACGTAGATGTCGGCAGGAACATACACACCGGCGAGGTGGCCAATGTGTACAGGACCGTTGGCGTAGGGCAACGCCGAAGTGACGGTTGTTCGTTTGAATTTCTTTTCCATGTAGTATGTTGATGTAGCTTTTATGTGATATCCTTTCGTAAGATGTTGCAAATTTAGACAAAAAGCATGATTCCCGTGTCATTGGAGGGAAAAAGAAGCCCGGCAGGCGACAGAAGGGAACAAAAATTGTCCGTCCGCCGCCCTCCGGTTGTCAAGATACGTTGTATCTTTGTCCCACTGACAGAAACTTAAAGACCTATTACGTATGAAACACGTCTTACTGGGCATGATTGCCCTGATGGCAACCGCAGGGACGGTCCGGGCACAGCAACCGGCAGACTCCCTGCGCTATGAGATTGTGAACAACATGCCGCTGTTCTACCAGCAGATGAAGGAGCAGCTCACCTACCCGATGGCTTGGGGAAACGCGCCTGAAACCGATTTCGGACAGTGGCGCACGAAGGCACGCGAGACCGTGACGGAATGCCTCCGGAACCTTCCGCCTGCCCCACGGGACTATGCCGTGCAGACCGTGGCGACGGAGCAGCGCGAGGGCTATGAGGTACGCAAAATCACATTCAACATCTCGGCATGGAGCCGTGTCCCTGCCTACCTGCTGGTGCCTGACGGTGCCGAGGGCAAGCGGCTGCCTGCCGTCGTGATGCTCCACGACCACGGTGCACACTTCACCATCGGCAAGGAGAAGATGGTGCGCCCCTTCGGCGTGAGCAAGGAGGTGCTGGCGGATGCGGACGACTGGGCGGTGCGCTGCTACGACGGACAGTATACGGCGGACTACTTTGCAGCCAACGGCTTCGTCGTCCTCTGCGTGGACGCGCTCTTCTGGGGCGAGCGGGGATGCAAGGAGGGCTTCGACTACGACCGTCAGCAGGCAGTGGCAAGCAACTTCCTGCAAATGGGAAGCTCGTGGGGTGCCTGCATCAACATGGACGATGTGCGCAGTGCCGAACTTCTGGCCTCCCTGCCTTACGTCGACCCGGACCGCATTGGCTGCCTGGGCTTCTCCATGGGGGCTTACCGCTCGTGGATGCTCGCCGCACTGACCGATGTCGTGAAGGCGTCAGCGTCCGTCTGCTGGATGAACACGACCGAACACCTGATGACCCTCACCAACAACCAGAACAAGGGCGGTTCCGCCTACTCGATGCTCATCCCCGGACTGCGCCGCTACCTCGACTATCCGCATGTGGCATCCATCGCCTGTCCCAAGCCGACGCTCTTCTTCAACGGACGGAAGGACAAGCTCTTCCCGGTGGCTGGCGTGGAAGATGCCTACCGCACGATGCACCGCGTATGGGAGTCACAGGGTGTCCCCGAACGTCTGGTCACCAAGCTGTGGAACGGCCCACACTTCTTCAGCCGGGACATGCAGCGTGAGACGCTGGAGTTCTTCAAGAAGTGGCTGTAAGCGAACCGATACAACAATCCCCGGACAATCGCATGACGGACTGTCCGGGGATTTTTTATGACGGGACGGCTCGCGGGGAGCGCGCTTATTTCTGCAAGAGGGTCATCGTGTCGGTGGCAATCATCAGCTCTTCGTCGGTCGGGATGACAACCACTTTCACTTTCGAATCCGGGGTAGAGATGACTGCTTCCTCGCCGTGGATGGTCTTGTTCAGCTCCTTGTCGAGCTTCACACCCATGAACTCCAAACCTTCGCAGGCACGTTCGCGGCTGTCGTCCTTGTTCTCGCCGACACCACCGGTGAACACGATTACGTCAACACCGCCCAGGGCAGCTGCGTACGTACCGATGTACTTCTTGATGCGGTAGTAGTACATCGTCTGTGCCAGGTTCGCCTTCGCATTGCCTGCGTCGACAGCTGCCTGAATCTCGCGCATGTCGGACGATACGCCGGAGACACCCAGCAAACCGGACTTCTTGTTGAGCAGGTTCGACACGCCCGTTGCGTTCAGACCTTCCTTCTCCATGATGAAGGTCACGGCACCGGCATCGATGTCGCCGCTGCGTGTACCCATCATCAGTCCTTCGAGCGGTGTCAGACCCATGCTGGTGTCGATGCACTTGCCGTCCTTGATAGCGGAAACGGAACCGCCGTTACCCACGTGGCAAGTGATGATGCGGGTGCCTTCGGGCTGGATGCCCAGGAACTCACACACGCGCTTCGACACGTAGCGGTGGGAAGTCCCGTGGAAGCCGTAGCGACGGATTCCGTACTTCTCATACAGCTCGTAGGGGATGGCGTACATGTAGGCGTAGTCAGGCATGGTCTGGTGGAAGGCTGTGTCGAACACGCCGACCTGAGGCAGACCCGGAAGGAGGGCGGATACGGCAGCCACACCCTTCAGGTTGGCAGGATTATGCAGCGGGGCAAGGTCGTTGCAGGCAGTGATGGCATCGAGGGCTTCCTTGTTGAGGATGACCGACTCGCTGAAGCGTTCGCCGCCGTGCACGATGCGGTGACCTACGGCATCAAGCTCCTTGAGCGACTTCAGGGCGCCGTATTGCTCGCTGGTCAGTGTCTGGAAGATGAACTCCACACCTACCGTATGTTCGGGGATGTCCTTGTTGAGGATGACTTTCTCGCCATTGGGGAGGGTCAGCTTCAGGAACGAGCCTTTCAGACCAATCTTCTCAATACCGCCCTGTGCGAGAATCTCTTTGGTAGTCATGTCAAACAGCTTGTATTTGATGGACGAACTACCGCAGTTCAATACTAATATCTTCATTGGGTTTCGGGGATTTAAGTTTGTGGGTTTATACATGCAGAAGCGGACGAGCGGATGAGTCCTCGCGGAACTCACCGGCTCACCCGCTGAACTCTTACGCCTTCTTGGCAGCGATGGCCTGGTTGGCGGTGATGGCAATCATCTTGTAGACATCGTCCACGGAGCAGCCGCGTGACAGGTCGTTCACCGGACGGGCGATACCCTGGAGGATCGGACCGATGGCATCGGCGTTGCCCAGGCGTTGAACCAGCTTGTAGGCGATGTTACCCACTTCGAGGTTCGGGAATACGAGGACGTTTGCCTTGCCGGCAATCTCCGAACCCGGAGCCTTGCTGGCACCTACCGACGGAACGAGAGCGGCATCAGCCTGCAGTTCGCCGTCAATCTTCAACGTCGGGTCGAGCTTCTTTGCCAGACCGAGTGCCTCAACCACCTTGTCGACCACTTCGTGCTTGGCAGAACCTTTGGTCGAGAAGCTCAACATGGCAACGCGCGGGTCTTCGAAGCCTGCGACAGCCTGAGCCGTACGGGCGGTGCAGACTGCAATCTGCGACAGCTGGTCGGCATCGGGAGCCGGAGTCACAGCCACGTCGCCTACCACCAGGACGCCGTTCTCGCCGTATTGGGGAGTCTTCGTGATGAGCAGCATGGCGCCGGATACGCAGGTGATGCCCGGAGCGGTCTTGATAATCTGGAGAGCCGGACGGAGCACGTTACCCGTGGTGTTGCGGGCACCGGCAAGCTGGCCGTCGGCATCGCCGGACTTGATGATGAGGCAGCCCAGGTAGAGCGGGTCAAGCACCAGCTTCCGAGCCTCCTCGATGGTCATGCCTTTCTTCTTGCGGAGTTCGCAGAGCAGTTGGGCATACTCCTCCTTCTTCGGATGGTTCTCAGGGTCGATAATCGTGGCTTTATCGATGTTTTTCAAGCCCAGTTTGTCAGCGAGGGCCTTGATTTCGGCAGGGTTTCCCAGGATGATGAGATTGGCTACACCGTCTGCCAGCGCACGGTCGGCAGCAGTCAGGGTACGTTCTTCAGTTCCTTCCGGAAGAACGATGCGTTGCGGGTTGGCTTTCGCACGCGCAACTATTTCACTAATTAAATCCATGATGGTATGTATTAAAAGTTGTTCTCTTACACATGAATGTTGTTTCGATGACGCAAAATTACTCAATTATTGCCATATCAAGATGTCAATACGCACTCATTTTTTGCCCGGCGGAAGCAAATATCTTATGTTTGATAACACTTTTTTCGCCCTTCTGCCTACCTTTGCGCATTCTGATGCTTTAAGATGAACGACCGAATATGATTGCTTTCAACGAGATTTCCCTCTCCGACCGGGAGAGGGTGTTGCGGTACACACTGACGAGTACCCGACGGAACTGCGACCTGTCCTTCTCCAACCTCTACAGCTGGCGGTTCCTGTACCAGACCCAACTGGCTGAGAAGGACGGATTCCTGTTAATTAAATTCCGAGTCGACGGACATGCGTGCTACATGATGCCCGTGGGCGACGGCGACCTGCGGGCGGTCCTGCACGACCTGAAGGAGGATGCCGAAGCCGAGGGAGAGACCTTCCGCATGATGGGCGTATGCTCGCACATGCGTGCCGACCTGGAGGAAGCCGCACCCGACTGCTTCCGCTTCACCGCCGACCGCGACTACTATGACTACATCTACCTGCGCACCGACCTTGCCACACTGAAGGGCAAGCGCTACCAGCCCAAGCGCAACCACATCAACAAGTTCCTGCGCACCTACCCCGACTATCAGTACCTTCCGCTGGACGCCACCCTCGTGCCGGAGTGCCTGGAGCTTGCCGACCGCTGGTGCCGCCTGAACGAGACCACGGAAGAGGAGCGCCGGGAGCTGGAGGACGAACATCGTTCGCTGACCGACGCCCTGAACCACTTCGACGAGCTCGGGTTGCTGGGCGGCGTGCTCCATGTCGGCGGACGCATCGTGGCGTTCACCTTCGGCGCACCCATCAACGCCAACACGTTCGATGTCTGTGTGGAGAAGGCGGACGTCGACATCGAAGGTTCGTACACCATGATTAATTACGAGTTTGCCAACCACATCCCCGAACAGTACTTCTTCATCAACCGCGAGGAGGACCTGGGACTGGAAGGCCTGCGCAAGGCAAAGCTTTCCTACTACCCCGAGGTGCTCCTGGAAAAATGGATTGCCGTATGCACGAAATGACTTCCGCTGACCTGAAAAGCTCCGTGCGCCACCTGTGGGAACTGTGCTTCCGCGACACGCCGGAGTTCATCGACCTCTACTTCCGCCTGCGCTACCGCGACGCGCTCAACGAGGCAATCCTCCGCGACGGGCAGGTGGTGTCCGCCCTCCAGCTCATCCCCTACGAGCTGCAGACGTGGGGAGCCCGCCTTCCGCTCGCCTACCTCTCGGGGGTCTGCACCCATCCGCAGGCACGGAGGCAGGGACTCATGCGCCGTCTGCTCAGACAGACGCACCGGCGGCTGTATGCCGAGGGCTGCCCCGTCAGTTCCCTGATTCCCGCCGAGCCGTGGCTCTTCGACTGCTATGCGACGTCGGGCTATGCACCGCTGTTCGTCTATGACTGGCGCCGGCTCTCCATCGCGACGGGGGACGACACCGTGACGGTCAGCGAATACCGGGAAGACAGTCGGGACGTGTATGCCTACTTCAGCCGGAAGATGGGCGAACGTCCCTGCTGCGTCCTGCACTCCGAGGAGGACTTCGGCGTGGTGCTCGCCGACCTCTACCTGAGCGAGGGCAGCCTCTGGGTAGCCCGCCGCGACGGGGCGGTGACGGGACTTGCCTTCTGTGTTCCCACCCCAGACGTCTGCCGCATCGGCGAGTGCCTTGCCGACACGCCTGCCGTGGCACGGACGCTGGTCAACCGGGCTTGCGAACACACGTTCATGCAGGAGGCGGAATGCCTGCATCCCGTGGCTCCCGACGAGGTGGGGCGTCCGCTGGGCATGCTGCGCATCATCCGCGTGGCAGACGTCCTGGCGCTCCATGCACGGACGCACCCCGACGCGGAAGCCTGCTGGCGCATCACCGACCCGGACATCCCCGAGAACAACGTCTGCATCCGCCTCTCGCAGGGCACAGCCACTCCGGCTGCTCCGGACGAGGGCATCCCCACAGGCATCGGCGAACTTGCCGCCCGGCTGTGGAGCGACGAACGCCCCTACATGAGCCTGATGCTGAACTGACACCCCACCGAATCACAAACATAAACCATCAAACCATGAGACACCTGTACAACAAACTACGACTGTTCCGGTCCCTCCGCACGAAGATGCTGCTGGCAGGAGCCTTGCTGCTGGCTTCGTCAGCCGACGGACAAACCATCCGCTCCTTCCGTCAGGAGAACCGGAGCCTCATCTGCCACACCGACAGCGGGACGCTACGCCTCCAGCCGATGGCGGACAACGCCGTGCGCGTCCGCTTCGTCAAGGAACCGGTCCATGACCTGCCGGAATGGATTTACATCGACCGGCAGACGCCGGACTTCCGTGTGGAAGAGCATGGAGAGACCCTGACCCTCACCCTGCCACGCCTCACCGTGACGGTCGACAAGCCGAGCGGACGCCTCGCCTACTTCTCGTCCGGGGGAGAGACGCTCCTGCGCGAGGAAGGACGCCGCCTGCTCCCTGCCCGGGTACAGAACGAGAAGACCTACGAAGCGCAACAGGTATTTCGCTCCCCGGCGGACGAATACCTCTACGGACTGGGACAGTTCCAGGACGGACAGCTGAACGTCCGCGGACTGACGCGCCGGCTGACGCAGGTCAACACCCAGATAGCCATCCCCTTCATCCTCTCGAACAAAGGCTACGGACTGCTGTGGAACAACTACGGTCTGACGGACTTCAACCCTGCCGACGGACGGCTCACCCTGACTCCGGAAGGTGCGTCGGGCGAGAAGACGGTGGTCGACGTGACCTCCACCGAGGGCGGCAAGCAGGAGGTACGCGAAGGGGCTGCCTTCACTGCCACATGGACCGTCCCGCAAAAGGGACGCTACGCCCTGCTGCTCGATGTCGGGCGGACGATGGCGCGACGGCATCAGCTGGAAATCGACGGGAAGGTGCTGGTGGACATACGGAACACGTGGCTGCCTCCCACCACCGCGCTGACCGTGGAACTGGATGCCGGAACCCACTCCGTACGCGCCCTGCTGGAGAAAGACGACCGCCCTACCTTATATTATAAACCCGTGGACGACCGGACCGTCTTCCGCTCGCCCGTCGCCGACGCGGTGGACTACACCCTCTTTGCCGGAACGCCCGACGAGGTCATCGCCGGATACCGCACCCTGACGGGCGACGCTCCCCTGATGCCGGACTGGGCGCTGGGCTACATCCACTGCCGCGAACGCTTCCATTCGCAGGAGGAGATTCTCGCGACGGCAAACCGCTTCCGCGCCGAACGGCTGCCCGTGGATGTCATCGTGCAGGACTGGCAGTACTGGGGCAAATACGGCTGGAACGCCATGCGTTTCGACGAGGAACACTATCCCGACCCGGCGACACTGGTACGGGACCTGCACGCACGCGACCTGCGCTTCATGGTCTCGGTGTGGTCCAAGGTCGACCCGCAGTCGGAAGTCGGGCGACGGCTCACCGACAAGGGCTACTACATCCCCGGCACGTCGTGGGTCGACTTCTTCAACCCGCATGCCGCCGCCTGCTACTGGCAGGAGTTCTCCTCCCGTCTGCTACGCCCCTACGGCATCGACGCATGGTGGCAGGACGCCACCGAACCGGAGAACGACGACCTCGTGGGACGGCGCATCGCCGGAGACAGCCTGCCCGGCGAACTGCTGCGCAACGTCTACCCGCTGCTGGTCACACGGACGGTCTATGAAGGGTCGCGGCGCGACGTGCCCGACAAACGGACGATGATTCTGACCCGCAGCGGCTTTCCCGGCATGCAACGTTACGCCGCCGCCACCTGGTCGGGCGACGTGGGGCACGACTGGGACACCTTCCGTCGGCAACTCACCGCGGGACTGGGCATGATGGCGTCGGGACTGCCCTGGTGGACGTACGATGCCGGAGGCTTCTTCCGCCCTGCCAACCAATACGCCGACGCGGCATACCGGGAGTGCTTCCTGCGCTGGTTGCAGACGTCGGTCTTCCTTCCCCTGATGCGCGTCCACGGCTACATGTCGGACACGGAGTTCTGGAACTACGGCCCCGAGGTGACCCGTCAGGCACGCGCCGCACTTGCCGTCCGCTACCGCCTCTTCCCCTACCTGTATGCCGGAGCGGCGGACATCACCTTCCGCCACGGCACGCTGATGCGTCCGCTCGTGATGGACT
This sequence comes from Mediterranea sp. ET5, assembly GCF_023337025.1. NCBI lineage: Bacteria > Pseudomonadati > Bacteroidota > Bacteroidia > Bacteroidales > Bacteroidaceae > Mediterranea > Mediterranea sp. ET5. Next base: position 15,314 of record NZ_JAMBLN010000013.1, on the reverse strand, counting down.
TCCCGCACGACACGCTCGCCCTGCGTCAGACCACCGAATACATGTTCGGCAGCGCCCTGCTGGTGGCTCCCGTGACCGCTCCCGGGCTGTCCGTCACCGACGTCTACCTTCCTGCCACGCCCGGCGGCTGGTATGACTTCTGGACGGGTCTCCCGACGGATGGCGACGGCATCCGGACCCTCCCCGTCAGTCCAGAGCACATCCCCGTGTTCGTCCGTGCAGGCAGCATCCTTCCCCTGGCGGAAGGAGAGCTCCAGTCGACCGTCGAGGCACGTTGCGCGGACTGGGAGATACACATCTATGCCGGTGCGGACGGCAGCTTCACGCTCTACGAGGACGAGGGTACGAACTACCGCTACGAGCAGGGTGCCTGTGCCACCGTCCGCCTGACGTGGGACGATGCCCGGCGGACGCTGACGCTGCATCCGCGTCAGGGCAGCTTCGAAGGCATGCGGACGGAACGCCCCATCCGCCTCATCCTGCACGACAAGGGGCAACAGCCCGTCACCCGTCCGGTGACCTACGACGGACGTACCGTGATGGTGAGCTGGGGTTCAGCGGACGCCCCGCCTGCCGACATCCCCCGTCTTCTCCCCTCTCCGCTCCCCGGATATGCCGTTTCTTTCGTCCCACAATTCCTTTTGGAAGTAGATACGCCGTATCCTTTAACAATTGATTAACTTTGGTCCTAGATACGTCATTTCCTTTAACAAATAATTCCTTTTAGTCCTGGATACGCCCTATCCTTTAACAAATAATTCCTTTTGACACTGGATATGCCCTATCTTCCGCCAAACAATTCCTTTTGGAGCTGGATACGCCGTATCCGCAAGGCGGAGGAAGGAGAAGGAAGGCATGTCGACCGACACGCCGGCACTGCGTCCGCTTACCGCTTCATGACATTCTGACGCTTCAGCGAGAAGATGGGAAGATAGAAGAAAATGCCGACGAGCGACAGGACCAGGCCACCGATGGTGCCGGCTGCCAAGGGAAACCAGAAGCCCTCCTTCTCCTCGCCCACCATGAAGGGGATAAAGCCCAGGATGGTGGAGACGACCGTCAGGAAGATGGGGACAACCTTCACGTTCCATGCCTTGGTGTAGGCACGAAGCGCATCCAGACGGGGCTGACGGCGACGGATGGCATTGTACTCGTTGAGGATGTAGATGCTGGCGTTCACCGTGATGCCGCACAGCAGGACGAACGAAGCAAAGCCGCCCTGGTCGAAGTTCAACCCGAAGAGATAGAACGTCAGGAACACGCCAATGTAGGAGACGGGAATCACGAAAATGATTGCCAGGGGCTGCTTCAGCGAGTTGAACAGAATGGCGGTGATGAAGAAGATGATGGCAACCACGATGAGCAACAGCGCGTACTGCCCCGCGTCGCCGCTGCCCCACCTCCAGTGCTCCTGCTGGATTTCCATCGTATAGCCCAGCGGAAGGCGCGTCCGCATCTCCTCCACGTCCTTCTCCAACAGCCTGCGTCCCTGCTCCGACGAACCGATGTACTCGTATTGCAGGCAGAGGACGTACTGCTGGTTCTCCTTGGCTATCTTCTTCGGCGCCTGCACCTTCGTCACGGTCGCCACGTCCGAGAGCTTGTAGGAGCGTCCGCCGACGCGGAAGGGCATCCCCATCAGGCTCCACACGTCGTAGGCGCTGCTCTGGACCGAAGACAGGCGCAGGCTCTCCGCCCGTCCGTCAAAGACCACCGTGGCGGCAGGCTGGTCGTGCATGAACACGGGTTGCAGGACGGCAAAGAGTGCGCTCGCCGTCAGCCCTTCCTTCGCCATGCGCTCCTTGTCGAACTCCAGGTAGAACTCCGAGTAGTCGTCCTTCCAGTAGGAGAACTCCGAGCTGACGGTCACCTCCTTGATGCGTCGGTGCGAGAGTAGCTGGCGGGTCATCTCGTCCGCCCAATGGGACAGCTCGTCGTAGTTGTAGCCGAACATCTTCACGCGCAGGCTTCCGGCAGACTCGCGGACGTCGTTGCTGAAGCCCTGGTCCTGCAGGCCGTAGACGCTCCAGCTGCCGCCGCCCAAGGTGAGTGCCTTGCTGATGACGCTCGACTTGAGGACGTAGGGAAAGCCGCTGTACTCGTGCTCCTTCTTGAAGAAGACCTGTATGGTGGCACGGCGGGCGTCGTAGACCGAAGTCTGGAACTGGCGTATCTCGTCAAAGCCGCTCAGGTAAGTCTCCATCTGCTTCACCAGGTTGTTCATCTGCTCCAGCGTGCTGCCGTTGGGCAGGGTGGCATTGATGGAGAGCGTCACCTCGTCTTCGCGGCTGTCCAGGTAGCTTCCGTTATAGACTTTCTCCACAAACAGACGCAGCGAGCCGCCCAGCGCCTTGTCGACCACGGGACGGATGTCCTCCCGGTAGGTGGTGCCCGCAAACATGCGGTTGTAAAGCTCCTCCCAGAAGCCTTTGGCATCCTTGATTTCTTCCGGCAGGAGGAACACCGGCAGGCCGAACCCCAGGAGCAGGAGCAGGCAGACCGCCACCCGGAAGCGGCACAGTCCGCCGATGAGCACGCGGTAGAAACGGGTGAACCGCACCGTCAGTCTCTTCATCCACAGACGCGGATGACAGGAACGGCGGCGCTCCAACCCGATTTTGTCGATGACAGGGGGCACGAAGAAGAGCGCCACCAGCAGCGAGACGGCGAGGTTGATGATGACCACGGCGGCAAAGTCCTGCAGGTTGAGCCGCACCTTCTCGTCGAGGAAGAAGATGATGACCAGCGCGCCGATGGTCGTCAGCGTGGCGGCAAGGATGGAGAGGAACGCCTTCAGGTCGCGCCGCCGGGTGATGTGGTCGGTCATGACGATGGTATTGTCGATGACCAGGTTGAGCGAGATGGTGATGCCTGCCAGCGAGTAGAGCTGTATCTCCAGCCCGAAGAGGTAATAGAAGATGAACGCCACCGCCATGTTCACCGACAGGCTGAGCACGATGAGCAGCAGGTAGCGCAGGTTGCGGGTGATGAGGGCGACGAAGAGCAGGAGGATGAGGACGGTCATGCCCGTGCGGAAGTAGATGGTGTCCAGCTCGCGGCTGATGTGCTCGGTCGCATCGTAGCTCGTGTGCACCTCATAGCCGGCGGGCATGGTGCGCTGCACCTCGTCCATCGCCTGCCGCACGTTGCGGGCGAGTTCCAGCTGGTTCGCCGTCTCCTCGGCGGTGAGGGAGAGGTAGACGGAGTTCAGCCCGTTGATGCGGAAGTAGCTGTCCGGCTCCTGCTCCTCGTGTGTCACGCGGACGAGCTTGTCCAGCCGGACGGCTTCTCCCGAGCGGCTCCGCACCCAGATGTCGGCAGGACGGAACTCCTCCTCCACCCCGTCGGTGACACGGACGAGGCGCATCCATCCCCCTTCGTCGTCGACCCGGCAGATGCCCAGAAACTCCCGGTCGTAGTGCTCCTGGATGGCTGCGCGGATATCGCTGACCGTGATGCCCGCCTGCTCCAGCCGGGTGTTGTCATAGGTCAGTCTCCACTCCATGGGCGTGGCTCCGCTCAGCTCCACCTTGTAGATGCCCTTTATCTGTGAGAGCAGCGGCTTGATGTTCTCCTCGCCGTAACGCTGGATGACGAAGGGGGCGGCAGGTGCATTGAGCGTATAGGTCAGGAAGGGGCGTGCCGAACGGTCGTCGGACTGTTGGGCGGCAATCTGCGGATAGCTCACCCCGTCGGGCAGCTGCGACCAGAGCTGGCGTATCAGCGTGGAGACCTCGAAGCGCACGACGTCCACCCCGGCATGTCTGTCCAGCTCGATGGTGACCCGTCCGCTGCCGTTGTCCGAGGTGGAGGACACCTTTCTCACTCCACGGACACGCGAGAGCAGTCCCTCCAGCTTGCTGGTCACTTCCGACTCGACCACCGGCGCGGGATTGCCCGGCATCGAGAAGGAGACCGTGAGCCTGGGCAGGGTGTGCGAGGGGGAGAGCTTGACCGGCAGGAGCGGCAGGAGCGCCAGCCCGACGAGCGAGAGGCAGACGAAGGTCACGATGAGCGTGAACGAGGAGAAGCCGTGCGTATGTGTCTCTTCCTGCTTCATCGGTAGGAGCCTTTATCAAAGTCGAAACGGTCGAACAGGGCGCATCCGTGTTCGAAGTCATGGAGCGTCAGGCGACGTATCTTGTAGTAGTTCAGCCAGTAGTTCTGCAGGGCGCCGATGTAGTTCTTCCACGCCTCCTGCTGACGGTTGAGCGAGAGTGTCAGGCTGTTGATGTCCGACTTGCCGATGATGAAGCGTCGGCGTGTCTGGTCGTATGCCATCTCCGCCAAGTCGAGCGCCTCTTCGGCGCTCTGGATGAGGTCCTGCTGCACGTTGAAGTCGTTGACCGTCATCACCACGTCTTCCTCCACGCTGATTTCCTCCTGCCGGGCGGCAATCTTCACCACGTCGAGGTTGTTCTTTGCCATGTTGTACTTGCCCTTGCGCACGCCCCAGTCCACCAACGGGATGGAGATGCTGAGGGAGACGAGGTCCTGCTGGAGGGGATTGCGGTATGCCGCCCGGAAGTTGTCCGCCACCTGGTTGAAGCCGACGCTGGCATTGAAGCTGGCGTTGAAGTGGGACTCCTTCTTCGTGCGGTCGACCTCGCGCTCCGCCTCCAGGATGTTCTGCCGCTGCTCCAGGTAGACCGGGTTGTTTGCCCGGGCATGTCCCAGTGCCTCATCGGCTAGCACCGAGAGAGTCCGCGGACGCACGGGGAGGTCTATCTCGATGCGGGTGTCCTTGTCGAGGTTGAGGAAGGTCGCCAGTGCCGACATGGCACGCTTGAGGGAAATCTCGGAGTTGCGCAGGGCGTTGCGGGCGTTCACCCGGTCGAGCCGCAGCGTGAGGAGGTCCGCCTGCGAGATGGCGGCAATCTGCTGACGCCGTTCCCCGATGGCGTAGAGCGTGTCCGAGCTGGCAAGGTTCTCCTTGGCAAGGTTGTACTCCGCCTGTGCCATGGCGAGCTCGAAGAAGTAGGTCACCGCCTCCTCGGACACCTGCTCGGTCTGGTAGACGAACTGCTTCTTCGCCTTCTCGAACTTCAACGGCTCGATTTTGCGGTCCCAGTGGAAGGCGTTATAGCCCAGGAGGTCCTGCTCGTAGCCGATGCGGACGGGAACGGCAGAATACTGGGTGGACTTCGTGTCGCCGAAGTTGCGCATGAAGTCGAGCTGCGTGTCCACATAGAACCGTCCGCCCAACCAGTCGAAGTTCTGTGCCAGGCTCAGTCCGCCCGTGGCGCTGAACATCTGCTGTTCGCGGTAGACGTCCATGTCCATCTCCGAGTCGTAGCGTTGGGTGATGTAGCGGTAGTAACGCGCCGGCGTCAGGTTCATCGTCAGGCTGGGCAGACGCTCCGCCTTGTACGTCCGGTACTCCCAGTAGCCCGAGAGGTACATGTTCTGGTTGCGGAACGCCGAGAGCGAACTGTCATTCGCCATCTCGATGGTCCGTCCGAGGGTCAGCCTCAACGTACGCTGTGCATGTGTTCCGGCGGCAAGGCACAGCAGCAGGCACACGAGTATCTCAATTCTTCGCATTCTCATAGTTTCTTCTGTAAACATACCAATATATCAAGGGGACAATAAACAAGCTGATGACGACGCCCACCGCCATCGCACCAATCATGGCTATCGACAAGGGCTTCTGCAACTCCGAACCGATGTCGGACGTGAAGAGCAGCGGCACCATGGCGAAGATGGTCGTCAGCGTGGTCATGATGATGGCACGCAGACGCCGGACACCCGCGGTGTGGATGGCGTCGAAGAGCGGCATCCCCTGCTTGCGCAGCTCGTTGATGCTGTCAATCTTCAGGATGGAGTCGTTGATGACGATACCGCAGGACACGATGATGCCGATGGCGGACATGAGGTTGAGCGTATGACCGCACAGCCACAGGCAGAGCAGGGCGAACGCGGTGTCCATGGGCACCTCGGACAGGACAATCAGCGGCTGGAGGAAGCTCTCGAACTGGGCACAGAGGATGAAGTACATCATCAGGATGGAGATGAGCAGGATGACCATCAGCTCGCCCATCATCCGGCGGTTGGAGAAGAAGCTGCCTCCGAAGTCGACGTCCCAGCCGCCTGCCTCCGTCACCACGTCCCTGACCTCCTCCATCAGGCGGGGCGCATCGTCCACGCCGTAGAAGTTCAGGGGGATGTACTCGCCGTTGCGTCCGGCGGTGATGCTTTTCAGGTCCTCACCCGGCACGACCGTCACCAGTTCGCGCAGGGGGACATACTGTTTCTCCTCTCCTGCCGGAAGCGTGTTCTCCACAAGCGTCTCCGCCAGCACCCCGCTCACGGTCTTCTCGTTGCCGGCAATCACGATGGGGAGATACTGCTGATAGGAGTGCAGCGTCGAGGTGCGGTTCTCCTTGAAGACCGTGCGCAGGGTGCGCACCACCTCGTTGTAGTCGACATGATAGACCAGCAGCTTGCTCCGGTCGATGACCAGGTTGAGCTGGCTGCGGAAGGCGACGCCCTCGGGTTGTATGCCCGTCGCGCCGGCAATCCGTTGCTCCAGTTCCTTCAGTGCAGCGGGGTCGGGCGCCGTGCCTTTGTCCGCGGCATGCAGGCGTGCCACCACGTCGGGCTCTCCGGTGACGAAGAGCTTCTCAAAGACGGTCATGGGCGGGGCGAATGTCACGACTGCATCCGGGTAGCTGCGGCGGAAGAAGTCCTTCACCTGTGCTTCGACTTTCCCCACATCGCCGGGGGAGGCGGTCTTGAAGTACAGTTCCGCCTCGTCGGCAGCCAGCTCCTCGTCCGCATTGAGCACATAATCCTGTATGCCGACGTATGCCGTGTGCTCGACGACGAGGCTGTCCACCTCGCGCATCAGGGCGTTCACGCGCCGTTCGTTCTCCTCCACGTGGATGTTCTCGTTCCAGCCGACCTTGACAATCAGTTCGCTCTGCGTGATTTCCGGCATGCGCTCCTTGTCCAGCACCCGGAACATGACCACACACAGGGGCAGGGTGAGCAGCCCCAGCAGCAGGCTGAGCCGCTTGTGGGCGAACGTCCAACGGATGCCGGCATCGTAGAACCGTTCCAGCCAGTCATTCTTCAGCACCTCCCTGAAGTTGCGCGTCAGCCAGTTGTGCTTCCGCAGGGCAATGCGGTAGAACAGCAGGTAGAGCACCGGCAGCAGCATGATGCCCGTGAAGTAGGACACCAGCAGTCCGGACGTGATGGAGAAAGCCTGGTCCATGAAGATGGCTCCCGCAATGCCGCTCATGAACACCAGCGGAACGAACACCGCAATGGTCGTGAGCGACGAGCTCAGCATGGGCGTAATCATCTCGGTCGTGCCTGCCACGGCTGCCCGGCGGAGCGAATAGCCCCGTTCCCGGTACTGCGACACGTTCTCGGTGACGATGATGGCATTGTCGATCATCATACCCACGGCGAGAATCAGTCCGGAGAGGGAGATGATGTTCAGTGACACCCGGCAGATGTAAAAGAAGAAGAAGGTGATGACCACCGACGTCACCATGCTGATGCCGATGACCAGGGGAGAGCGCACGTCCCCGATGAAGAGGATGGCGACCACGAATATCAGCAGGAAGCCCAGCGTGAAGTTCTGCTGCAGGTTGGAGATGGTGTAGTCGAGCAGCTCCGTCTGGTTACGGCTCACCGAAAACTCGATGGAGGGATAGAGGCGGGAGAAATAGTCGGTCGTGCGCTTCAGCTCCGCCTTGAGGTTGTCCATGTTCTCCTCCGACTGCTTGATGATGGCGAGGGTCACGGCACGCTTGCCGTCTGCCAGCGAACGTCCCAGCTCCTTCTGCGACACCACCTGCACGCGGCAGATATCCTTCAGTTGCAGGATGCGTCCGTCCACGTTCAGGTAAATCCGCTCCACGTCCTCGGGGGTACGCAGGAGCGAGGCGATGCGGATGTTGTACTCATAGTATCCGTCGCGCACGAGCATGCTGCCCGGCTCCACGTTGTTGGCAGCCAAGGCATTTTCCAGGTCGGCAATGGTCAGTCCCAGGCTTTCCATCTTCGCCCGGTCGGGCACGAGGCGGAGCATCCTTCCCGGTATGCCGGTGACGTCCGCCATTGCCACCTGTGGCAGCTGTTCGATGCGCCGGCGCACGACGTTGTCCGCCAGTTCGCAAAGTTGCAGGAATGCCTGTTCGTCGACGGGTGCATAGGGTTGCCCGTCCTTCAGCGTCATGTTGAGGTAGAAGACGGGGATGTCCGTGGCGCTTGCCTTGATGGCTTTCGGACGGGTGGCATCGCGGGGCAGGCTGTTCATGGCGGCGTCGATTTTCTCATTCACCTCGATGAACGCCAGGTCGGTATCCGTCCCGAAATCGAACGACAGACGGATGATGCCGGAGCCGTCGCGTGTCTCGCTGCGCATCTCGTCCAGCCCCGAGACCTGGAGCAAGGAACGGCGGACGGGAGCGACCAGCGTGTTCTCCAGTTCGCGTGCCGACATGTTGTCGCCCGTCACCTGGATGGTAATCTGGGGGATGTCGATGTCGGGCAGCAACGACACGGGCAGGGCGAAGTAGGTCACCAGTCCGATGATGAAGCTGGCGGTGAACGCCATCAGTACGGCAATGGGACGCCGGATGAGAAACTTGACCATGACCGCACTCCTATTTCTTCTGTCCGACGACTCTGACAGGTGTCTCGTGCGCCAGGTTCACGTTGCCCGTCACGATGACCTGCGCCCCTTCCTCCAGACCGTCTCCCGTGACGGTGTATTCGGTCATGTTCTCCAGTCCGGTCTGCACGTAGTTCCACTGGGCTTTTCCCTCCCGGAGAGTGAAGACCACCTGTCTGCCCGAGCGGAGCACCACCGCCGTCTTTGGCACCACGAGCTGTCCCGGCACCCGGCGTTTCACTGTGACGCGGACGTTCATGCCGTCGAAGAGCTGGCTGCCTCCGTCGACCTGCGCCTTCACACGCACCATGCCGTTTTCGTCGACCAACGGGTTGATTTCCGTCACCCGCCCCTTCCGTGCAGCGACTGTCGCCGCATAAGGAGAGACATCCACCTCGTCGCCCCGTCTGATGAGCGGAAGCTCGCTCTCCAGTACGGAGAACTCCACCTCCATGCCCGCCGTGGCAATGATGCGGCAGAATGGCTCCGCCCCGTCAGGACGGTTGTACTGCTTGCCGAAGAGGTTTGCCACCACGCCGTCAAAGGGAGCAGTCAGCACAGCCTGCTGCAACTCATACCGTGCCAGCTCGTAGTTCGCCCGGCTCTGTTCGTAGCCGCTCCGCACACGCGCAAGCTTCATGACATTCTCCGGCACCGACTCCGGACGGTCGGGCGCATAGCCTTGCCCGATGAGGACGTCCTGCATCTCCAGGTCTGCCTGGTCGAGCGAGGTCTTCGCCTGCTCCAGCTTGTTCTGCAGCGTGAAGAGGCTCAGTTCGGCGAGCTTCTGCCCTTTCTTCACACGGTCACCGTTTTTCACATAGACCCGTGCGACGGGTTCCGAGGTCAGGCGGAAGTTCAAGTCGGCATACGCCCGCGCCTCCACCTTGCCGTTGCTCACCAGTTCGTGGTTGAAGTCTCCCTTCTTGAGGGTCATCACCGACACTTCGTTCACCTCGGCAGGCAGGACGGTCTCGACACCTTCCTTCTCCGCCGACGGACGGTCCTCCCGTCCGCAGGCAGTCAGGAGCACCGCTGCCATCATCACTCCGAGTGAACTGTATACGATTCCATTCATAAGGTTATTGTTTCAAGGTTAATGAATCTCCACCCTCTCCCGGTCCGGCAGGGACTAACGTGACACTCTCAATCATGTACGGGATGTCACGTCGTATGGAGTCCCGGTCCACCGGAGTCAAGGCAGATGTCTGTATCTCTTTCAGGATGTCTCTTACCTCTTCCCGCATCTGTGCGATGGCAGGTGAAAAGACTTTGGGTTCTCTTTCAAGCACCATCCGCGCTGCCTCCTGCAAGCGGTCCGGCTGGTAGAAATAAGGGTCAGCATAAAGTTTCGTCAGTAGATAATAAGGATAAGTCAGCGACGGAACCCTGTGGGCGGAACGTTGCAAATAGGTTTCCGCCATAAACGGATAACCTGCCTTCCATGCATTCTGTGCCAGCAGATTCAGGATCATCGGGTCTCCGCTAAGGCACAGCGCCTTGTCCAGTTCCCATTTGGCAGGGAGGCATTCACCGCTCTTGTAACAGGCACGTCCCAACTCGAAATGATAGTCAGCACATGCATCCATCCCTTTCACCTTCCGATACGCCTCCATGGCTTCCCGATAGGCACCGACACGATAATATTGCCGCGCCTTGGTCCACTGCAACGTCTCCTCATGAGTGATGCCGTGTAACGAAGAGTAAACTGACGAAGTAAACAGGATATACATCAGAAAAGGAACAGCCACGATCGGCCAACTTCTTCCGGCATACCTTCCGACCTTCGGACCTGCCCAAGCCAAGAAGGAAGCCACAACCAGCAGAAAGAAAGTACAGACAAATGCAGGCAACTGCAATGGATAAGAAAAAAAGGCGAATACACCGAGTGACAGCAAGGCGGCACCCAGACCGACTTCGCCACTCCGGATAGCACCCCTGAAAGCCAGGATACCAATCAGCAGCAACAGCACCGGACACCAGACTCCCTCCATCAGGGCAAACTGGATGTAGTCGTTGAATGCAAACTCGGGAGAGGCTGCCACACGAGCCTCAGCGTCCGTATAGTCTCCGGCTGTGAAATACCGTTCCTGTGCATTCCCGTACACAGCCGAAAAGGTTGAACCTGCATCCATCTCCGCACCTCCGGGGTGTGCCACAACCTCTTTCATTGCCACTTTCCAAATGAGCAGCCTTCCGTCAGCCGAATCCTTTTTCAGCAGGTAAATTCCGACGGCTGCCAGACAAAGCAACAGGCACAAAACGCCGACGAGCATCCGACGATGCTCCCGGCAGAAAACGAAAAACGCCGTATGCCGTTTCCCCTCCGTACACCGGAACATGACAAAGGCAAGCGATACACCTGCCGCCAGCCACGATGCACGGCTCATACCGCCCGGGAGGACACAGAGAATCAGCAAAGCCACACTCCCTGCCGCCCAACGCACCGGAGACTGTTTCTGCCCAAGCCTCAACGCCTCAAACACTGCCACGGGAAGTACCAGCGCCAGATAACCGCTATAAGGACCGGGATTGAAAAATGAACCCGTCATGGGGAACAACGCATGCCGGGAGGGGCAGAGACCGAAAAGCTGGCAAAGCCCCCAAAGGGCTTCTACACCTCCCAAGGCTATCAACGTCCCTGCCAATATCCGGGGAAACAGCCGGAGCCACTGCGGGCGTACAATCCCCACCAATAAAAGCCATGCCACACTTACCCAACAGGCATGATACAGCCATTCGCGTTGCCATCCCAGCCAATCGGCAGGCAGACGGCTGTCGTAAACAAAGACGACTCCGAGCAACCCCATCAGAGGGAGCAACGCCACATAGGGCATACATGTTTTCACGGCTTGTTTCATTCTTCACTTGTAAAAGTTGGTCCATAAACCGGATAAAGACAAAATGCCGTGAACATCCTTGCCGGAATATTCCCCGAAGCATCATCTTGTCCGGTCTCATCCGGCAGACGGTTCAGCACTCCAAAGGTACAGGATATGTCGCAAACAAGACTACTTCCCGGCACAAATATTGATCTCAATTTTTTTATTGAGGCTGGGAATGAACCAAAATCAATGTTTTCGCCCCGATATCCGGCTGGTGCTTTGCCCCGAAAAAGACATGGGAAAAGCCTGTCAGACGATTTACACCTTGTCAGCCAAACGGACTAATCACTTTCATTATTTCCCCAAATCAAGACTTTCAGCTAACTCATACTTTTCAAAAATCCGATAATCTGGAGGTGAAACGTGAATGAGTGCAAACAAAACATACGGGAAAAGCCTTTGATTTTAGAAAACTATACATTTCATTTTCGGGAAACAGGCAAAACGTGCCCGGAACAATATTGTTTCGCGAGCCAAACAATATAGTTTGAGGCGTCAAACAATATAGTTTCACCTGCCAAACACTATTGTTTCGTGCCCGGAAGTCAAATGTTTGGAAAATGGAAGTAACAAATCCGGAGTTTCACTCTCCAGAAGGTGAGCGGTGTCAACAAATCGGAAGGTAATAAAAAGAGGGGTAAAACAGAGGCATGAACAGTAAAAGGACGTAGCCATCCCATTTTTACCCACTGCAACGCAACTAGAATAAGCCGTTTGGCAACAAGGTGTATTTTGCGAATCGCCTGAGAAGGCCCTCCGAATCCATCAAACTGTATTTTGGTGCGAGGAAGAGCACCGTGGAGAGGCTCATTTGACATTTTGACAGAATGAACGCCCCAATGCCTGTATCCTCCTAAAAGGTTTACATTTCAACTGATATTTTCCTTGTCCGACTGTATCCAATTGATAACGGGGAAAGTCTGCCAAGTTTTTCCGAAGGGTATAAAGATGGGTATCTATATTCTTGTCAGCAGTCATGCTGTCAGGCCAAAATGCCTGCTTCAGTTCCTCACGAGTAACCACATAGTCCTTGTTCTTCAAAATGAGCTTCAGAATCTGACGGTCCAATTTAGCCATTGCACAATACTTCCCATCAATCCATACCAGTTTATCGTCCTTATCAAAAACTATATGAACCCGATAACACCGTATCACATAGCCTGTCAGAAGCATCAATGGCAACAGGAAATCCAAAACTACAAATCCAATCATTCCCAAAGGATGCATGTTCACAAAAACGGTCAGCCCGTCATAATCCACCCAGCCCTGAACACTGACCGTGTTGGCAAAATCAAGAAACCTCATTGGAGTCAGACAGGATGCATACCGAGGAGAAATCGTGTCATTCAAACTATATTGGGCGATGCCGTTATGCCGATAGATAATGCCACATGAGTAGTCCCCACCTACATTTTCCATCAGCTTTTCCTTAAATATCCCAGCCATAACACTGGGATTGACGGGGCATTGAGTTGCCATCATAAACTGATCGGCATATTGCCTTGCTTGCGGAACATAAATACTGTCCTGATAGACCACATGATAGAGTTCCTTTTCCGTATAGACCCATTGTTCCTTTATCTTCTGATAGATTTTCCTTTTGTTCCCTTCCGTGTGTCGGTAAATTCCACCGATACGATTTTCATAATCCTGATTGATAGTCTCCTGCAAGACCCGGTATGTTTTTGAATACAGGGCTGTACGCTCTACGGAATAAATTTTAAGTCCTCCAACCACTCCCGTCAATACTAGAATACATAAAATATAGTTGGTACAAAATTTCTTTAATGCTTTTAATCGCTTCATCCAATTATTATCTTACAAATCGTTTCGCGCCAAATATAATTAATATTTCCCAATAAACCGTTCATACACGTTTCATTTCTTTTCACTCACGTTACATTTCTAATTATTAAAGTATAAATCAAACCTCAAAGAAAGATTTGAGATAGAAAACACCCTGAATGTTATCTTTTTATCCGTAAGTCTTATACATTTGCCACAAACCAAATTCTACGCATATGAAAACTATTTACGCTTAAACATTATCACTTATACTGCTAGGCAGTACATGCATTTTGGGACTAAACAAACGCAACACCCCTGTCAATGGGTTGCTGCTGGAAAATGTAGAAGCTTTGGCTGGAGGAGAAGATAAACCAGCTGAAGTTGATTGCAAAGATCTTGGTTGCCTGGTGTGTCCTCATGGTGGTCACAGGGTTGCTTGGATTGATATTATCCCTCGATGACAATGAATAAAGCAACACTGTTTCTGACAAGCCTACTTCTTTTCGGCATTACTGCCTGCAAAGAGAACCGAGAAGCACACATCACACGCTTGGTTCAGGAATGGTCAGGAAAAGAAATACAGTTTCCGGAACATCCCGTTTTCACCCTACAGGGAAAGGACACGGTAGAGGCTCCAACAGACACGCTACCTTATAAAATAGTGGTATATGTTGACTCCACCGGCTGTATGAGTTGTCGTTTACAACTCGTACGATGGAAAGAAATGATGGCAACCCTGGATTCACTGGCAGCAGGAAAAACATCGTTCCTGTTCTACCTCTGCCCGAAAGACCTGCATGAGATGCAATACATCCTTAGAAGAGACGCATTCCGCCATCCGGTTTGCATCGATACGACAAATGCCATCCAACATCTCAACCATTTCCCTGAAGAAGACAATTTCCAGACGTTTCTGGTGGGGAAAGACAATCGTGTACTTGCCATCGGTAATCCGGTACACAACCCACACGTGAAGGACCTTTATCTCTCCCTGATTTCAGGAAAGAAAATCTCGACACAGGCCCCTCCGGCAACCAGTGTACAACTTGAAAAGAGTGAAGTGGAACTGGGCACATTCTCCCGTAAAGAGGAAAAGACAGACTCGCTCCGCATCACCAACACAGGCAATCACCCGTTGGTCATCCACGATGTAGTGACCGATTGCGGATGTTTGCAGGCACAATTTGACAAGAGACCTGTTTCACCGGGAAAAGACTTGTTGTTACGAATAGTCTACCGCCCCGACCAGACGGGCTATGTGAACAAAACGCTGCGCATCTATACCAACGTGGAAGGTGGAATACTGACCGTCCGGGTAAAAGGGAAAGTAGAATGACTCTGAACAACTATATATAAATTCCGGCAGACTCCACAAAGAAAGGGAGCACGGCTATGCATCTTCTTCGAATAGACAAACATAGTATCCTGCTCCCCGTGTACCTGCCTAAAAAAGAAAGGAGGCGCGACAAAGGTAAGAAAAAGAAAGAAAATGTGATGCGTTCACAGTTGCACTGAAAGGATAAATGTGCAGGAAAGAAAAAAATCTCTAACGAATAAATTAATGTATCATGAAAAAGAACATCGTTAAATATGTTTTAGCTGTAGCTGTTGTAGCTGTAGCCGGAATGGGAGTATACCAAGCTCAAAATAAAGGAATTGAATTATCAGGAGTTTCATTGGCTAATGTTGAGGCATTGGCTAGTGGGGAAGGCGATTATTCTCAAAAAATATGGGAACGTTTTTACCGTCCAGATTGTACAGGCTATAATTGTACAAAGACAGGCAATGAAACTTGCTAGTAGTAAAAATAAGTTCTAGTGACGATAAATATTAATGATTTTAAGATTTCATTTTGTCTTTATCCAAATTGAAGTAATTTAAGTATTAAAATAGGGTCTAGGAGTGTTTCTGTTATAGATAGCTCCTATTCCTTATTCTATATGGATTTAAACTTGTAATATGATAGGTATGCATAAACTATTCGTTATATTTACTACAACTTTATTGATTCT
>NZ_JAMBLN010000012.1:0-124667 GCF_023337025.1 Mediterranea sp. ET5 | reverse complement strand
AGTTAAGCTTCGTCACGCCGATGGTACTGCGCAAGTGGGAGAGTAGGTAGTCGCCGTTTTGAAAGCAGAGCCTCCGCAGCATGAGTGTTGCGGAGGCTTTTTGCGTTTTATGGGTATATTCTTTCAAGCGATGGCTTGAATGTTATTTTCCTTCCCCTTTGATCCATCCCGGAGTCGGGAAATGCATGCCTGCCAGGGTCAGACCATTCTCTTTGGCATAGTGCAGGATACGTTTCCGTGTGGCAGCAGCTGCCTCCTGGTCCATGTCAAAAGTCGCACAAATGTCGGGGCGGAGCAGCTGCAAGGCGGTGCCGTGCATCAGGTCGCCTACGATGAGCAGACGTCCGACTTGGAAGGCGGTGTGGCCCGGAGTGTGACCGATGGCATTCAGGGCGGTTACGTTGCCCGGCAGTACATCGTCGAAGTTGAACAGGTGAAGCCGTTCCTTGTATGCCTCCATTGTCTTGACGACCTGAGCCTTTCTCTCCTCAGGCATGTTCATCCAACCATCATATTCCATCTGTGAAGCATAGACTTCCGCGTTGGGGAACACGACACTGTCGCCTTGCATCATGCCGCCGATGTGGTCGCCATGAAAATGAGTCAGGTAGAGATAATGGATGTCTGCGGGTGAGATGCCACGTCGTTTCAGTTCCGGGAGCAAGCGGCTGTCGGGTGTACCGTTTCCCGTGTCGAAGAGGATGAGACATCCGTTCGTCTCCACGAGAAAAGTGCCGACGCTTGCCGGAATGCCGTCTTGCAACCCGAGGCTGTCAATCAGGCTGTCCGGTGCATCCGGAAACAAGGTGCGGGGCATCAGCCGTTCACCGGCATTGTCCTTGAGCCAGCTCAGGCGGACGCTGTCGATTCGGAGTTCGTTCAGTGTGTCGTTGGGCATGATGGAATCTGTTGAGAAATTTGTTGTTGCAGTCTTCTGGTTCTTTCCGCCGCAGGCGGACAGCGTAAGGGCGAAGACCATGACACCCCATACGCATCTCGTGATACGTTGTTTCATGGCTTTGTCGGTTTGATTGGAAGCGAAAATAGTAAGAATGCCAATAGATTGCAAATTGTCAAATCGTCAAATGCTCCCTCTCCTCTGAAAATCGCTTGTTCGCATCCGAAGCCGGGATGGAGCGCAACGAGGCCCTTCTCAGGCGATTCCCCAAAAAACACGTGTTAGCTGGAAAGTTGCTTTTTCTCTTTTTGTCAAGTGGAAACGGAAAAAGGGTGACAATGTGAGAAGGCGTCGGATGGAGAAGACGGAGCAGGGAGGGCTGTTCCCCGATTCAGAGAAGGGGTGGATGTGATAATATTGTTTAGAAAATGAGACTTCTCTTACGAATGTCTATTTTTATGCGCAAAAAATATTCATTTTGTTTGCTTGTTGTGGAAAAAACTGTACCTTTGCCTCCGTTAACAATTGAACAACCCAATACACAGGATTATGTATACAAGCATGATTATTGTCAGCCTAGTATTGTCAGTCATTCTGATTCACGTCGTGGTGATTCCATCAAGACCGTGAGAAAGGCCGCGTGTCATGCTGTCATGAATATATTTGTGGAAAGAGCCTTTCTCAGTTATGGGGAAGGCTCTTTCAATTATAGGAACCGCGTAAAGCATTTAGAACGATGAAACATCAACTACGTAGCGCCATTAGTACGCAAGGTCGCCGCATGGCAGGGGCTAGGGCTCTCTGGGTGGCAAACGGGATGAAACGTGAACAGATGGGAAAGCCCATCATTGCGATAGTCAACTCTTTTACTCAATTTGTTCCCGGACACACGCATCTGCACGAAGTGGGGCAGATGGTCAAGGAGGAAATTGAGAAGCTGGGTTGCTTTGCTGCCGAGTTCAACACCATCGCCATCGATGACGGCATTGCCATGGGGCACGACGGGATGCTTTATTCGTTGCCTTCGCGTGACCTCATTGCCGACAGCGTGGAGTATATGGTGAACGCGCACAAGGCGGACGCCATGGTCTGCATCAGCAACTGCGACAAGATTACGCCGGGGATGCTCATGGCTGCCATGCGGCTCAACATCCCCACGGTGTTCGTGTCGGGAGGACCGATGGAGGCGGGAGAATGGGACGGGCAGCACCTGGACCTGATTGACGCGATGATCAAGTCAGCCGATGCGTCGGTGAGCGATGCAGACGTGGCTACCATCGAGCAGCATGCGTGCCCCGGATGTGGTTGCTGCTCGGGCATGTTTACGGCGAACTCAATGAACTGCTTGAACGAGGCTATCGGGTTGGCGCTCCCCGGCAACGGAACCATCCTCGCCACCCATGCCAACCGGCGCCAGTTGTTCAAGGATGCTGCCGCGCTGATTGTGAAGAATGCTTATAAGTATTATGACGAGGGCGACGAGAGCGTCCTTCCGCGGAACATTGCTACCCGCGCGGCGTTCCTCAATGCCATGACGCTCGACATCGCCATGGGAGGCTCTACCAACACGGTGCTCCACCTGCTCGCCATTGCCCATGAGGGGGAAGTGGACTTCCGGATGGACGACATCGACATGCTTTCACGCCGTGTACCCTGCCTGTGCAAGGTGGCGCCGAACACGCAGAAATACCACATCCAGGATGTGAACCGTGCCGGAGGCATCCTCAACATCCTTGGTGAGCTGGCAAAGGGCGGACTGTTGGACACGTCCGTCTCCCGGGTGGACGGGCTGACGCTGGGCGAGGCCATCGAACGTTATGACATCAGCCGGGCGGACGTCAGTGACGAGGCACGGCGCATCTACACGAGTGCTCCGGGCAACCGCTTCAACATCCGCTTTGCTTCACAGGATGCCACCTATGGGGAACTGGACACCGACCGTGCCAACGGCTGCATCCGTGACCTGCAGCATGCCTACTCGAAGGATGGCGGTCTGGCGGTGCTCAAGGGAAACATTGCCCAGGACGGCTGTGTGGTGAAGACGGCAGGTGTGGATGAGAGCATCTGGCGTTTCTCCGGTCCGGCAAAGGTCTTCGATTCCCAGGAGGCTGCCTGCGAAGGCATCCTGGGTGGCAAGGTGGTGAGCGGCGACGTGGTGGTCATCACGCACGAAGGTCCCAAGGGTGGACCGGGGATGCAGGAGATGCTTTACCCGACGTCGTACATCAAGTCCAGACACCTGGGCAAGGAGTGTGCACTCATCACCGACGGACGCTTCAGCGGCGGTACGTCAGGCCTGAGCATCGGTCACATCTCACCGGAAGCGGCTGCCGGAGGCAACATCGGCAAGGTGACCGATGGCGACATTATCGAGATAGATATCCCGGCACGCACCATCAACGTCCGTCTGAGCGACGAGGAACTGGCGGCACGCCCCATGACCCCCGTGACGCGCGACCGCCGGGTGTCGAAGGCGCTCCGTGCATACGCCAGCATGGTCAGTTCAGCCGACAAGGGAGGCGTGAGAATGGTGGAGGACTGAATTCCCCTGCCCACTACTAACGACGTAGATTAAACGAGAGAAGAAGTTACAGCTATGAGTAAAGAAAGAATAACCGGTGCTGAAGCATTGATGCGTTCGCTGGAACATCAGGGAGTGACGACCCTTTTCGGGTATCCCGGTGGTTCCATCATGCCCGCCTTTGATGCGTTATACAGCCATAGAGAACAATTGAACCACATCCTGGTACGCCACGAACAGGCGGCTGCCCATGCTGCCGAGGGTTACGCCCGTGTGTCGGGCAAGGTAGGTGTCTGCCTGGTGACGAGCGGTCCCGGTGCGACGAACACGGTGACGGGCATTGCCGACGCCATGATAGATAGTACACCTATTGTGGTCATTGCCGGTCAGGTGGGAACCTCGTTCCTGGGGTCGGATGCTTTTCAGGAAGTGGACCTCGTGGGCGTGACGCAGCCCATCTCCAAGTGGAGTTACCAGATACGCCGTGCCGAGGACGTGCCCATGGCGGTGGCGAAGGCATTCTACATTGCCCGCAGCGGACGTCCGGGTCCCGTCGTGCTCGACTTTGCCAAGAACGCACAGGTGGAGACCTTCAACTACGAACCGGTCGACATCGACTACATCCGCAGCTATGTCCCCGTGCCTGACACCGACGAGGCTTCGCTCGACGAGGCTGCCCGGCTCATCAATGCTGCCCGCCGCCCGTTTGCACTGGTGGGGCAGGGAGTCGAGCTGGGCAATGCACAGGAGGAGCTGCTCGCCTTCCTGGAGAAGGCGGACATCCCCTGCGGTGCCACGCTGCTCGGTCTGTCAGACATCCCTACCGGACACCGGCTGAACAAGGGCATGTTGGGCATGCACGGCAACCTCGGACCGAACGTGAAGACCAACGAGTGTGACGTGCTCATCGCCATCGGCATGCGCTTTGATGACCGGGTGACGGGCAACCTGGAGACCTATGCCCGTCAGGCAAAAATCATCCACCTGGACATCGACCCGGCGGAAGTCAACAAGAATGTGGCTGTCGACGTGGCTGTCCTGGGTGACTGCAAGCAGACGTTGCGTCAGCTGACCGAGCGCGTCAGTGAAGCCCGTCACACCGACTGGATAGAGAGCTTCAAGCCCTACGAGGAGCAGGAGTATGCCCATGTCATCGAGTCGGAGGTATACCCGAAGGAGGGACCTCTGAAGATGGGTGAGGTGGCACGCGCCGTGAGCGATGCTGCCGGGGGCAATGCCATCCTGGTGACCGACGTCGGTCAGAACCAGATGCTTTCTGCCCGTTACTTCAACTATGCACAGAAACGCAGCATCGTGACCTCGGGCGGACTGGGCACCATGGGCTTCGGCCTGCCTGCTGCCATCGGTGCCACCTTCGGCGCCCCCGAACGTACGGTGTTCGCTTTCATGGGCGACGGCGGTCTGCAGATGAGCATTCAGGAGCTGGGCACCATCATGGAGCAGGGCTCACCGGTGAAAATCGTGGTGCTCAACAACAACTACCTGGGCAACGTGCGCCAGTGGCAGGCGATGTTCTTCGGACGCCGCTACTCATTCACCCCGATGCTCAACCCCGACTACATGAAGATTGCCGAGGCATACGGTATCCCCTCGCAGCTGGTGGAGCGTCGGGAGGACCTGGCGGAAGCCATCGGACGGATGCTCTCCACCGACGGACCGTTCCTGCTGGAGGTGGCAGTGATTGAAGAAGGGAACGTGTTGCCGATGACTCCCCCGGGAGGAACGGTCAACGAAATGTTGCTTGAATGCTAAGAGAGGAGGACCGAACACATGGAAAAGAACTTATATACACTAATCGTCTATTCGGAGAACATCGCCGGCTTGCTCAACCAGATAACGGCGGTGTTCACCCGTCGGCAAATCAACATCGAGAGCCTGAACGTGTCCGCTTCGTCCATCCAGGGTGTGCACAAGTACACCATCACGGCGTGGGTCGATGCAGAAACCATCCAGAAGGTGGTCAAGCAAATCGAGAAGAAGATTGAGGTCATCCAGGCTCACTACTTCACCGACGATGAGATATTCTACCACGAGATAGCCCTCTACAAGCTGTCGACCCCGAAGCTGGAGAGCGACTCGTACATCTCGAAGGTCATCCGGCGTTACGGAGCCAGCATCGTGGAGGTGAACCCCGTCTACTCCATCGTGAAGAAGACCGGTATGAGCGACGAGATTACGGCGCTCAACAGCGAGCTTCAGTCGTTGGGGTGTGTGCTCCAGTTTGTCCGTTCGGGACGTGTCGCCATCACGAAGAGTTGCGTGGAGCGCGTCAACGAGTACCTGGACGAACGGGCGGAGAAGCATCGCCGCTGCATCCAATAAACATCACATACAGTTATGAGTACAGAGAAAATAGGAAAGTATCACTTCGTGGCAGAACCGTTCCATGTCGACTTCACCGGACGGCTGACGATGGGCGTACTGGGTAACCACTTGCTCAATTGTGCCGGCTTCCACGCCGAGGAGCGCGGGTTCGGCATGCAGACGCTCAACGACAACCACTACACCTGGGTCTTGTCCCGTCTGGCCATCGAGCTGGAGCGCATGCCCGAGCAGTATGAGTCGTTCTCCATACAGACGTGGGTGGAGAATGTCTACCGTCTGTTCACCGACCGTAACTTTGCCATCCTCGATGCCGGGGGGAATCCCGTCGGGTATGCCCGTTCCATCTGGGCAATGATTGACATGAAGACACGGAAGCCCGCTGACCTGCTGACGCTTCACGGAGGCCACATCACCGACTACATCTGCAGTGACAAGGAATGCCCCATCCAGAAGCCCGGGCGCATCAAGGTCACCAGTCAGGAAGCCGTCGGCGAGCACCGTGCCCTCTACAGCGACATTGACATCAACGGACATGTGAACAGCATCAAGTACATCGAGCACATCCTGGACCTCTTCCCGATGGAGACGTTCCGGGAGCGGCGGATAAAGCGTTTCGAGATGGCATACTCCGCCGAGAGCTATTACGGCGACACCCTGTCATTCTTCCGCGACGAGACCGGTGAGCGCGAGTACGACATCGAGGTCCGCAAGAACGGCGGTGACGTGGTCTGCCGCAGCAAAGTGAGATTCGATTGACTCTATTATTAAACACATACTTAAAACATTTCAGTAAAATGGCACAAATGAATTTTGGAGGGGTTACCGAGAACGTTGTAACCCGTGAAGAGTTTCCCTTGGACAAGGCGCGTGAGGTATTGAAGAACGAGACCATCGCCGTCATCGGTTACGGCGTACAGGGCCCCGGCCAGTCGCTCAACCTGCGTGACAATGGTTTCAATGTCATCGTCGGCCAGCGTCCCGGCAAGACTTACGACAAGGCAGTGGCAGACGGATGGGTACCGGGTGAGACCCTCTTCAGCATCGAAGAGGCCTGCGAGCGTGCGACCATCATCGAGGTTCTCTTGTCGGATGCCGCCCAGATAGCTTGCTGGCCGGTCATCAAGAAGCACCTCACAGCCGGCAAGGCACTCTATTTCTCTCACGGTTTCGCCATCACTTACAGCGACCGTACGGGCATTGTTCCTCCTGCCGACGTCGACGTCATCATGGTGGCACCCAAGGGTTCGGGTACCTCTCTGCGCACGATGTTCCTCGAAGGACGCGGCTTGAACTCGTCCTACGCCATCTATCAGGATGCTACGGGTCGTGCCTGGGAACGTGTCATCGCCCTCGGCATCGGTGTCGGTTCGGGCTATCTGTTCGAGACCACCTTCAAGCGCGAAGTGTACTCCGACCTGACCGGTGAGCGTGGAACCCTGATGGGTGCCATCCAAGGCTTGCTCCTGGCGCAATACGAGACCTTGCGCGAGCATGGTCACACCCCTTCGGAGGCATTCAATGAGACGGTTGAAGAGCTGACCCAGTCGTTGATGCCGCTCTTTGCAGCCAAGGGTATGGACTGGATGTATGCCAACTGCTCGACCACCGCACAGCGTGGCGCACTCGACTGGATGGGTCCGTTCCACGATGCCACCAAGCCCGTGTTTGAGAAACTCTACAACTCCGTGGCAAGCGGCGAGGAGGCACAACGCTCCATCGACTCCAACTCACAGCCCGACTACCGCGAGAAGCTGAACGAGGAACTCCGTCAGCTGCGTGAGAGCGAGATGTGGCAGACCGGTGCCGTGGTCCGCAAGCTCCGTCCCGAGAACAACTGAGCGCCTCGTTGAAAACCTGTTGATACGAAAAAACGCCTGCCGTACAAGCTTTGTGCTTCCGGCAGGCGTTTTCCATAGTGTTTCAGTCGGTCAGACGTCGGGGCTGACCGGCGGGAACCTTATTCATGTACGTACAAGTCCCAGCCCAGGTAGTTGTCGATGGCTTCCTGGAGGATGTCCACCACGTCGGTGCGCACCATTGCCACGTGGTGCTCGAAACCGTTCTTGCAGATGAACTTCAGCAACTGCTGCAGGTTGTCCACTTGTGTCACGGCGATGCAGCCGTCCATGCCATAGGGGTCGTTGGTCATGTGTCCCTTGCCCAGGTAGCTCTTGATGCAGCCCAGGGTGTCGTCGGTCGAGATGCGGAAGAAGGTGAAGTCGCCTTCCGTGCACTTGCCGTAGACGGCGCCAAAGGTGTTCACCTTGCCGAGCGTACGTCCCAGTACACCGAGCGGACCGAGTTCGAGGTCGTTCTTCACGAAGCTCTTCGGGAAGTTGCCGCAGTGCGTGCAGACACACTTGTTGCGGTCGTCGGCGAAGTTGTTGTTCCAGTCGAGCAGGGCGGCAGGCTGTCCTGCTGCCAGACGGAGGGCATACATCGACACGGCACCGGCGACGTCGGTCTCGCAGGCACACGGGATGAGGTGTTCACCCAGCATGCTCATGGTGACGCAGGCTGCACAACCGTAGTTCTGCTCCAGCGAGTCCCAGCATTGGATGGCAGTGGCATCCACCTCGTTGGCTTCGATCCACTCTTCCACGGCGAGGCCGAACTTGGCTTGCATCGCCAGCTTCTCCTGGTAGGCGGCAGGCACCTTGGCGTAGTGGCTGATTTCCTCCATCTTCTGCTTCAGGGCAGCGGCATTGTTGTCGATGCGCTGTGCGTTGAAGATGATTTCGCTCATGTCGACGGGCACCACTGTGATGCCGCTCGCCTGGAGCAGCTTCTCGCTGTAGCGGCAGGTGTTGAAGCCGAGCGGACGGGTACCGATTTGTCCGATGCGTGCGTGGGTCAGCCGGCGTACGACGCGGCAGATGGCAGCGAACTTGTCGATGTCCTTCATCAGCAGTTCGCTGTGGATGGAGTAGGTATGCAGGGTCGTATCCGTGAACGGGATGCCGCACTGGTAGAGGTTGTTGCACACGGAAATCTTTCCGCAGAAGGCATCACGGCGGCTGTCCAGGTCCACTTTGTCGTTCTGGTCATCGCATGCCTGTACCAGCACCGGCACATGCAGTTCGGCGCGGCTGATGGCATTGATGATGCCCACCTCGAAGCCGAAGTTGGGCAGTGACACGATGATGCCGTCGATCTCGTCGCGGTGGGCGCGGAAGAGGTTGGCGCACTTCTTTCCGTCCTCGACGGTCTCCATCGAACCGCCCGTCGGCGTGTCACATTCGTCGAGAATCACGTAACCGTAGCCAGCCTTCTCCAGCTGTTCGAGCAGTGTCTTGCGGACGTCGATTGCCAGCTCCGAGTTGAAGTAGGCGCGTGTACCGATAATCAAACCGAAAGTCTCTTTTCCGGGTTTAGCTTGTTGTATCATACCTTATAAGTTAATTAGTTGTTCTGTTATGGGGTTGTCTGTTCACTGTTTGTTCACGGTGCGGACGGCACCCACCCATCCGGCATAGAGACGGGCACGCTCGTCGTCCGCCATCTGCGGCAGGATGCGGTTGTCGGTCGTACGCAGGGCAGCCACTTCGGCCAGGTCTTTCCACACGCCGCGTGCCAGTCCGTTCATCACGACGGCACCCATGGCAGACGCTTCCTCCACGTCGGAGCGGTTGATGCAGGCATTCAGCATGTCTGCCTGAAACTGCATGAGGAGCTTGTTCTTCGTCGGTCCGCCGTCCACACGGAGTTCCTTCAGGGTGATGCCGGCATGGCAGGTCATCAGGTCGATGAGGTCCTTGATCTGGTAGGCGATAGCTTCCAGGGCTGCACGGCAGACGTGTCCGCGTTCCGTCCCGAGTGTCATGCCGCAAATCATGGCTTTGGCGTGCGGGTTCCACCACGGGGCGCCCAGTCCGGCAAAGGCAGGCACGAGGTAGACACCTCCGTTGTCCGGCACACCCGCGGCAAGCGCTTCGATGGCAGCCGGGCTCTCGATGAGGCGCAGCTGGTCCGCCATCCACTTGATGGTGGCACCGGTGCAGTGGATGTTGCCTTCAAAGGCGTAGAACACCTTGCCGCAGGCGGCAAAGCCGACGGAGGTCACCAGTCCCTCGGGAGCACCGATGGCTTCCTCTCCGATGTTGACCATCACGGATGAGCCCGTGCCGTAAGTCGCCTTGCCCATTCCCGGTTCGAAGCACATCTGTCCGGCAAGTGCGCCGTGCGAGTCGCCCAGAACTCCGGCAATGGTGATGGGGGAGGAGAAGATGCCTTCGACGGTGGTTTCACCGAAGACAGAGTCGCAGGGATGCGGCTCCGCCATCATGCTGCGGGGGATGGTGAAGAGGCTCAGCAGCTCGTCGTCCCAGTCCAGCGTATGGATGTTGAACAGCAGGGTGCGCGAGGCATTGGTGTAGTCGGTGGCATGTACCCGTCCGCCCGTCAGTTTCCAGACGAGCCAGGAGTCGATGGTACCCATGAGCAGCTCGCCCCGTTCCGCAGCATCGCGGGCGCCGTCCACGTTGTCAAGAATCCACTTGGCACCGCTGGCGGCGAAGTACGGGTCGATGAGCAGGCCGCTGCGTTCGCGGATGAACTCGGTGTAGCCCCGTTGCTTCAGGTCCTCGCAGATGTCCGCTCCACGCTGGCACTGCCACACGACAGCATGACAGACAGGCTTGCCCGTGAGCCGGTTCCACACCACGACGGTCTCGCGCTGGTTGGTGATGGCGAGCGAGTAGGAGGCGTCGGCGTCCGTCCGTCCTTCCATCAGCCGACGGATGGCCTCCACCGTGTTGCGGTAGATTTCCTCGGCATCGTGCTCCACCCATCCTGCCTGCGGATAGTACTGGTGGTGCGCCACGTTCTTGCGGTCGATGAGGCGGCATTGCTCGTCGAACAGCACCGCCTTCGTGGCTGACGTACTTTGGTCGATGGCTATGATGTATCTCATAAGTCTCAAGCGTTTACGAAGTCCTTGGCCGTGTTGTAGATGCCTTCGGCATCGAGGTTGTAGTAGTGGAAGATTTCCAGCGGTTTGCCGTGCACGGCGTTCTCGTCGGGGATGCCCAGGATGCGCATGGGCACGGGGCATGACTGTACGACCGTTTCTGCCACGATGCCTCCCAGTCCGCCGAACATGCTGTGCTCCTCGACGGTGATGATGCGTCCCGTCTCGCGGGCAGCTCTCACGATGGCCTCGGTGTCGGCAGGCTTCAGCGTGTGCATGTCGATGACGCGGGTGCTGATGCCCTCAGCAGCCAGCCGCTTGCCGGCTTCCAGTGCATGGTAGACGGTTTCACCGGTACCGATGATGGTCAGATCATGGCCGTCCTGGAGCTGGATGGACTTGCCTATTTCGTAGTCGAAGTCGTCGTTCTCATAGACATCGGGCACGGCGTTGCGCCCTACACGGACGTAGACCGGGTGCGGGTAGTCGACGAGCTGTTCCACCAGCTTGCGGGTCTGGCGTGCGTCACACGGAAGCACCACCTGCATGCCGGGGAAGGTGCGGAGAACGGCGATGTCGTGCAGGCTGTGGTGGGTGGCACCCAGTGCGCCGTATGCCACACCCCCGCTCACACCGAGGATTTTCACCGGTTGGTTGGAGTAGGCAACGTCGACCTTTACCTGTTCCAGGCTTCGGGCTACATAGAAGCAGGCAGGACCGCAGACGAACACCTTCTTGCCGCAGGAAGCCAGTCCGGCAGAGATGCCCACGGCGTCCTGTTCGGCGATGCCGCATTCCACAAACTGTTCCGGCAGCTCCTTGGCAAAGTCGGTCAGCGTCACCGAACCGCGTGCGTCCGTGGTGACGGCTACAATATTCTTATCTTTTTTGCCCAGTTCCACCAGTGCGTCGGTGAAACTCTTGCGGCAAGCAACACTCTTGATTTCCATGATTAACAGTTCTTTTTAAGTTCTTCGATGCGGTTTGTGATCTCGGTGATGGCACGGTCGTACTCCTCCGCCGTGGGCACGCCGTGGTGCCACTTCAGGATGTTCTCCATGAGCGACACGTGGAATCCCTTGGTCGTGCGGAGAATCACGAGGTGAGGTTTGCCGTTGGTGTAATCGATGTTTTCGAGTGTACGGACGATGGCGCCCATGTCGTTGCCGTCGATGTCATGCACATCCCATCCGAAAGCTTCCCAGCGGTCGCGTATCGGTTCGATGGGCATCACGTCTTCCGTCGGTGCACTGATTTGCAAACCGTTGCGGTCAATCATAGCCACGAGGTTGTCGAGCTTGTATTTGCTGCCCGCCATGGCAGCCTCGTAGATGGAGCCTTCCCCCTGTTCACCATCGCCCATCAGGACGAAGGTGCGGTAGGGCTTGCCGTCCATCTTGGCAGCGATGGCACAGCCCACACCGATGGACAGTCCGTGTCCCAGTGCGCCGCTGTTGAACTCGATGCCCGGCACCTCGATGGTGGGGTGTCCAGCCAGTACCGAGAGATATTCCCCGTAAGTGTCCACCAACTCCTTGGTGATGAAACCCTTTGCTTCGAGCACGGAGTAGAGAGCCTCCACGCAGTGTCCCTTGCTCATGATGAAGCGGTCGCGTCCGTCCATCTTCGGGTTCTGGGGGTCAACGTTCATGATGCGGAAATAGAGTGCCGTCAAGGCATTGAGGCTGGAGAGGTCGCCGCCGATGTGTCCGGCTTTGGCTTTGTAAACCACTTCGACCAATCGTTTTCTGATTTGTTCGCATTTCAGAGTCAGCTCCGGAATGCTCGGTTGATTGTTCATAGTACGAGTATATTAAGTAATAGAATTTGCTGTTAACAGGGTTATTCGATACAAAAGTAATGTTTATTTGTTCAGCTTCAAAAAATTGTCACGGTTTGTTACAAAAAAGCCTTGTGACGCGAAGAAGCGGAAAAAGGAATCGGTTTGGCTGTCTGTTGTCATGTATTCTTTTTGCAGTGAAAAAGTACGTTTGAAGGTGAGAGCGCCGTCTCATGCACCTTGCGTTTACTTCGGTGCGTTCGCCGAATCAGATGGTGACTGCTCTCCAGAGTGGGTACAGATTGTCAAAGTGTCAAAACGTCAAACGAATCGCTTGAGAAGGCCCTCCTTCGCATCCAACCAGGAGCTGGTGGCAAAAATTGCCATTCTCGGGCGATTCGCGAAATACACAATGACACTTCCCCTTGGTGTTTGGTGGCATAAGGCATTCCTGTCCTTTCAAATGATGTCCGAATGAATGCTAAAGAGAGTAATTGCTTTGCTAAATCACACATTTGAAAACGCTCGGCTCGTCGACAAAATAGAGGTGAAAGGAACTAAAAGAATGTTTTGTAATACGAAATAATGTGTTCAAAGCATAAAACACAAGTGTTCGACGGATGAAACAATATTGTTTGGGTCGTCAAACAATATTGTTTCACACTCCAAACACAAGTGTTTGACACGTCAAACAATATAGTTTGAAGGTTAAAATATCATTCATGACTCTAATTTGATAAAAATGAATAGGGATTCCAGAATATGATTGTTAAACGGTTTTTGCACTTTTCGCTGGAAGGCTCTATTTTTCAAAAATACGCGTTAGATGGAAAGTTCGTATTTGCTGATTTTGTCAAGCGTTTAACCTAAAATAGCATCAAAATGTCGGGTACTTCGCGATGCCCAATTCCGTCCAATCACCATCCTTCCCCACGCCGCACATAACAATTAAGATTGACGGGCGCAACAATAACTTGAGCAGAGAGGCAGGCGGAGCAACGTCCGTGGCATCCATCTATCCCGAAAAGTAAAGAAAAGAACAAAAGAATCCTTTTATGCTTCCTTTATCCATATATTTTATTATATATTTGCACGTTAATCTATGAAACTAATACTATAATACTATGATAAAAAGACTATTCTCTACAGTCGCACTGGCTACGTGCGTAGTCGGGGCTGCCCTTTCACAAACAGGCGGACTGACTGATATGGCGTACAGTAAGTATGCGAAAATGGTTAACACACCCCTCGGTGCCGTGAAGTGGACCGGAGGCTTCTGGGGGGAACGATTCAATGTCTATAGCAACACTTCCTTGCAGAGCATGTGGGCAACCTGGAGCAATCCGGACATCTCGCACGGCTTCCGTAATTTCGAAATCGCTGCCGGAACGTGTGAGGGCGAACACTGGGGACCTCCCTTCCACGACGGCGACATGTATAAATGGCTGGAGGCTGTGGCTGCCGTCTATGCCGTCAACAAAGACCCCGAACTGGATGCCCTGATGGACAAGTTCATCGAACAGGTGGTGAAGGCACAGCGTGCCGATGGATACATCCACACACCGGTCATCATCGAAGAGCGAAACAAGGGTATCGATACACACAGCGAACACCGCGACCAGACCGTCATCGGTACAAAGGTCGGAGCGGAAGACGAGAAGGGGGCTTTTGCCAACCGACTGAACTTCGAGACTTACAACCTGGGTCACCTCATGATGGCGGGCATCACCCACTATCGCGCCACGGGTAAGCGTACCCTGTTTGACGCAGCCATCAAGGCGACCGATTTCCTTTGCCATTTCTATGAGACAGCGTCAGCCGAACTGGCACGCAACGCCATCTGCCCGTCGCACTACATGGGCGTGGTGGAGATGTACCGCGCTACGGGCAATCCCCGCTACCTGGAGCTGTCGAAAAACCTCATTGACATCCGCGGCATGGTGGAGAACGGGACCGACGACAATCAGGACCGCATCCCCTTCCGTGAACAATACAATGCCATGGGACATGCCGTGCGCGCCAACTACCTCTATGCCGGCGTGGCTGACGTGTATGCCGAGACCGGAGAGGCGCAGCTGATGAAGAACCTGACGAGCATCTGGAACGACATCGTCAACCGCAAGATGTATGTCACCGGTGCATGTGGGGCGCTCTATGACGGCACATCGCCCGACGGCACCTGCTACGAGCCTGACAGCATCCAGAAGGTGCATCAGAGTTACGGACGTGCCTACCAGCTGCCCAACAGCACGGCGCACAACGAGACCTGTGCCAACATCGGCAACATGCTCTTCAACTGGCGGATGCTCGAGAGCACGGGCGACGCCAAGTATGCCGACATCGTGGAGACGGCACTCTACAACAGCGTGCTGAGCGGGGTGAGCCTCGACGGTAAACGCTACTTCTACACCAACCCCCTGCGTCTGAGCGACGATTTCCCCTATACCCTGCGCTGGCCGCGCGAACGTCAGGAGTACATCAGCTGCTTCTGCTGTCCGCCGAATACGCTGCGCACCATCTGCGAAGCACAGAACTATGCCTACACCGTGAGCGAGAATGCCCTGTGGTGCAACCTCTACGGGCAGAGCGAACTGACGACCAAGCTGGGCAAGCACGACCTGGAAGTGTCTCAGGTGACGGGCTATCCCTATGACGGGAAGGTGATGCTGACCTTCCGTGCCGTCCCCAAGAAGCAGGAGATGGCGCTCCACCTGCGTATCCCTGCCTGGTGTGACCGTGCCACGGTGAAGGTCAACGGAGAGGTGGTCGACGTGCCGGTGAAGGCGAATACGTATGCCACACTCAACCGTGTCTGGAAGAAGGGCGACGTGGTGGAACTCGACATGGAGATGCGTGTGAAGCTGATGGAGTCCAACCCGCTGGTGGAGGAGACCCGCAACCAGGTGGTGGTGAAGCGTGGTCCGCTGGTCTACTGTCTGGAAGGCATGGATGTGGCTGACGGACGCCGCATCGACGACGTGCTGATTCCCTCCACGATTCAGTTCACCCCGACGGAAATCACCATTGACGGCAGCAAGATGATTGCCCTCGACGGTGAGGCACGCCTGATGGACGAGGCTTCATGGGACAATGTGCTCTACCGGGAGGTGGGCAAGGCTGACCGTACGGTGAAAATCCGCCTGATTCCTTACTTCGCCTGGGGCAACCGCGGCAAGTCGGAGATGACGGTGTGGATGCCGTTGGCAAAATGAAACTTAACTACCTTAAATATATTATGAGACATTTCTTATCGATTGTGTTGCTGTCGGCAAGTGTCAGCTTGTCGGCTGCCGACATCTGGGTGTCGCCCCGTGGCAACGATGCCAACGACGGAACAAAGGAACAGCCGAAGGCGACGTTGACGGCTGCCTTGCGCCAGGCACGCGAGTTGCGTCGGCTGGACGACCCCTCGGTGAAAGACGGGGTGACCATCCACCTGGCCGCGGGCGTACATGCGGTCTATGAGCCGGTGTTCATCCGTCCGGAGGACAGCGGGACGGCGGCTGCCCCGACCGTCATCCAGGGAGAGGACGGTGCTTCCATCAGCGGAGGTGTGACCCTGACGGGGTGGAAGCGGCAGGGCAAGCTGTGGGTGGCAGACGTGCCGACGTTCAACGGACGTCCGCTGGACTTCCGCCAGCTGTGGGTCAACGGGGTGAAAGCCGTCCGTGCCCGCGATGTGGACGATTTTGAGCAGATGTACCGCATCCGCAGTGTCGACAAGCAGGAGCGGGTGCTCTGGGTGCCTGCCGAGGCGGTGAAGAAGGTGATGAAGGCACCCTATGCCGAGATGGTGCTCCACGAGATGTGGTGCGTGGCGAACCTGCGCATCAAGTCCATCGAGGTGCGTGGCGATTCGGCAGGTGTGCGTTTCCACGACCCGGAGAGCCGCATCCAGTTCGAACATCCCTGGCCCAGTCCGATGGTCACTACCGACGGACATAACTCGGCGTTCTATCTGACCAATGCCCGTGAGCTGCTCGACCGTCCCGGTGAGTGGTATCACGACATCAATACCCGCAAGGTCTACTATTATCCCCGTGAAGGCGAGGACATGCGTTCGGCGGAAGCAGTCGTCCCGGCAGTGGAGACACTGGTACAGGTGCTGGGCACCATCGACCGTCCGGTGCAGAACGTGCAGTTCAGGAACGTGGACTTCCACTACACCACGTGGATGCGTCCCTCGTTGCAGGGACATGTGCCCCTGCAGGCAGGTATGTACATGACGGACGGCTACCGCATCACCCCGAAGATGATTCGCAACTACAACAACCACAAGCTGGACAATCAGGGCTGGCTGGGACGTCCCGGTACGGCAGTGAGCGTGCGTTTTGCCGACGGCATCGACTTCCTGGGCTGCGACTTCGAGCACCTGGGCTCTACCGGACTGGACTATGTGGAAGGCACGAGAGGCGGACTGGTGGAGGACTGTCTCTTCCGCGACATTGCCGGCAACGGTCTGGTGGTGGGCAGCTTCTCGCCGGCAGCCCACGAGACCCATCAGCCCTATGACCCTGCCGACCGTCGGGAGCTCTGTACCTTCCAGACCGTCCGCAACAACCTCTTCACCGACGTGACCAACGAGGACTGGGGCTGCGTGGCGATTGCCGCAGGCTATGTGGCGGACATCACCATCGAGCACAACGAAATCAACGAGGTCTCCTACACCGGCATCAGCCTGGGCTGGGGCTGGACACAGACGGTGAACTGCATGCGCAACAACGTCGTGCGTGCCAACCTGATTCACCATTATGCCAAGCACATGTATGACACCGCGGGCATCTACACCCTGGGTGCACAGCCCAAGAGCTACGTGGTGGAGAACGTGGTGCACAGCATCTACACGCCCGGCTATGCGCACGACCCGAACCACTGGTTCTATCTCTACACCGACGAGGGGTCGTCGTTCATCACCGTGAAGGACAACTGGACCGAAGGGGAGAAGTTCCTCAAGAACGCCAACGGACCAGGCAATGTGTGGGAGAACAACGGACCGATGGTCAGCGACAGCATCAAGGCGAGAGCCGGCCTGCTCCGACCAATTGAAAGATAAGCCAATCGAACAATCACAGTACAAACGAAATGAAAAACCAAAAAGGAAGTCTGAAGAGCACCATTGCCGTGTCATTGACCAACTACTTGGACGCCGGAGCCATCGTTGCCGGTGCCAGTGGTCTGACGCTGTGGCAGAGCTACCTCGGCCTGACCGAGGGGCATCTGGGCTGGCTCAATGCCATCAGTGCCAACTGTCTGGGCGCTGCCATCGGTGCCATCATCGGCGGATTCCTCGCCGACAAATACGGGCGCAAAGCCATTTATACCTATAATATGCTGGTCTACATGCTGGGCGTGGCGCTCATCGTCATCTCGGTGAACTTCCCCATGCTGCTGGCGGGATTCCTGGTGACCGGAATCTCGGTCGGCGTCGGGGTACCGGCATCGTGGACCTACATCTCCGAGAACTCTGAAGTGAACAACCGTGGCCGCAACATCGGCATCTCCCAGATGGCATGGGGCGTAGGTCCCACCATCATCCTGATTCTGGGCATGCTGCTGGCTCCGCCGACGGGCGACGGCACGAGCGGCATCCTCTTCGGCTGGGTGGAGTCGCTGGCTGAGGCCGTGAGCGGCGGTACACTGACGGGGGCTGCCCTGAATGTCTTCAGTAGCCGCATCGTGTTCGCGTCGCTCTTCATCGTCGCGTTCATCGCCTGGCTGCTGCAACGCCGTCTGAACGAGTCGGAAGAGTGGAAGGCTGCCAAGTCTGCCGCCGGGGCAGGTAGCAAGCAGGGCGGCACGTTTGCCTCCTTCGGCACGTTGCTGACCAACAAGGTGAACATCCGCACCATGATTTTCCTCGCTGGCATCTACCTGACGTGGAACCTCGTCAGCTCGGTGATGGGCTTCTTCCAGCAGCACATCTACGAGACGGCTGGCGGACTCTCGAACGTGTATGCCAACATGCTCTCTGCCGCCCAGTGGATTATCATCATCTTTGCCACCCTTGCCTTCTCGATGGTTGTGGACAAGGTCAACCAGCGCTGGCTCTACTGCTTCGGTGTGGGCATGGGCGTGCTGGCATGGTTCATCATCGTGGCAATCGGGATCAAGAGCCTGTCGGGTCTGCTGTTCTTCACCCTGCTGTGGGCGATTCAGGCAGGTGTCTCCGTGCAGGCATTCTATGCGTTGTGGGCATCGGAGCTGTTCCCTGCCAAATACCGGGCGGCGGCACAGGGCATCATGTTCTTCGTGGTGCGCGGTCTGTCTGCCGTGTGGGGACTTTGCTTTGTCTACATCTACGGCGAGAACGGGGAAGGCTTCTACCGCGCCTCCTACATCATGATTGGCCTCTTGATGGTGTCGTTGCTGGTCGGTACGATCTGGACACCGAAGACACGCGGGAAGACACTGGAGCAAATAACCAAAGAACGATATGGCGATGAAGAATAAGAGTACATGGATATGGTATCCGGGCGACTATGAAATCTGGCTGGGCAACCGCATGAACAGCCGTCGCACGGAGCGCGGAGCTTTCTTCCCTCCTTTCTGGAAGATGGACAGCCACTATGTGACCGTGGAGTTCAGCAAGACGCTTGACCTGGAGCAAGAAGAGGAGATTCGCATTGCTGCCGAGGGGACCTACAACATCAAGCTCGACGGCAAGTTGCAGTTCGGCATGCCTCGTGCCTTCCGGCTTCCTGCAGGCAGGCACCAGCTGAACATCAAAATCTGGAACCAGGCGACGCCGCCTGCCCTCTATGTCAGCGGACCGACGGTACACACCGACGGCACCTGGAAGGTGACCTACGAAGACAAGGAGTGGATTGACGAGAGCGGAAAGGCGAGCGACACGTCCGCCACGGTATACATGGATGCCGGACACTGGAACTTCGACGACCCGTCGCAGCGGCCGTCAGCCTTCCGGCTGGAGCGCAAGCCGTTGCAACCCGTGACGACCGCTCTGGAGAACGGAGGCGTGCTGTACGACTTCGGACGGGAGACGTTCGGCTATGTCGTCCTGGAAGGCATCCATGGAACGGGCTGCCTGGACCTCTACTACGGGGAAAGCCCCGAAGAGGCTTGCGACACGGAACACTGCGAGACGCTCGACCGCCTGGAGGTCAACGGACAGCACATTGCCGACCTTGCCACGAACCGGACGGTGGAGCGCACCGACCGTTACGTGCTGGAGAGCAGCAAGGCGTTCCGCTACGTCTTCCTCAAGCCGACCGATGCGCTGAGCGTGGACCGCGTCGGCATGGAGTATGAGTTCCTGCCGGAGGACTACCGGGGCAGTTTCCGCTGCAACGACGAGGAGCTGAACCGCATCTGGGAGGTGGGAGCCTACACCATGCACCTCACCACGCGCGAGTTCTTCATCGACGGCATCAAGCGCGACCGTTGGGTGTGGAGCGGCGATGCCATCCAGAGCTACCTGATGAACTATTACCTCTTCTTCGACAGCGAGACGGTGAAGCGCACCATCTGGCTGTTGCGCGGCAAGGACCCCGTGACGAGCCACACCAACACCATCATGGACTACACCTTCTTCTGGTTCCTGAGCATCTATGATTACTATATGTACACCGGCGACCGCCACTTCGTGAGCCAGATTTATCCGCGCATGCAGACGATGATGGACTATGTGCTCGGACGTACCAATGCCGACGGCATGGTCGAAGGACTGACGGGCGACTGGGTGTTCGTCGACTGGGCGGACGGCTACCTGGACAAGCACGGCGAGCTCTCGTTCGAGCAGGTGCTCTTCTGCAAGAGCCTGGAGACGATGGCGCTCTGTGCCGGTCTGGCAGGTTGCACTGCCGACGTGCAGAAGTACGACGAGCTGGCTTCCGCCTTGCGCGACAAGCTGATGCCCGCCTTCTGGGACGAGGCACGGCAGGCGTTGGTGCACAACCGCATCGACGGACGGCAGAGCGAAGCCGTGACCCGCTATGCCAACATGTTTGCCGTCTTCTTCGGTTACCTGACGCCGGAACAACAGGAGGCAGTGAAACACTCCGTACTGCTCAACGACGCCATCCTGAAAATCACCACTCCCTACATGCGCTTCTACGAGCTGGAAGCCCTGTGTGCACTGGGCGAGCATGAGGCGGTGATGCGTGAGATGAAGGCCTATTGGGGCGGCATGCTCCGCGAAGGCGCCACCTCCTTCTGGGAGAAGTACAACCCCGCGGAGACGGGGACGCAGCATCTCTCCATGTACGGGCGTCCGTACGGCAAGAGCCTTTGCCATGCCTGGGGAGCCAGCCCCATCTACCTGCTGGGCAAGTATTACCTGGGCGTCCGTCCGCTGAAGCCCGGCTACGAAGAGTTCACCGTGACGCCGACGCTGGGCGGTCTGGAGTGGATGGAGGGCGCCGTGCCCACCCCGCAGGGTGAAATACGGGTACGCATGGATGCTGCCCAAATCCGTGTCCGGGCGACCGGAGGGCAGGGCTACCTGTACTTCCGTTCGGAGAGACGGCCCGAGGCTTCCGTCGGCGTGGTGGAACACGTGGGCGAGGACCGCTACCGGGTACGCATCGCCGGGACGGACGAAGTCATTGTCAACTATTCATCCAACTAGTACTAAACGAACTATTTACAACCTTATGAACAAGTGCAAACTATTCGCTGCCTCGCTGATGGCAATCCTGCTCGCCGCCTGCGGTCAGGAGAAGATTATCGTCGTGGTGCCGCCGGGTGCCGGCAACCGTGTACAGTATGCCGGGGAACGCCTGGAGCGCATCCTGGATGCATCAGGCTATGATGCCTCCCTCACCGACCGTCTGCCCGAAGGAGACAACAAACATAAAGTCATCTCGCTCACGGTAAGTACTCAGGACAGTCTCAGGAAGGAAGGCTACACCATCACCACCGAAGGCTACGTGACCACCGTCTGTGGCAACGACCCGAGCGGTGTCATCTACGGAACGTGCGACCTGACGGACCGTCTGCAACACAACAAAGAGCTGGAGCTGCCCGACCGGGTGACCGACGCGCCCGAGATGGTGCTGCGCGGTACGTGCATTGGCGTGCAGAAGACCTACATCCTGCCCGGCTACCATGTGTACGAGTACCCCTACACGCCGGAGAACTTCCCCTGGTTCTATGACAAGGAACGCTGGATCAAGTACCTCGACATGCTGGTGGACAACCGCATGAACTCGCTCTACCTGTGGAACGGGCACCCCTTTGCCTCGCTGGTGAAGCTGGAGGACTATCCGTTTGCCGTCGAGGTGGACGAGGAGACCTTCAAGAAGAATGAGGAGATGTACAAGTTCCTGACTGAGGAAGCCGACAAGCGGGGCATCTTCGTCATCCAGAAGTTCTACAACATCCTCGTGTCGAAGCCTTTTGCCGAACACTACGGCATCAAGACGCAGGACCGCAACCGCCCCATCACCCCGCTGCTGAGCGACTATACCCGCAAGAGCATTGCCGCCTTCGTGGAGAAGTATCCCAACGTCGGCCTGCTCGTCTGCCTGGGCGAGGCGATGGCTACCTACGAGGACGACGTGGAGTGGTTCACCCAGACCATCATCCCCGGTGTGAAGGACGGACTGCAGGCACTGGGACGTACCGACGAACCGCCCATCCTGGTGCGTGCCCACGACACCAACTGCAAGATGGTGATGGATGCCGCCCTTCCGCTGTACAAGAACCTCTACACCATGCACAAGTATAACGGCGAGTCGCTGACGACCTACGAGCCGCGCGGACCCTGGGCACAGATACACAAGGACCTGAGCTCCCTCGGGTCGACACACATCGAGAACGTGCATGTGCTGGCGAACCTGGAGCCCTTCCGCTGGAGCTCGCCCGACTTCGTGGAGAAGACCGTACAGGCGATGCACGATGTGCACGGTGCCAATGCGCTGCACCTCTTCCCGCAGGCTTCCTACTGGGAGTATCCCTACACCGCCGACAAGCTGCCCGACGGACAGCGCGAGGAACAGCTCTACCGCGACTGGGCATGGTACAAGCTCTGGGGACGTTATGCCTGGAACTGCCGACGCGACCGCAACGGGGAGATGCAGTACTGGGACCGTGAGTTTGCCAACTTCTACGGACTGAGCGACGAACAGGGCGCGCTGGTGCGTGAGGCGTACGAACAGTCGGGCGAGATTGCCCCGAAGCTGCTCCGTCGCTTCGGCATCACCGAGGGCAACCGGCAGACCCTTCTGCTGGGCATGTTTGTCAGTCAGCTGGTCAACCCCTACAAGTACACCATCTATCCCGGCTTCTACGAGAGCTGCGGACCGGAAGGGGAGAAGCTCATCGAATACGTGGAGAAGGAATGGAAGAAGCAGCCTCACGTGGGCGAACTTCCGCTGGACGTCGTGAACGACTGTGCCGAGCGGGGCGACAAGGCAGTGGCTGCCATCGACCAGCTGGCGGGCAAGGCTACTGCCAACCAGGACGAGCTGGCACGCCTCATTAACGACATGCACTGCTACCGTGAATTCGCCTACTTCTTCAACTACAAGGTGAAGGCGGCCGAGCAGGTGCTGAACTACCAGTGGAGCAAGGACCTGAAGTACCTCGACGAGGTGACGCCGCTGCTGGAGAAGAGCCTGGAGCACTACCGCAAGCTGGTGGACCTGACGAAGGACCGCTATCTCTACGCCAACAGCATGCAGACCGCCCAACGCCGCATCCCCATCGGAGGCGATGACGGGAAGAACAAGACCTGGGAGGAGCTGCTGCCGTACTACGAGGCGGAGCTTGCCAACTTCCGCGGACACTTGCAGACGCTGAAGGACAAGGCTGCCGGAAAAGTGACCGAGCAGGCTGCCGCCATTGAACCTTTGAAGCCTGCGGCAGTCCAAATGAAAAGTCCGCTGAAACCGGTGAAACTGGCTGAAGGCGCGGTCCTGATGAGCAACCTCGTTGCGAACAAGGTGCAGGCGCTGGCTCCCGAGCTGAAGGGACTCACGGCATACTGTGTCGACGGAGCTGCCCAACGGGAGGAAGGCACGAAGATTGAATTTGAGTGCCAGGCGTCCGTCAGCCTGTTGGTCGGCTATTTCAAGGACGACCAGAAGAAGTATGCCAAGGCTCCCAAGCTGGAGACCGATGCGTCCGCCAACGAATACGGACAGGCAGAACCCGTGCTGACCAACGCCATCCATCTGGACAAGATGCCGCTGGCGAACATCCATGCCTACCGCTTTGAGGCTGGCAAGCACACCTTGCTGCTGCCGACAGGCATGGCTCTGGTCCTCGGTTTCACCGATTCCGCCATCACGACCCGCAATGCGGCACTTGACGGGACGGACGATGCCATGGACTGGCTGTTCTACTAAGCCACGGCGGTGCTGGCAGGGGATTGACATCTGCCAAGCCCGGGATTGACGCGGACATCATAGGGCATGTACGGACCAAAGTATAATACTTAGGCTGCCAAAGTATTATACTTAGGGGGTCTAAGTATTATACTTTGGTTCGTCTATCCCGTGCTTGTTGCAGACTGGTCCCCTGCTTTCACGCTGTCGGAACAAAGACTTGAATAAACGAAGAACGAATGAATAGACACTCATTATTACTGATGCTGATGACGGCGTTGTGCTGCTGGAATGTGCAGGCGCAGCGTCACGTGTCACAGGAGCGCATGGCGGAAGTCTACGAGGAGGCAAAGACTCCTTACAAATACGGCTTGGTCGTAGCTCCGACGAGCAACCATGCCAAGATTGACTGCCCGACGGTCTTCCGTGAGGGCGACAAGTGGTACATGACCTACGTCATTTACAATGGAAAGGAAGCCAAGGACGGGCGCGGGTATGAGACCTGGCTTGCCGAGAGCGACAACCTGTTGGAATGGAAGACACTGGGACGTGTCCTTTCCTACCGCGACGGCATGTGGGACAGCAACCAGCGTGCCGGATTCCCTGCACTGGTCGATATGGAGTGGGGCGGAAGCTATGCCCTCCAGCGTTACAAGGACCGGGTGTGGATGAGCTACTTCGGTGGAGAAGGGCGGGGCTATGAAGCCATCGAGGCGCCCTTGTCCATCGGTGTCGCATGGACCGAGGAGAGTCCTGCCGTAGCCCACGAGTGGGAGACGGGGAAGAAGCCCGTGATGACTCCCGGTGAGAAGAAGGCACAGTGGTGGGAACGGCTCACGCACTACAAGACCATGGTCTATTGGGACAAGGACGAGACCCTGGGGGCACCCTTCGTGATGTACTACAATGCCGGCGGCATCAATCCCGCCACGAACATCAAGGGCGAGCGCATCGGCATCGCGCTCTCGAAGAACATGAAGAAGTGGACCCGTTACGAGGGCAACCCGGTCTTCAGCCACGAGGCGCAGGGGACCATCACGGGCGATGCCCAGATTGTGAAGATGGGCGATGTCTATGTGATGTTCTACTTCTCAGCCTTCAATCCGAGCCGTCCTTACAAGGCATTCAATACGTTCGCCTGCAGTTATGACCTCGTGACGTGGGACGACTGGCAGGGCGATGACCTCATTTACCCCACGAAACCCTACGACGAGATGTTCGCCCACAAGAGCTATGTGGTGAAGCATGACGGCGTGGTCTATCACTTCTATTGCGCGGTCAACAACGCCGAGCAACGCGGCATTGCCGTGGCTACGAGCCGTCCGATGGGACGGTCGAAGGTGCACTTCCCGGAACCGGAGGGCAAGAAGCGACGCACGCTGGTCAACCTGGACAGCGACTGGACCACGTGGCTCCTCACGTCCGATGGCAAGGAGACACAGCGTCACCGCGTCAACATCCCCCACAACTGGGACGACTACTACGGTTACCGTCAGCTGACGCACGGCAACCTGCACGGCACCGCCGGGTATGAGAAGCACTTCACGCTCGACCGGATTGAATCGGGCAAACGCTACTTCCTGCGCTTCGAGGGGGTGGGCACGTATGCCACCATCCGCCTGAACGGCAAGGACCTGGGGCGTCACCCCATCGGTCGTACGACCCTGACGCTCGATGTGACCGACGCCCTCGCTACGGAGAACACGCTGGAGGTGAAAGCCGAACATCCGGAGATGATTGCCGACATGCCGTGGGTGTGCGGAGGCTGCTCGTCGGAGTGGGGCTTCAGTGAAGGCTCGCAGCCCTTCGGTATCTTCCGTCCGGTGGTGCTGGAGGTGACCGACGAGGTGCGTATCGAGCCTTTCGGCGTGCACATCTGGCACGACGATGCCGTGAAGACGGTGTACATGGATACCGAGGTGACCAACTACGGCAGCGAGCCGCAGACCGTGCAGCTGGTGAACCGACTGAACAATGCCGACGGGGCACAGGTCTTCCGCCTTCCGGTGGAGGTGACCCTGCAACCCGGAGAGACCAAGGTGGTGCACCAGGAGTCGCCCATCGAGGACCCGATACGTTGGAGCACCGAGCGTCCTTACCTCTACGCCCTGGCAACGATGATAAAGCGCGGCACGGCTACGACCGACGAGATAACCACGCCCTTCGGCTTCCGTACGCTGAGCTGGCCGGTGAAGCGCAACGACGGCGACGGACGGTTCTACCTCAATGGCAAGCCGGTGTTCCTCAATGGCGTGTGCGAGTATGAGCACCAGTTCGGACAGAGCCACGCCTTCAGTCACGAACAGATTGCCTCGCGTGTGAAACAAATCAAGAATGCGGGCTTCAACGCCTTCCGTGATGCCCACCAACCGCATAACCTGGAATATCAGAAGTACTGGGACAAGGAGGGCATCCTGTGGTGGACGCAGCTCTCGGCACACATCTGGTACGACACGCCGGAGTTCCGCGAGAACTTCAAGACGATGCTCCGCCGCTGGGTGAAGGAGCGCCGCAACTCCCCGTCCGTGGTGATGTGGGGCTTGCAGAACGAGAGCACACTGCCCAAGGCGTTTGCCGAGGAGTGTTGCGACATCATCCGCGAGATGGACCCGACCGCCCGCAACATGCGCATCATCACGACCTGCAACGGGGGTGACGGCACCGACTGGAACGTCATCCAGAACTGGAGCGGCACGTACGGTGGCGACATCTTCAAGTATGACCAGGAGCTGGCACAGCCCAACCAGTTGCTCAACGGCGAGTATGGCGGATGGCGAAGCATCGACCTGCATACGGAGCCGGGTGCCGCCGCTTCGGAAGGTATCTGGAGCGAGGAGCACATGTGCCACCTGATGGAGGTGAAGGTGCGCCTTGCCGAACAGGCGAAGGACAAGGTCTGCGGACACTTCCAGTGGATTTACAGCAGCCACGACAATCCCGGACGGCGTCAGCCCGACGAGGCGTACCGCAAGATAGACAAGGTCGGTCCGTTCAACTACAAGGGACTGGTCACGCCGTGGGAAGAGCCGTTGGATGTCTATTATATGTACCGTTCCAACTACGTGAGTGCGAAGAAGGACCCGATGGTCTACATCGCCTCGCACACCTGGCCCGACCGGTTCACCGAACCGCGCCGTGCGACCATCGAGGTGTACAGCAACTGTGACTCCGTCCGCCTGTACAACGATGCGGGCGAAGAGGCCTTCCTGGGCTATAAGCTCAAGGGGGAAGTCGGAACCCATTTCATCTGGGCTTACCGCGACATCTGTTACAACGTCCTGCGTGCCGTGGGCTATTACCAGGGCAAGGCGGTGGCTGAAGACCTGATTGTGCTCAACAACCTGCCCGAAGCTCCCAACTTCGACCGGCTCTACCGGGATGCGAAGCCGTTGCTGAAGGCAGCTCCGGGCTATCACTACCTCTACCGGGTGAATTGCGGGGGAGACCAGTACGTCGACGAGTTCGGTCAGACGTGGGAGACGGATAACACCTACTTCTCCCATTCATGGGCGGAGGACTTCAAGGAGCTGAATCCCTACCTTGCCAGCCAGCGCACGACGAACGACCCCATCCGTGGCACGCGCGACTGGAAACTGTTCCAGTCCTTCCGTTTCGGGCGTCACAAGCTGAACTACCGGTTTGAGGTGCCGAACGGCAAGTACCGGGTCGAGCTGTACTTCATCGAGCCGTGGCACGGTACGGGTGCGCCGCTGATTGATTGCGAAGGTATGCGCATCTTCGACGTGGCGGTCAACGGCAAGACCGTGATCGATGACCTCGATATCTGGGCGGAAGCCGGACACGACGGGGCATTCAAGCAGGTGGTCGAAGCCGAAGTGACCGACGGGAAGCTCGTCATCGACTTCCCCGAGGTGAAAGCCGGACAGGCGGTCATCTCGGCAATAGCCATCGCCACGGACAATGCGCTGGTGACGGTGCCTGCCCTTCCCGTCGGCAATGACTGGAGCTGGGAGAAGGCTGCCAGGGAGGTGCTGGTGAAGACCCCAAAGGAGCTGCTGCCCGAGGACAAGAATGCCCGTGTCAACGTGACGTACGAGGCAGAGGATGCCAAGGTGAGCGGCAACTACCAGGTGAAGGTCGTGAAGGACAAGAGCGGCATCTTCTTTGGCAAAGGGACGCGGAACCGCATCGAGTGGAAGGTCTCCACGGGCCTGGCGCAAGTCTATGCCTTGCGGTTCAAATACATGAACAGTACCGGCAAACCCATCCCGGTGAACATGAAGTTCATCGATGCCAAGGGCGTCGTGCTCAAGGACGACACGCTGAACTTCCCCGAGACACCGGAGAAGTGGCGTATGATGAG
Source organism: Mediterranea sp. ET5 (assembly GCF_023337025.1). Classification (NCBI taxonomy): domain Bacteria; kingdom Pseudomonadati; phylum Bacteroidota; class Bacteroidia; order Bacteroidales; family Bacteroidaceae; genus Mediterranea; species Mediterranea sp. ET5. The sequence goes on along the minus strand of NZ_JAMBLN010000012.1, from coordinate 96,601 downwards.
TACCACGACCGGGACGTTCATCAATGCCGGACATTACCGGGTGGTCATTACCGGCGACAACCTGGAAGGACTGGCATTCGAGGCATTGGACATACAATGACGCCGGTGAGATAGCAATTTGAGTAACTCAACATTCAGAAGCATACACATGAAGCGTATCGGCATGTTGGCAGCGTTGCTGCTACCCTTGTTGGGCTTGCACGCCCAGCAGCATGATTGGGAGAACCATCACGTACTCCAGATAAACCGCGAGCCGGCACGTGCGGCATTCATCCCCTTCGGCGTACAGAAGGGCGACCGCATGCTGTCGTTGAACGGCACCTGGAAGTTCCGTTGGACCAAGACTCCCGACGAACGTATTCCCGATTTTTATCGTACGGACTTTGACGATGCCTCGTGGACGGACTTTACCGTCCCCGCCAATTGGGAAGTCAATGGTTATGGAACCCCCATCTACGCATCGGCGGGCTATGTGTTCCGCATAGACCCTCCCTATGTGATGGGTGAACCGAAGCAGAAGTACACGACTTTCATCGAGCGGAACCCCGTGGGACAATACCGCCGCACGTTCACCTTGCCCGAGGCCTGGCAGAGCGGACAGACCTTCCTGCGCTTTGACGGCGTGATGAGCGCGTTCTACGTCTGGGTCAACGGCAAGCGCGTCGGCTACAGTCAGGGCAGCATGGAGCCGTCGGAGTTCAACATTACTCCCTACCTGCAGCCCGGGACGAACCAGGTGGCTGTGGAGGTCTATCGCTACAGCGACGGCTCGTACCTGGAGGACCAGGACTTCTGGCGTTTCAGCGGCATCCAGCGTGATGTCACCCTGTTCCATACGCCGGACATCCGCATCCGCGACTATGCCGTGCGGACACTTCCCCACGCCGGCTACGAGGACTTTACCTTGCAGATAGACCCGCAGCTGAGCGTGTTCGGCGAGGAGAAGGACCGGAAAGGAAAAGGCTACAAGGTCGTGGCAGTCCTGACAGACAGGGAGGGTCAGACCGTCTTCAGTGGACAGGCGGACGCCGAGCTCATCCTGGACCTCGACCACAAGGCGGCCGTGATGAACGAATGGTATCCCCAACGCGGACCGCGCAAGCTGGGACGCATCGCGGGCGAAATCAAGGCGCCTCACCGCTGGACGGCAGAGACACCTTATCTATATACCCTGAATCTGTCGTTGCAGGACAGCCTCGGTCAGGTGGTGGAACGTGCCACGAGCAAGGTGGGCTTCCGCAGCGTCGAGGTGAAGGACGGGCAGGTGCTGGTCAACGGACGCCCCATCCGTTTCCGGGGCGTGAACCGGCACGAGCATGACCCGCGGACGGCGCGTGTCATGACCGAAGAACGCATGTTGCAGGACATCCTGCTCATGAAGCAGGCGAACATCAATGCCGTGCGCACGGCACACTATCCCAACCATCCGCGCTTCTACGAACTGTGCGACTCGCTCGGACTCTATGTCATGGATGAGGCGGACATCGAGGAGCACGGCTTGCGCGGTACGCTGGCAAGTACGCCCGACTGGCACGCAGCCTTCCTGGACCGTGCCGTCCGTATGGCGGAGCGGGACAAGAACCATGCCTGTATCGTGTTCTGGAGCATGGGCAACGAGAGTGGCTACGGTCCGAACTTTGCAGCCATCTCGGCCTGGCTGAAGGACTTCGACCCGACGCGCCCCATCCATTATGAAGGGGCACAGGGACTGGACGGCGCTCCCGACCCGTACACGGTGGACGTCATCAGCCGCTTTTATCCGCGTACGCAGGATGAATACCTGAATCCGGGCATCCCCGAAGGAGCCGACGAGGAGCGGGCGGAGAATGCCCGTTGGGAACGTCTGCTGTCCATTGCCGAGCGGATGAACGACAACCGTCCGGTGCTGACGAGCGAATATGCGCACTCCATGGGTAATGCCTTGGGGAACTTCCAGGAATATTGGGACGAGATTTACAGCAACCACCGCATGCTGGGCGGCTTCATCTGGGACTGGGTGGACCAGGGCATCATCCGCACCTTGCCCGACGGACGCGAGCAGGTGGCTTACGGCGGTGACTTCGGTGACCAGCCGAACTTGAAGGCATTCTGCATGAACGGCATCGTGCGGTGCGACCGTACGCTGACGCCCAAGTACTGGGAGGTGAAGAAGGTCTATCAGCCGGTCTACATGAAGCTGGCGAACTGGGATGCCGCCACGGGACAATGTGCCGTGGAGATGACCAACCACAACCACCACATCGGTGTCGACGGCTACCGCTGCCTCTGGACGTTGTACAGCAACGGCGTGAAGCAGGCGGAAGGGGAGGCGGAGTTGCCTTACATCCTCCCGGCGGAGTCGAAGAATGTGACGATTGACCTGGCTAAGACAGTGAAGAAGATTGACTGGGAGACGGACGATGTGCGTCTGAACCTCTCGCTGGTGCTCAAGACGGCTTGCGACTGGGCTAAGGCTGGTCACGAGGTGGCAGCCGAACAGCTGACGCTGAAGGACAACCTGATGCAGCTGGCACGCACCGAGGTGAAAGGCGGACGCAAGCTGGCACTCACGGCGGATGAGGCTGTCATCCGGGTGGAGAACAATGCCGTGCTGGCAGTCTGGGACGTGAGGTCGGCTACGCTCCGTCAGCTCGCCTATGCCGGGCGTACCGTCCTCCAGGCGAAGGACTCTCTGGCTGCAGCGAACTTCCAGGCGTTCCGTGCCCCGACGGACAACGACAAGAGCTTCGGCAACTGGCTGGCGAAAGACTGGCAGAAGAACCTCCTGCACGCCCCGAAGGTGGAGGCGCTGGCATGTACGGGCCGTGCGCTCGATGATGGCTCGGTCGAAGTGGAGACCGCGCAACGGTATGCCTACCTTGCCGGGAGCATCCTGGTGAACAGTATATATAAGGTATATGAAGACGGGACGATAGACCTCAGCCAGACGTATACGCCGGAGGGAGACCTGCCGGAACTGCCTCGTCTGGGAGTGTCCTTCGTAGCCGACGCCGCCTGTGACAACGTGGAGTGGTACGGCTACGGTCCCATGGAGACTTATCCCGACCGGCACCGTTCTGCCACCATCAACTGGTGGAGAGCCAAGGCGGGCGACCAGTACACGCACTATCCGCGTCCGCAGGACTCGGGCAATCTGGAGTCGGTGGCTGTCATCCGTCTGACGGACGGGACAGGGCACGGCATCAGCGTGTCGGCACTGGACAAACCCTTCTCCGCTTCGGCACTGCCCTATTCGGTGATGGACATTTATCACGCCTCGCACGACTGCGACCTGCAGCCCTCCGGTGCGGTCTACCTGAACATCGACACAGCCGTATTGGGTCTGGGCAACAGCAGCTGCGGACCGGGCGTACTGAAGAAGTATGCCATCGAGAAGAAGCCGCATACGTTGCACGTGCGGATTCAAGGATTCAGACTCAAGAACTAAAAACCCCTTAAACGATATGAAAAAGACAATGATGTGTGTTGCTTCGTTGCTGTTCTCGGCGGCGCTTTGGGCGCAGTCGTCGGTGGAGACGGAGCGGCAGTACCTTTCCGGAACCGGATGCGACGACATGGTGCAATGGGACTTCATGTGCACAGGCGGCAACAACTCCGGCAAGTGGACCAAGATTGGTGTGCCTTCCTGTTGGGAGTGCCAGGGCTTCGGTACGTTCCAGTACGGCATGAAGTTCTATGGCAAGGCGTTCCCCGAGGGCATTGCCGATGAGAAAGGAATGTACAAGTATGAATTCACGTTGCCGGAGTCGTGGAACGGCAAGCAGGTGGAGCTGATTTTCGAAGCTGCCATGACCGACATGCAGGCGACCATCAACGGACGGAAAGCGGGTACGCCCCACCAGGGCGGCTTCTACCGCATCACTTATGACGTGAGCGACCGGGTGTTCTTCGGACCGAAAAAGAAGAACGTGCTGGAAGTGACCGTCAGCAAGGAGAGCGAGAATGCCGGTGTCAACCTGGCGGAACGTCGTGCGGACTACTGGAACTTCGGCGGACTCATCCGTCCGGTGTTTATGATTGCCCGTCCGGCAATGAACATCCACCAGGTCGCCATCGACGCGAAGGCTGACGGAACGTTCAAGTCGGACTGCTACCTGAACATTGCCGTCCCCGGCGCGAAGGTGCAGACGGCGATTTATGATGCCGCCGGCAAGAAGGTGGGCGAGTCGGTGACGGCACTGCCCACGGGAGGGGACCACTGCCTCGTGAACATGGCGGTGAAGCAGCCTGCCCTGTGGACGGCAGAGACGCCGAACCTCTATAAGGCAGAGTTCACCCTGCTCGATGCCGACGGCAAGGTGCTCCACCGGATGAACGAGAAGTTCGGTTTCCGCACCATCGAGGTACGCGAGAGCGACGGACTCTACATCAACGGTGTGAAGGTGAACATCCGGGGCGTGAACCGCCACAGCTTCCGTCCGGAGAGCGGACGCACGCTCAGCAAGGCGAAGAACATCGAGGACGTGAACCTCATCAAGAGCATGAACATGAACGCCGTCCGTTTGTCGCACTATCCGGCAGACCCGGAGTTCTATGAGGCATGCGACTCGCTCGGACTCTATGTGATGAGCGAGCTCTCCGGCTGGCACGGCAAGCACGAGACCATCGTCGGCCAGAAGCTGGTCAAGGAGATGGTGGAGCGCGACGTGAACCATCCGTGCATCATCTGGTGGAGCAACGGCAACGAGAAAGGCTGGAACGACGAGCTGAACGGCGAGTTCCACAAGTATGACCCGCAGAAGCGTCCCGTGCTCCATCCGCAAGGCAACTTCGGCGGCTTCGAGACCATGCACTACCGCTCCTACGGCGAGAGCCAGAACTACATGCGTCTGCCGGAAATCTTCATGCCGACGGAGTTCCTCCACGGTCTGTATGACGGAGGACACGGAGCCGGACTGTACGACTACTGGGAGATGATGCGCAAGCATCCCCGCTGTGCCGGAGGCTTCCTCTGGGTATTGGCGGACGAAGGAGTGAAGCGCGTCGACATGGGTGGCTTCATCGACAACGTGGGCAACTATGGAGCCGACGGCATTGTCGGTCCGCACCACGAGAAGGAGGGAAGCTACTGGACCGTGAAGCAGGTATGGTCGCCCGTACAGCTCATGAACAGGTCGATTGATGCCGACTTCAACGGGGTGTTCCAGGTGGAGAACCGCTACGACTTCCTCAACCTGAATACCTGCCGCTTCGTGTGGAAGCGCGTGCAGTTCCCTGCCGTGACGGAGAGCGGAGAGGCAAAGGTGCTGAAGCAGGGCGAGGTGAAAGGTCCGGATGTCCCGGCTCACGGCAAGGGGACGTTGACCATCCCGTTTGCCAACGACGGGGCGGATGCGTTGCAGGTGACGGCTGTCGACAAGTACGGCAACGAGCTCTTCACCTGGTCGTATCCGTTGCCCTCTCGGGCGACGAAGGCGGTACTGGCTACCGACGGCGCGGCACCTGCCATCCAGCGTGAGGCGGACCGGCTGACGGTGACTGCCGGCGGACGTGTCTTCACGTTCAGCCAGAAGGACGGACAGCTGAAGGGCGTCAGCGTCAACGGCAAGCAGATTGACCTGAAGGACGGACCGCGCTTCATCTGTGCCAAACGTGCCGACCGCTCCATGGACCAGTTCTACAACCACGATGACAAGGATGCCGAGAAGAAGAAGACCCAGTATACCGAGTTTGAGGACCTGGGCAAGCTCGTCAGCCTCGATGCGAAGGAGGACGGCAACCGTGTCGTGGTGATAGCCACCTACAAGCTGGGTTGCTTTGACATGGCGGTGTGGACCATCGACAGCGAAGGGACGGCGCTACTGGACTTCTACTACAACTTCTCGGGAGTGGTGGACCTCATGGGTGTGAAGTTCGACTACCCCGAAGAGCTGGTTGTCAGCAAACGCTGGGTCGGCGACGGACCGTACCGCGTCTGGCAGAACCGTCTACACGGTCCGCAGTATGGACTCTGGGAGAACGACTACAACGACCCCATCCCCGGAGAAAGCTTTGACTATCCGGAGTTCAAGGGATACTTTGCCCACGTCGACTGGATGAGCCTGCGCACCAAGCAGGGGACCATCCACATCCAGAACGAGACTCCCGATTCCTACATCGGCATCTATGAGCCGCGCGACGGACGTGACCACTTGCTCTACACCCTGCCCAAGACCGGCATTTCGGTGATGAAGGTCATTCCGCCCGTACGCAACAAGGTCAACACGACCGACCTCATCGGTCCGTCCTCACAAGCCAAGTGGGTGGACGGCACGCAGAGCGGACGCATCGTCCTGCGCTTTGAGTAAGAAGACAGACAAGGGAGAGACTGTGCCGGGGATGCAATTCGGCAGAGTCTCTCCTTTGCTTTGATACAGATTTTGTCTACTTTCGTCTGTGCTTTCAGCCGTTCGTTATCAGCATCCTCTGTCCGTACGAAGAGCTCGGAAGGCGGGGAAGGGCTGAACAGGCAGAAAGAATAGATTCATCAACAGAACAATGAAGAAGAACAGATTAGCAACATGGAGTCTGGCACTGGCGTTGCTCGCCGGTCTGCATCCGCAGGCTGCCGCACAGACAACGCTCCAGGACCAGTTCACGCAACTCTCTTCGGAAGAAGCGAAGCCGTGGACCTTCTGGTACTGGATGTTCGGTGCCGTGACCAAGGAAGGTATTACTGCCGACCTGGAAGCGATGAAGCGCGTCGGACTGGGCGGTACGTATCTGATGCCCATCAAGTCGGTCTCTCAAGGACCCGAGTTCAACGGGAAGGCGGAGCAGCTCAGTCCCGAATGGTGGGAGATGGTGCGCTTCAGCATGCAGGAGGCGGACCGCCTCGGACTGAAACTGGGCATGCACATCTGCGACGGCTTTGCCCTGGCGGGCGGTCCGTGGATTACACCGGAAGAGTCGATGCAGAAGGTGGTTTTCACCGATACCATCGTCAGCGGAGGGAAAGTGAACCTGCAGCTCTCCCGTCCGGAAGCTTACAAAGGCTATTACAGGGACATCGCTCTCTATGCCCTGCCGGTGAAAGGGCAGGCGGACGTCCGTCTGACGCCCCGCATGACGTGCGGCAACCTCAACGAACCGGGTGATCCGAAGAAAGGGGTGAGCATCGATGAGAAGGGAGTCATCCGTTCGTCGGTGCCCTGCTGGATTCAGCTGGAATACCCCGAAGAGATTACTTGCCGCAACGTGGAAATCATCCTCACCGGAAACAACTACCAGGCACACCGCATGAAGGTGATGGCAAGCCGTGACGGGAAGGACTTCCGCTTCATCAAGCAGCTGGAGCCTGCCCGGCAAGGGTGGCAGAACACCGACGAGAACTCCACGCACTCCATCCCTCCGACCAAGGCGCGGTTCTTCCGTTTCTACTGGACGCCTGCCGGCAGCGAGCCGGGCAGCGAGGACATGGACGCCGCCAAGTGGAAACCCAACCTGAAAATCAAGCAGCTCGTCCTGCACTCCGAGCCACGCCTCAACCAGTGGGAAGGCAAGGCGGGACTGGTCTGGCGGGTGGCGAAGGATACGCCTGCCACGGATGTGCCCGATGCCGACTGTGTTAAGACGTCCGAGGTCATCAACCTCACCGCCTCTCTGAAGGACGGCGTGCTCGTCGCCACCCTCCCGAAAGGGCAGTGGCGCATCCTGCGCATGGGGCATACCTCCACGGGACATGACAATGCCACGGCGGGAGGCGGACGCGGACTGGAGTGCAGCAAGTTTGATGCAAAGATTGTCCGCAAGCAGTTTGACAACTGGTTCGGCAAGGTCTTCACGATGGTGGACCGCGACCTGGCGAACCGGGTTCTGAAATACATGCACGTGGACAGCTGGGAATGCGGCTGCCAGAACTGGAGCGACAATTTCGCCGCCGAGTTCAAGGCACGCCGGGGCTATGACCTCATGCCCTACCTGCCCTTGCTGGCAGGTATCCCGATGGAGACGGCAGCCCGTTCGGAACAGGTGCTGCGCGATGTCCGCACCACGTGTGCCGAGCTGGTGAAGGACGTGTTCTATGACACGCTGGCAGCATGCGCAAGGGACTATGGCTGCCAGTTCTCCGCCGAGTGTGTCGCACCGACGATGGTGAGCGACGGCATGCTCCATTACCAGTCGGTAGACCTGCCGATGGGGGAATTCTGGCTCCGCAGTCCGACGCATGACAAGCCCAACGACATACTCGATGCCATCAGCGGCGGACACATCTACGGCAAACGCATCATCCAGGCGGAGGGCGGCACCGAGGTGCGCGGCACCTGGGACGAGGCGCCTGCCACGGTGAAGGCACTCTTTGACCGCAACTACGCCCTGGGCATCAACAAACTCTTCTTCCATGTTACCGCACACAACCCGTGGCTCGACCGCAAGCCGGGCATGACGCTCGACGGCATCGGGCTGTTCTTCCAGCGCGACAATACCTGGTTCGAGCAGGGAGGCAAGGCATTGGTCGACTACGTCCGCCGTTGCCAGACCCTGCTGCAATACGGCTGGCCCGTGACGGACATTGCCGTGTTCACCGGCGAGGAGATGCCGCGTCGGGCAGTCCTCCCGGACCGTCTGGTCCCGATGCTTCCCGGCATCTTCGGACGGGAACGGGTGGAGAGCGAGCACGTCCGTCTGGCAAACATCGGACAGCCGCTGCGCACCATGCCCGTCGGCGTGACTCACTCGGCAAACATGGCGGACCCGGAGGATTGGGTGAACCCCCTGCGCGGCTATGCCTATGACTCCTTCAACCGCGACGCCCTGCTCCGCCTGGCACAGGCTGACAACACGAAGGGCGTGATACGGATGCCCTGGGGTGGCGAGTACCGGGTACTTGTCGTTCCGCAGACGCGTCCGATGATGCCCAACCGCGTGTCCTCTCCCGAAGTGGAGAAGAAGCTCAAGGAGCTGTATCAGGCAGGTGTGCTGGTGGTCGACAAGCCGTTCCTCTACGACAGCTTCTCGGACTTCGGACTGGACCGCGACGTCGTGGTGCCGAAGGACATTGCCTGGACGCATCGCCGGGGCGAGGAGGCGGACATCTACTTCATCGCCAACCAGGATGAGGCGGAGAGCAGCAGCTTCACGGCTTCGTTCCGCATCAGTGGCATGCAGCCCGAGCTGTGGAATCCCATGACGGGCGAAATCACCGAGCCGGGCATCTGGCGTGAGAAAGACGGACGGGTGGAAGTCGGGCTGTCACTGGCTCCTTCACAGTCGATGTTCGTCGTGTTCCGCCGTCCGGCATCCAAGGTGGGCAACGCCACGGTGGCAAGCGTACGCCGCCGTCCGCTGGAGGTGAAGGAGTGGAACGTGCACTACAACACCCTGAATACGGACGAGACCGTGACCGAGCTGCGCAGCTGGACACGTTCGTCCGACCCGAAGGTGCGCTATTACTCCGGGACTGCCGTCTACTCGACGGAGTTCAAGTGGAAGGCAGGAAAGTCCGAGCGTGGCAGCCGCGTGTTCCTGAAGTTCAAGGGCTTGAGCGATGTGGCTACCGTCCGCGTCAACGGGGTGCCCTGCGGCACGGCATGGACGGCCCCCTATGAGGTGGAAGTCACCTCGGCGTTGAAGAAAGGCAAGAATACCCTTGAAATCGAGGTGACCAATACCTGGGCGAACGCGTTGCTCGGTGTGGACGAGGGCAAGGCTCCCTTCGACGGCATCTGGACGAATGCCAGGTTCCGGATGGCAGAGAAGGAGTTGCTCCCTGCCGGACTGACCGCTCCCTTGGAATGGAAATTGGTAAAGTAAAAGAGAATGGACGGGGCTTTTCCCCCGTCCGCCATAATAAAGAAATCTATCATGAAAGGATTGAAGACACTGGCTGCCCTGGCTCTGATGCTGTCGGCAGCCGTCAGCCTGCGGGCTGAAATCAGACTGCCGGCATTCTTTGCCGACAACATGGTGCTGCAACAGCAGACCCAAGCCAACCTCTGGGGCTGGGCAAGCCCCTCGAAGACCGTCACCGTGAAGACCGGATGGGACGGGAAGACCTATACGACGACTGCCGCAGCGGACGGCAAGTGGAAGCTTGCCGTGGAAACGCCCGTTGCCGGAGGCCCCTATGACCTCACCATCAGCGACGGACAGCCCCTGACCCTGAAGAATGTACTGATTGGCGAAGTCTGGGTATGCTCCGGACAGAGCAACATGGAGATGCCCATGAAGGGCTTCAAGATGCAGCCCGTGGAGGGTGCCAACATGGACGCGGCATACAGCCGGAACCCCCACATCCGTCTCTTTACCGTCGGTCTGAACTCACAGACGACACCGCAAGACACGGTGAAGGGGCACTGGAGCGAAGCGTGCGCCGAGAGCGTGCGGGAGTTCAGTGCCACGGCATACTACTTCGGGCGGATGCTCAACCGCGTGCTCGACGGTGTCCCCGTCGGACTGATTGTGACGGCGTGGGGCGGCTCTGCCTGCGAGGCATGGATGAACCCCGCCTGGCTGAAACCCGAATGGATGAAGAACTACAAGTACCCCGTGCCGGCTCCCGGCGGCAAAATCCCCTCGAAGAACCGTACAGCCACCGTGCTCTACAACGGCATGCTGCATCCGCTCATCGGCTACACGATGCGGGGCGTCATCTGGTACCAGGGCGAGGACAACTACGACCGGGCATGGAGCTATGCCGACCAGCTCAGCACCATGGTGCGCGGCTGGCGCACGGAATGGGGGCAGGGCGACTTCCCCTTCTACTTCTGCCAGATTGCTCCCTATGACTACAGCCTCCTCTTCAAGGAGGGCGAGGAAGTGCCCAATTCCGCTTTCCTGCGCGAACAGCAGGCGAAAGCTGCCGAGCTGATTCCCAACAGCGGCATGGCGGTGCTGCTCGATGCCGGACTGGAGACATGCATCCATCCGCGTCAGAAGAACAAGGCAGGCGAACGGCTGGCACTGCAGGCGCTCTGCAAGACCTACGGCATGAAGGGTCTCGTCTGCGACCCTCCCGTCTATAAGGAGATGGAGGTGAAGGGCGACACCGTCATCATCACGTTCGACCGCAACAAGATGTGGCCCGCCGGCAAGGGCGTGTTCACCTCAAAGAACTTCCAAGTTGCAGGCGAGGACCGCGTCTTCCATCCTGCCGAGGCATGGATTGTGCAGAAGCACGTCTATGTGAAGAGCAGCGAAGTGGCTCATCCCGTTGCCGTGCGCTACGGTTTCACGAACTGGGTCGACGGAGACCTCTTCGGCGAGGAAATCCCCGTCTCTTCGTTCCGTTCCGACAACTGGCCCGAAACAAAAGACATCAAATAAGGGAGGCGGACATTCGTCCGCCTTCTTCCACTTGACTAACCAAAACCTGACGCTTTATGGATACAAGAATTTCTTTGACCTTTGACCAGATTCCACCCATGTTTTCCCTCTGTTTTCAGGGCGATTGTCCGAAGTCGGACACCTGCATCCGTTTCCTTGCCGGAAGCTGCCTTCCGGGCGACCGGGTTTGCGGTCAGGCAGTTTACCCGACGGCACGACAGGGCAACACCTGCAAGATGTACAAGGAGGCACGCATCATCCATGCTGCCTGTGGGTTTACCGCCCTCTTCGCCGAGGTGAAGCAGAAAGACAGCTCCACGTTGCGCAACCGCATCCGGGCTTACCTGGGTGGAAAGACAACCTACTACCGCTTCCATCACGGCGAGCGGATGCTCACCCCCGAACAGCAGAAGTGGATCATCAACCTCTTCCACCGTTACGGCTACACGGGCGATTTGCATTTCGATGCGTATCGGGACATCTACGACTTCACGGAAGAATACTGACCCCTTCAGCAACACCTTGGGACACCTGCTTCATGGTACTGTCAGTCCCACGCCGTGGAACTGTGAGTCCCACGCCGTGGAACCGTGAGTCCCACGCCGTGGAACCGCGAGTCCCAGGCCGTGGAACTCCAAGTCCCAAGCCGTGGAACTTCGAGTCCCAAGCTGTGGAACTCCTTTTGGGACTCGGCTTGCCGGATTCATGGATGCTTCTTGGGGAGCTTGTATGAAGAAGTGTGTGCCTGGAAAGTATGATTAACAGATAACCTAAGTCCGGTCTGTACGGACGTCGGCTGACGAGGAAGGAACTTCGTCAGCGGTTTCTCCGTATTGTCGGACCTTGAAAATGACGAGACAGATGCTTCGATTCACAACATTCTTAGCGACCGTCCTGGTGTCCCTCGGCCTGTGGGCACAACCGGACGACTACACGTGGACCACGCCGAGCCGGAACTCTTCGGAGTCGATGCCTTGCGGCGGTGGCGACATCGGCATGAACGTATGGGTGGAAAACGGCGAACTGCTGTTCTACCTGAGCCGCAGCGGTACCTTTGATGAGCACAATACGCTCCTGAAGCAGGGGCGTGTGCGTGTCCGGCTGGACGACCCCTCGCTGCTGGACGGTGACTTCCGGCAGACGCTGAAGCTGAACGACGGCTATGTGGAGGTCCTGCTCCGCGGCGTCACCGTGCAGCTGTGGGCGGATGTGCACCGTCCGGTGGTGCACCTGGAGCTGTCGGGCAAACGGCCCTTTACCTATACGCTGACGTACGAGAACTGGCGGTATGCCGACCGTCCGCTGCGCAAGGGAGAGGGACAGCAGTGCTCCTACAAGTGGGCGATTCCCAAGAAGGCGGTGACGACGCACGACGTGATGGAGCCCACGGATGACGGCGTGCTCTTCTACCACCGCAACCCCGGGCGGACGGTCTTTGACGAGGTCGTCGCACAGCAAGGGCTGGAGGGCGTCAAGTCCCGTCTGATGAACCCCATCGGGAACTTGGTGAGCGGCGGAAAGCTGTGGGGCACGAATCTCACCTTCGTCGGGACAGCGGACGCGACGTATGCCGGTACGGACTTCCGTGCCTGGCAGTTCCGTGCACGGCAGGCAGCCCGTCGGCACGAGGTGCTGATAGCCCTGCATACCCGGCAGACCCCCGACCTGGAGGCATGGAAGGACGGCTTGCGGCAGACCGTGGCTTCCGTCCGTACCGAGAGCGACCGCCGGGAGACACGTGCCTGGTGGAACGCCTTCTGGCAGCGCAGCTTCATCGACGCGCCAGCCGGCAGCAAGGCAGGAACCTTGGCACGCAACTACACGCTCTTCCGCTACATGCTGGGTTGCAATGCCTACGGAGCCTACCCGACGAAGTTCAACGGCGGACTCTTCACGTTCGACCCTTGCGGGGTGGACTCCACGCAAGCCTTTACACCCGACTACCGCAAGTGGGGAGGAGGCACGATGACGGCGCAGAACCAGCGCCTCGTCTATTGGGGAATGCTCAAGAGCGGGGACTTCGACCTGATGCCGTCGCAGTTTGACACCTACCTGCGCATGCTTGGCAATGCCGAGCTGCGGAGCCTGGTCTACTGGGGGCATGCCGGGGGCTGCTTCTGCGAGCAGATAGAGAACTTCGGACTACCCAACCCGGCGGAGTACGGCACGAAACGTCCCTCCTGGTTTGACCCTGGACTGGAGTACAATGCCTGGCTGGAGTATGAGTGGGACACCGTGCTGGAGTTCTGCCAGATGATTCTGGAGACATACCGTTACCGTCAGGCTGACATCAGCCGCTATCTTCCCCTGGTGGAGAGTGCACTGACGTTCTTTGACGAGCACTACCGCTACCTGGCTTCCCGTCGCGGTCGGAACGCCCTGGATGCCGACGGCAAGCTGGTGCTTTTCCCCGGTTCCGGTTGTGAGACTTACAAGATGGCGAACAATGCCGCCTCGACCGTTGCCGCCCTGCAGACGGTCACGCGCACCCTCATCGAGGTGAAGGAGGCGCAGGGCGATACAGCCACCTCGGCATGGCGCAGCCTGCTCGCCCGCATCCCGGAGATTCCCCGTCGGGTGGTCGACGGACGGGAGATGATTGCGCCGGCAAAGACCTGGGAGCGCATCAACAATGTGGAGACTCCTCAGCTCTATCCCGTCTTCCCGTGGCGTATCCACACCGTCGCTTCGGCGGACGCGGAAGGGTTGGAAGTGGCGCGCAACACCTATCTCCATGATGCCGACGCGCTGAAGTTCCGCACGTCGAAGGGCTGGAAGCAGGACAACATCTGGGCTGCCTGTCTGGGTCTGACGGATGAGGCGGTGAAGTGGACGGATGAGAAGCTGGCTGACGGTCCGCACCGTTTCCCTGCCTTCTGGGGTCCCGGCTACGACTGGACTCCCGACCACAACTGGGGTGGCAGCGGCATGATTGGTCTGCAGGAGATGCTTCTGCAGACGGAAGGTGACAGGATATACATCCTTCCGGCATGGCCTCGCGACCGGGATGTCCACTTCAAGCTCCATGCACCGGGCAACACGACGGTGGAGGTGCTCTATGAAGACGGGCAGGTGAAACGGCTGGATGTCCTGCCTCGTGAGCGTAAGGCGGATGTGGTGATGCCTGCGGAGTGAGATAAGTACGATTTAGCCCGAATCGTCATTAGGCTCAGAGTGGTCTAATGCGATTCGGGCTTCTTATTTACTGCGACTTCAGCTTGCGAAAGTCGAAGGATTGCTTTCAGCGGTTAGAAGTCATCATAGTCTGTGTCCCGGATTTGTCGTTTGAAGAGAATAACTAAATTGGCTCTTCCTTCGGCTGACATGAAACCGCAGGTGATAAATTGTGGAACGGGCAAACCGTCTTTAGGAGTGAATAGGATTTTGTACTTGCCTTTTCCCTCTTTCTCGATGGTCATCACACCAAAGTCTATCTTGTCTAACTGATTTTCTTTGCAGTAGATGGTTGCTTGGTGGTGTTCGTCAATGGGCTGGATGCTCATGGACTTTTCCTTCATTTCTTCCGTGATAGGATACATGGGAGATTCGTCCATGTTGAATCCCCACATTTCGCAATCCGGATCTACTTCGACATGTACTTCCGCATTCTTATCGGACAGGGTAAACCAGTTCGGAGAGATGTGGGGTGAATAATCCTTCTTTTCGCATGAAAGGAGCAGGAGCATACTGACAAAAAGGAGCAAAAATCTTGTTCTCATAATGGTAAGTTTTTGTTAGAATATGCAAGTCTTTTACCCGAAGACTGTCCTTTGTCGAAAAACTACCATGAGAAGGGAAGAACTTTAAGGTTTTGTAACACGACTCTTTTGCTCTTCCCCTGTTCCTTTCATGCACCGAAGCCCTTCTATATTTCTTTACTCCCCCTCCCCATAGCGCAGCACATCCGCCATGAGGGTCAGGTCGTCGGGAGAGACATGCTGACGTTCCAGTTCCTCCCGGTCCTTGAAGAGGAGGTCGATGAACGACTCCGTATCGCCCTTCGCACGGCAGCCCTTCAGGTACAGAGATACGGCACGTTCCGTGTTGCCTTGCACCCAGGCGGTGTGACCGGCATTCAGGTAGTCCTGCACGTCGGGTTTGTCGGCTTGGAGCAACTGGTTGTAGTATTTCTCTGCCTGGTCATACTTGCCGGTGATGAACGAACACCAGGCGATGCAGCGACGGGCACGCAGGGAACTTCCGTCGAGGTATTCCACCTTGAAGAAGCGGGCAAAAGCATCCTCGTAACGTTCCATCTCCACTTCGCATTCCCCCGTCTGGAGCAGCAGGGCGAGGTTGTCCGGTTGCATTTCCAGCGCCTTCAGGTAGTAGGGGTGGGCAGCTTCCGGTTCCTTCGACAGGCGGAAGCACTGCGCCAGGTGACGGATGGTCCACAGCACATCCGGCTTCAGCACATCGGCTTGCAGGTATGCCTCGATTGCCTTCGGATAGTCTTTGGTCTTCTGGTGACAGAATCCCACCTTCTGGAACAGCTCCGCATCCACAGCTTCGTCCGCGACAAGCTCGTCAAACAGACGCAGGGACTCGTCGTAGTATTCCTTGTGAAACAGGTATTCAGCCACCTTGCGACGTGCGTCGGCATCGGAGAGGAGCGGACGCAGGAGGCTGTTATCGCGGAAGTTGAAGGACAACGTCTCGAAGATGTCGGTGAACTCATGGCGTCGGGGATGCACCTTGAAGAAGCGGTAGAGGTCTTGCAGGTATTGCCGGTTGATGACTTCGGCTGAGGCATTCTCCTGTTTCCAGGCTTCCGCCTCCTGGGGCAGCTCGTTCTGTCCGGGAAAGCCGGAGGCGAACATCTCCCGTTGCTTGGCGGGGATGTTGTTCACCGTGAGGCAGAAGGAGTATTTGTCGGAGTTGCAGAAGAAAGGCGAGGCGAGGATGCCGCGCACCATAAAGTTCTTCTGCTGTTCCTCTTCGGGGAAGACACGGACGACCACGCTGTGTTGCGGGTCGAAGGGGTAGAACCAGTTGCAGACGTTGCGGAAGAACGGGAAGCTCTTCAGCTGGGAGAACGTGCTCATGTAGACATCGATGCCCTCCATCTGCATGTTGCCCAGCTCCTGCATCTTGCTGGTCAGTCCTGCATTCTCCTCCTCCCACTTCTTCCATTCCGGGTTCTTGTCATCGAGGAGCGTCTCTTCGTCCAGCTCGATGAAGTTGATTTTCGAGCGGTTGATGTTGCGGCTGTTCTTGAGGACCTCGGGGATGATTTCATCGCGCATCTTGCGGTCTGCCTTCTTGGTCTCGCGGATGCGCAGCAGCTGAATCTGCATCTCCAGCAGCCGTCGGGTGAAGTCCGGCTTCTCCTGCAACAGTTGCAGGCGTGCCAGCAGTTCCGGTTCCGCCGTCAGTCTTTTCTCATAGGCGAGACATGCCAGGACGATGCCTGTCAGCGCACGCTGTGCCACCTGGGTGTCGGTGTGTTCGCAGGCATCAAAGAGGCAGTGCAGCTTGCGGGCATCGAACACCTGCAGCAGTCCCATCGTCACCGCACTCACGAAGAGTGCCAGGTCGTTGGAAGGCACCAGTACCGATGCGAGGAAGGTGCGCGCCTCCTCCAGCATGTCGGCACCCCATGCCGGCGAGGTCCACACTTTGTTGAACAGGCTGTTCTGTGCCGACTCGTGGCTGGTGTGCAGCTTGTCCAGCTCTGCCGTCAGCTGTTCACCCTGATGGAGCAGGCGCGTCATCGCCATGTCCTCGGCGAACGTCTCGAAGACAAGGCGATAGTCTGCCAGGCTGCGTGCGTCCTGTTTCTGCTCGCGGAGGGTGGCATAGAACAGTTCCGACGAAATCAGCTCCATCTGCACCATGAGCAGGCGTTCGTTCAAGGCATAGGTCTTTCTGAGCAGGTCGGCATGAAGACGCTCACGTTGCGGGTCGCTCACGTTGCGGCGGAAGTACTGGAGCATGTAGCGGTAGGCAGTCTGTAGCTCGTCAAACTGGCTGTGCAGGTCCCATTCGGGTACCTCCTTTACGAACGACCCCAGTTCGTCGAGCGCCTGCTTCAGCCGGTGGTCTGCCAGCAGGGCAGCGATGCTCTGATAGTGTGTCTGGATCTGATTGGCGTTGTTCATTGTCGTATGCAGTGATTAGAAACGTACGTAAAGCTGGAGCATGGCGGTGTGGTAGTTGTTCTTGCTCACGCTCCGTTCTCCTGTATCGGAGTAGGCAGCCTGGCTGCCGTCGGTGTAGCTGTAGGTGCCCTGTATCATGAGGTTCTTCCACAGTCGGTAGTTCAGGGCGAGCGTGTAGAGAGCATTCTGCGTGTCGCTCGTCTTCTCGTCGCGGTACACGTCCCACACGGCATAGGCCTTCAGCTTCTTGCAGAGGGGAGCCCCCACGGAGACATACCAGGCGTCGGCGCGTGTGGCGGCAAACCGGTTGTCGGTCTTTCCACCCTGTGAGGTGGCATATTCGGCACGCACCGTCCAGTCGCCCTCGTACTTGATGCCGTACGCCATGCGGTTGCGGTCGACGGTGACATTGTTCTTGGTGTAGCGTCCCGTCCAGCCGAAGGCACCGATTTGCAGTTCCTTGGTCGGGGATACCCACAGACCGCCGATGACATCCTTCTGTTTGTTCTCGTCAGAGTGGTTGATGCCCTGTCCGTTGTACATGCCCACCTGGTAGTGCAGCCAGCGGTGGTCTTCGGCAGGGAACAAGTCGCCCTGCACCACGATGCCGGCATCACGTCCGCCTGACGAATGTTCGCCCACACGGTCGCTCATGCCTGCCAGCTTCTGCACCAGCTGGGAGTAGTTGCCGAACCCCGTGTCCCAGGGGCTGTAAGGATTCTCGAAGGTGAAGACGCGCTTCATCTGTCCGAACTTCACGCTGAATTCGGGGAAGCGTTTCCACTCGCCGTAGGCATCAAGCAGGCGGACCCCTTTGTCCACTCCCGGTGCCCCGCTGTACTCCAGCTGGATGTAGTAGTTCCACTCCTTCAGGATGGTTCCCTTGACGTAGCCGCGCACCATGCGCAGGTCAAAGCCGCCCCCGTTCTTGGAGGTGCGGTCGTTGGTATATTGGGCGCGTCCGACGAGGTAACCCCCGAATTGCGGGACGCTGGCAATCTCTTTCAGTTTCAGTTGGGCGCAGGCAGGCAGGACCAGCAGTGCTGCCAGCACCAGCGCGTAGAATCGTTTATAAGTCATGGTTCAATGTTCGATGAAAAAGGGGAATGTTAGTTCTTCTTCCTCAGACTGTTCAGCACGGTGCGGTCGACAATGTCGGCGGAGAATTCTGCCGGAATCAGCTCGTAGCGCTTCATCCATTGGGCGGCAGAATCGACGTGTGCTTGCGGGATGGGGCGTGCCCGGTGGAACGGGGCGATGCGGATGGGCGCCTTCCAGTGGGGGAAGCCGATGCTGTCTGCTACAGGGCGGTACCAGCTTCTCACGGGGTGGGAGTTCATGTAGTCCACTGCCCGGTCGTATGCCCGGATGAGCTTGCGGATGGACTCGGCTTTCTTGTTCAGTGCCTGTTGGCTGAAAGCCGTCACGGTGGTGATTTCGTCAAGCTCGCGGAAGGAGTACAGCTTCAGGGCTTTCCTCCGCACCGCCTGTGTGGAGTAGGGCTCGCGGAAGATGCCGGCATCCACCTGTCCGTTGAGCAGCATCTCCATCCGTGTCACGTCGTCGCCGATGGCCGGTTTGCTCACCTCGTCGTTGGTCAGTCCCGCACTGCGGATGAGGCGGTCGGCAAGGTAGTCGGCAGCCGTATAGCTTGCCACGGCGATGGTGCGGTCCTTCAGGGCAGTGTGTGTCAGGATGGTCGAGTCGGGCGTGCCGAGCAGGTAGAAGCACCCCTCGTTGCCCATGACGGGATGGATGCGGTTGCCTTGTGCAGACATGCGCAGGGCATCGGTCAGGTCAAAGATGCAGCCGTCAAGCCGTCCCTTGCGGTAGAGCGTGTCACATTGAAGCTTCGATTCCATCCGCAGGAAGAAAGGTCTGACCTGCAACGAATCGAAGTATCCCTGTTGGAGTGCCAGGTAGAAAGGCAGCATGTCGCTCGACGGGAAGTAGCCTATGACCAGGTCGGGCTTCACGGCGACGGGTTTCTCCTTCCGGAACAGTCCGCATGAAGCCAGGGACACGAGTCCCAGACAGAAGCAGAGAAGGGCTGTAGCTTTTAGTCTCATAGCTGAACGATGGATGGGTGAGAAAGACAAAAGAAAGAGGATGTCTCAAGGCGTGTGCTTCAGGCGCAGAGGACACCGATGATGCGGGGAAAGCCCTTCCCGTTGCACCGGGAAGCAGGAACCCTGCGTCGTCTGCATGCAAGAAACCGGCCTGATGTGCAGGTTGAGACAGCCTCTTTCTTCATGGAATTGAAGTTTCGCAGACTCCGGCCTGTCCGTTGACCGGAGCTTGCCCGGCAGCTGTCGGAGTCTGCGAAAGTAGGGTATACAAACCAATAGCCTTAGCCTTTGATGGCTGCGATGCCCGGCAGTACTTTGCCTTCGATGGCTTCCAGCAAGGCACCGCCACCGGTTGACACGTAAGATACGCCGCTGGCAAGGCCGAACTTGTTCACGCAAGCCACGGAGTCGCCGCCACCCACGAGTGAGAAGGCACCGTTCTTGGTAGCTTCCACGATGGCTTCACCCACGGCACGCGAACCGTGTGAGAAGTTGTCGAACTCGAACACGCCGGTCGGACCGTTCCACAGGATGGTCTTCGAACCCTTGATGACGTTGGCAAACAGTTCCTCGGACTTCGGACCGATGTCCATACCTTCCCATCCGTCGGGAATTTCCTTGGAAGGAACAATCTTCGTGTTGGCGTCGTTGGAGAAGGCATCGCCCACCTTGGTGTCGACAGCCAGTACCAGGTTCACGCCGTTTTCCTTGGCTTTCTTCATGATGTCCAGCGCCAGGTCGAGTTTGTCCTCCTCGCAGATGGAAGTACCGACCGTTCCGCCCATGGCTTTCATGAACGTGTAGGTCATGCCGCCGGCGAGAATTAGGTTGTCCACCTTGGTCAGCAGGTTCTCGATGATTTCAATCTTGGTCGACACCTTCGAGCCGCCCATGATGGCAGTGAACGGACGCTTGATGTCGTTCATCACCTTGTCGACAGCCTTCACCTCTTTCTCCATCAGGTAACCGAACATCTTGTGGTCGGCATCGAAGTAGTCGGCGATGAGAGCCGTAGAGGCATGTGCACGGTGTGCCGTACCGAAGGCGTCGTTCACATAGCAGTCAGCATAGGCAGCCAACACCTTGGTGAACTCCTTCTGGCTTTCCTTGATGGCCTTCTTGGCAGCCTTCTTCTCTTCTTCCGAAGCATCGTCGGCAAGACCGCGGGGTTTGCCTTCCTCTTCTGCATAGAAGCGGAGGTTCTCCAGCAGGACAGCCTCGCCCGGTTTCAGGGAAGCCACGATATCTTGAGCCTTTTGGCAGTCGTCAGCAAATTTGACATCTACGCCCAACACTTCAGATACATGAGCCAGGATGTGTTTCAACGAATACTTGGGATCCGGGTTCTTCTTGGGGCGTCCCATGTGAGAAGCAATGATCAGCATACCGCCATCGGCCAGGATCTTTTTCAAGGTAGGCATGGCTGCACGGATGCGGGTATCGTCGGTGATGTTGAAATTCTCGTCCAGGGGAACGTTGAAGTCTACACGGACAAATGCCTTCTTTCCGGCAAAATTGAAGTTGTCAATGGTTTGCATAGTGTTTTTGATTTTTTGTTATATGGATTTTAGTTCTTGGCAATATTCTGTGCACGCAAAGGTAGGAATTTTATGCTTTCAGTCAAGGCGTTTGCCCGGCTTATTTCGCTTCGGAAGTACCCGGATTGGTTTCAGATTTGTCAGCTTCCCGGAGTTTGTGCTCCTTTTTGTAATGTTTGCATAGCAAATTCAGACCACATTGTTCACACTTCGGCCGACGGGCGATGCACGTGTAACGTCCATGCAGGATGAGCCAGTGGTGGGCAGTGGGGATGACCTCTGCGGGGATATACTTTGTCAGTTCTTTTTCTACACTGAGCGGGGTGGTGCAACGGTCGGGGACCAGTCCGATGCGGTGGCTCACACGGAAGACATGGGTGTCGACCGCCATGGCGGCTTTGTTGAACACCACCGCCTGGATGACGTTGGCAGTCTTCCGTCCCACGCCGGGGAGCTTGACCAGTTCCTCCAGCGTGTCGGGCACCTCGCCGTGGTAGTCATTAACCAGCATGCGTGCCATGCCCACCAGGTGCTTGGCCTTGTTGTTGGGATAGGAGACACTGCGGACGTACTCGAAGACGGCTTCCGGGGTGGCGGCTGCCATCACTTCCGGGGTGGGGTATGCCTCGAACAGGGCAGGGGTGATGAGATTCACCCGCTTGTCCGTACATTGTGCCGAGAGGATGACTGCCACCAGGAGTTCGTAGGGGTTCCGGTAGTGCAGCTCGGTCTCGGCGACGGGGATTGCCTCGCGCATGTACGCCATGACCCGGTCATAGAGTTCTTGTTTTTTCATCTTACCTTGTTATGATTAAAATGTGGAGTGACCTTGAAACGGAAATAGAGCGCCGAGATGATGGTGAGCGTGGCACCGAACAGGTAGGCGTCGTGGAAATTGCTGATGTGGGCGATGTATCCGCCTGCCACCATGCCCAGACCGATGCCTACGTCCCACGAGGTGAGGTAGGTCGAGGTGGCTGTGCCGCGCTGGCTGTTGGGAGCCAGGTTGACAAAGAGCGTGTTGAAGGCGGGGAACATGGTGCCGAACCCGATGCCCAGGAACAGGGCGACACCGAAGAAGAGGTAGCCGGCTGCCGTTGCCGACCAGGCGTAGAGGTTCTCGCAGGCTGCCAGCAGGAAGAAGCAGACGATGACCACACAGTTGCCTGCCGAGATGACCTGGGTGATTTTTCCTCGGTCGACCATCCGTCCGGAGAACAGTCGGGAGATGGCGATGCCCACCGCCATGAAGGTGAAGAAGAAGCCTGTCTCGACATCCAGCCCGATTTCCTGCGCATACATGGCGACATAGTTGGTCGTCATGCCGTAGGGGATGGACAGCAGCAGCAGGGCGAGTCCCGCCGGCATGCCCTTCAGGAGGATGAAGCGGTCGAGGGAGATGGGCTCACGACGGACGGGTGCCTTGTAGGGTGTCTTCACCAGAGTTGCCATGACGAACCCCAACGCGGCGGACAGCAGCGAACAGGTGAAGATGAGGGTGAACGAGGCGCCGGCATTGTGGGCGAAAAGTCCTGCCATCGGTCCCGTCGACATGGCAAAGTTGTTTGCCAGCCCGTAGTAACCCAGTCCCTCGCCACGTCGCGACGACGGCATGATGTCGATGACGATGGTGTTTCCGCTGACGCTTACCATGCCGAACGACAGTCCGTGGATGACGCGGAAGATGACGAACAGTGTGAGGGCACCTGCCACGATGTAGCCGGCAAACATGCAGGTGAACACGAAATAGGCGAGCAGGTAGAGGGGCTTGCGGGCGAAGGTGTCGATGAGATAGCCCGAGAACGGACGGATGCAGAGCGATGCCACCGTGTAGGAAGCCAGGATGATGCCGATGCCCGACTCATTGACCCGGAAGACCTCCTGGAGGTAGAAGGGAAGCACGGGCATCAGGAACCAGAATCCGAAAAACAGCAGGAAGTTGGCTGCCAGGATGAAATAGTAGCTGGGAGTGAATAGTCTGTCCTTCATTGTATGGTAAAAGTTCTTGCTTGGATAGGGCGCTTGGGCGAAAGGCTTACCCGTCGGCAGACTCCTTGCCGGCAGATAAGCCTTTCACACATGCACCGGTATGTCAGTTGGCAGCCTCGAACTCGCGCAGGAAGCGGACGTCGTTCTCGGAGAACATGCGCAGGTCCTTCACCTGATATTTCAGGTTGGTGATGCGCTCGATGCCCATGCCCAGTGCGTAGCCGCTGTAGATCTTGCTGTCGATGCCGCAGGCTTCCAGCACGTTGGGGTCCACCATGCCGCAGCCGAGGATTTCCACCCATCCGGTACCCTTGCAGAAGGGACAGCCCTTGCCGCCGCAGATGTTGCAGCTGATGTCCATCTCGGCACTGGGCTCCGTGAAGGGGAAGTAGGACGGACGCAGACGGATTTTCGTGTCGCTGCCGAACATCTCCTGTGCGAAGAGCAGCAGCACCTGCTTCAGGTCGGTGAACGATACCCCCTTGTCGATGTAGAGCGCTTCCACCTGGTGGAAGAAGCAGTGTGCACGGTAGCTGATGGCCTCGTTGCGGTAGACACGTCCCGGGCAGATGATGCGGATGGGCGGTTGCTGGCGTTCCATGGTGCGCACCTGCACGGAGCTGGTGTGCGAACGCAGGATGACGTTGCGCGTCACGTCGTCTGGGTCGACATCCACGAAGAAGGTGTCCTGCATGTCGCGTGCCGGGTGGTCGGCGGCGAAGTTCAGCTTCGTGTAGACGTGGAGGTCATCCTCCACCTCGGGACCGTCGGCGATGTTGAAGCCCATGCGGGCGAATATGTCGATGATTTGGTTCTTCACGATGGAGAGCGGATGACGTGTGCCCAGAGCGATGGGGTAAGCCGTGCGGGTCAGGTCGAGTTCGTCGCAGCCGTGGTCCTGACTCTCGAACACCTCTTTCAGGGCGGCGATGCGCTCCTGCGTGCGTTGTTTCAGTTCGTTGAGCTTCATGCCGACCTCCTTTTTCTGTTCAGCCGGCACATTGCGGAAGTCCGCCATCAGTTCACTGATGACCCCTTTCTTGCTGAGGTATTTGATGCGCAGTGCTTCCAGTTCCTCGGCACTGTTGGCCTTCAAGGTCTCTACCTCTGATAGAAGTTGTTGAATCTTTGCTATCATTATTGTGTCCTTAATGTTTTGTTTGTCTGTGTGCAAAATCGTTGCAAAGGTAATGAAATCTGTGGAATAATGGTTGTTTTTAGCCGACGAGGAAATATTTTCATTCTGCTTCCCTTTCTGTCAGCCGATGAGCGGACGCGCTGCCTTCCGGTCCCGTCGCTTCCCGGAATTGACATTTTGTCAAACGAAGCCCTTCCCGGTGCCCTTCCTCGCACCAAAATACGCTTTCGTGGATTCCGAGGCCCTTCTCAGACGATTCGCAAAATGCAGATTGTCGCCGATAAGCTCCTGGTGCTTTCCATCTGCCATGTGTAAAGATGAAACACGGTTCACCTGTTTTCTTGTAAACGGAAATATCCCTCCCTTTTATTACCATCCGATTTGTTGACACGGCTCTCCTTCCAGCGAATGAAACTTGATGTTTTTGCGTTTCATTTTCCAAACATTTGACTTTCGCGGACGAAACAATATTGTTTGGGAGGTGAAACAATATTGTTTGACTTCCCAAACACAAGTGTTTGACGCGTGAAACAATATTGTTTGAGCGTTAAAATGTAAGGATTTCGAAAATGAAGTGTATAGTTTTCTAAAACCAAGTCCTCTTTTCCGGCTTTTTGTTTGCATTCATTTACGTTTGCGCGCTGGTTTGCCCGGATTTTGAAAAGTATGCGTTAGGGCAAAAGTCCCATTCTGTGAAATCTGTCAAGCAAAAGTGGAAGTACGGCTGCATTCTGACAAAACGGACGGTCCCTTTTAACAATTCGTTTCCCGGGGCAGGTACCGCATACGCGAGACTTACGTCTTTTTCTCAAACCGAAGTACGTCAGTCCGCCCTGCAAGTACGGGATGAAACGAAAAATCCTGTGAAGAATATTCTATAAGTGTATGATATACAAATGAGAATCTTATCCAAAAAGAATCCTAAATCTTAAATTTCTCCTTTGGAAGATGGCTTGTTTCAAACGTATCTTTGTGACTTGCTGACGGCCTGTGTCAGTCGGTCTGACAGAAGCCTTGCAGTGTCGGAGGTTGTCCGCCCGTATGGGACTGTCAGGCGATTTCCGGGGGTAAGTTGTCTGACGCCCCGGGCGGGCAACCCCCGACACTCGATAAAACGTTGCATGAAATAACTGAAAACCCTAATTATGAAACGATTGCTATTCCTTCTTTGCATGCTGAGCATCCTCCTCACGGATTGGAGTTTCGCTCAGGACATCAAGACCGTCAAACAGGCACTGGATGCGGTGTCTTTTGTAGAACCACCTTATATGACTTCGAAAGTGACAAATTATAGTTATCTAGGAGAATTTCCCATCAATACTGTGATTCCGGATAAGCTTTATGAAGACTTGCAATGTACTCAATACATTCATGCCAGTCGTTCGGAAGACTTATATCCTTCACTTTATTTGAAGATGAAAGTTCCTGCAACACATTATATATTAGGGGCTGTCACTTTTGGAGGTTCTACAGATTATTGGAACGATCAGCTCTTTTTGGCTGATGAAAACGGGAACATCACCGATGTATTGGAAGGCTGTACCCTCAACAGCAATATTGCCATCAAGCAGTATCGGATTTACGAGGACCTGTCCATCACGGTCTCCCATCTGGTCGTAACCAAGCCGGCGCACATTACTTATGATGAGTATTTGACAAATGAGGCACCGGTACGTGCTTATCGTATGGACGAACTCTATCAAGTGAAAGAAGGTAAGTTCGTAAAAGTCGGAGAACGTCCGTTCCCTGAGAAATATTACACCTACGACCAATTGTATAACCTGGATATCTGGGCCCCCGGTATGTAGCCCTTGAACCTGAAACAATGAATGGATTATGAAACGCTTTTTCACCTTGATTTGCTTTGTTTGCGTATTCTTCGTACATCTGTATGCTCAGTATACGTTTGAAGAAGGTTTGGATAGGATTCCTTTTTCGAAACTGCCTTATAAGGAACGCTATCTGCCTGTTGAGTATGAAGGTACTTGCTGTGTCAGTTTTGATTCACGCATTCCGGCAATAATCTGACGGATCATTGGGTTGTTATAACAGGACGAGGGTATGATTCGGAGAAAGAACAATATTATTTTACCTATATTGAGACGGGACGTTATAAGAATCAGGCACATAATGCAGTCTCTGGGAATCGGTTATACTATGATCCAAAGGAAGATAAAATTAGTGGTTATAAATGGGATGGTAAAAAAGTTTATAATGTAGTACAAATTAGACCTAATAAATGATTATGAAACGATTGCTATTACTTATTTGTATGTTGAGCATGATGACTGCAGATTGGTGTATTGCTCAGGATGTCAAGACTGTTAAACAGGCTCTAGATGCTGTCCCTTTTGTAGATCTTCCTTATTCTAGTCGCAAGTGGACTCTATTCCCTTATTTGGGCGAATTTCCCATCAACACGGTTATACCGGACAATCTCTATGAGGATTTGCAATCCACACAGTATATCCGCGCTTATAAGAATGAGGATTTGTATCCTTCTCTTTATCTGAAGGTGAAAATCCCTGATTCAAAGTACGTGCTTGGTGCAGTTACCTTTGGAGGAGCCACTGATTATTTGAATGATCAGCTCTTTTTGGCTGATGAGAACGGAAACATCACTGATGTATTGGAAGGTTGCACCCTTAATAGTAATATTGCTATCAAGCAGTATCGGATTGGCAAGGACTTGACCATTATCGTATCCCATTTAGTCGTTACTGAACCGGCACATATTACTTATCATGAGTATTTAACAAAGCGGGCACCGGTACGTGCTTATCGTATAGACGAACTCTATCAAGTGAAAGGAGGTAAGTTCGTAAAAATCGGAGAACGTCCGTTCCCTGAGAAATATTACACCTACGACCAATTGTATAACCTGGATATCTGGGCACCCGGTATGTAGCCCTTGAACCTGAAACAATGAATAGATTATGAAACGCTTTTGTACCTTGATTTGCCTGATTTGCGTATTCTTCGTACATCTGTATGCTCAATATACGCTGGAAGAAGGCTTGGGTCGGATTCCTTTTTCAAAACTGCCTTATAAGAAATGTAAAGATTAGGGGAAATTTTTCTGATGTGATCCCATATTGATAGTGGTATCAGCGCATAACAATCGAATGACAGTGATAATTTTAACGTATTCTTCAGCTTTATACTTACCTTTGTATATGGAATCAAGACTTTATGCCTGAACAACAATAAGGAAATGATGCAGATACACAATAATAAATTGATAGTAGAATGTTCTGCTTACGATTTCAAGGAAATGTTGGAACGTAAGAAAATAAAATCATGGCTTAAATCCGTGTCAGCTTTTGCCAATACGGAGGGTGGCAGTCTGTTTTATGGAGTAAACGATGACGGAGAGATTGTTGGTCTACCGATCGTGCCCTCTTTGAAGGACTGGTAAATCACCTCATTCATAGAGATTATACGATAATGGGTGGTGAAGTGCATATAGATATTTATGATGACCGCGTCGAACTGGTATCACCGGGGGCCATGCTTGACGGTACACAGATTCAAGATCGGGATATAAGTAAAGTGCCGTCCATGCGCCGTAATCCCGTTATTGCAGAAGTGTTCACACAGTTAAACTATATGGAGAAACGTGGTTCCGGCTTACGTAAAATGAGAGAGCTTACAGAAAAACTTCCCAACTTTTTGTTAGGAAAAGAACCGCAATATCAAACGGAAGCTGCTTCTTTTTATACTACTTTATATAATTTGAACTGGAGTGAGGATGGAAGAATATCTGTGGAAGAAGCTGCTAATAGGGTAAATAGGAAAAGTGTCCTGTAAACGAAAAATGTTCGGTCAAAGAGTTCGGTGTAAATGCAAAAATGTTCGGTGTAACGAGCAAAAGTTCGGTGAAAAAGTTCGGTGTAAATGCAGATAAGTGCGGGGATACATCCGAAACATCTAAGAAAGTCAGTAAAACTGTACAAAAGATAATTGACCTCGTTATTGCTGACCCATCAATTACAGCTGATAATATGGCTGATAAGGTTGGTGTAACAAAGCGCGCTATAGAGAAAAATATCAAGAATCTTCGAGACAGAGGCATTCTCATTCATGAAGGTTCTGATAAGGCTGGTTCTTGGCGTATTATTGTTAAACCACCAACTGAACAATAAACTTATGGAAATAGTCGTTGTCGTTTTGATTACCACCTTTTGATTCTCGTATATCAGCAAAATCTATACAGACCTCAATGTAAAGATTTTGTTTGGGCGAAAGGCAACACGGATTTGTCTCCTTAATCTTTTGTTACTATTGAGAAAAGACCTACTTTTGTGCCAATTTAAAGAAGGTATGAAAACGTTATCTATCGGAATAATCGTGCTTCTGTTGTTTGGCGCATGCAGCAACGGTCAAGGAGCCAAGAGAGTGAATAGCGGAGTTGTGACTGTAGATTCAGTGGCTGCCGATTCCGTGGCGGCTGATTCCGTGCGTGCGATGATGGATGTCCCTGAAAATCTGGATGAGACATTTGACGACTTTGTCTATACGTATGCCTCAGACAAGCAGTTCCAGCTGTATCGGACGCATTTCCCTCTGCCTTATAAGGAAGACAGTGTGCAGACGACCATCGCCCGTTCGGCATGGATTCATGATGCCCTGTATACCAATCTGGAATTTTACAACATGCTCTTCGACAGTGAGCCGGACATGGAGTATGAGAAGAAGACCGACGTCAACCGGGTCTACGTCTCATGGCTCTTCCTGGATACGTCGAAGACACGGCGTTACCATTTCGAACGAGTGAACGGACGCTGGATGCTGGAAGACATCGAGGAGACTTCGCTGAAGAATGACCCCAACGAGGACTTCCTGCAATTCTTCTACAAGTTCTGCAACGACTCCATCTTCCAGCGGGAGCATGTGGAGTCTCCGCTGAAGTTCGTCACGACAGACCCTGACGATGACTTCAATGTGATGGAGGCGTTCATCGAGGTCGACCAGTGGTTTGCCTTCCGTCCGAATCTGCCCAAGGACAAGATGACCAACATCAACTACGGACAGCCTTACAGTCCCTCGTCGAAGGAAAAGATTGTCACTTTCCGGGGCATCGGCAGCGGATACAGCAATACGCTCTTCTTCTCGCGCAAGCATGATGAGTGGTATCTGTCCAGCTTTGAAGACCTGAGCAACTAGGAAACGGCTTTGAGCTCCAGCAAAAGGCTTTCCCGGACTTGCATATTCGTTTCTGCACGACAGGTGCGAAACAGTTTCTAAATCGTGTTCTATATTTGTTTATGATACATCGTTATACAGACTATTCATTGCTGCCGCACAACACCTTCGGGATGGATGTGAAGGCAGCTTTTTTTGTGGAATATACTTCGGTTGATGACCTGCAGACGGTGCTGGCCGAACGTCGGCGTGCAGGCGCTGAAGACCGTCTGCTCCCCATCGGGGGTGGAAGCAACCTGCTGTTTGGAGGCGATTTCAGAGGAACGGTCCTCCATTCTGCCATACGTGGTATGATACCTGTAGCCGAGGATGACAGTCACGTGTGGGTGAAGGTCGGTGCCGGTGAAGTGTGGGATGACTTTGTGGCCCACTGTGTGGACCGGGGTTGGTATGGTGCCGAGAACCTGTCCGCCATTCCCGGGGAGGTGGGTGCCAGTGCCGTGCAGAACATCGGTGCATACGGTGCCGAGGTGAAAGACCTGATCACCGAAGTGGAAGTAGTGGAGGTGGCAACCGGCGCGTTGAGGCTTATTCCCGCAGCCGATTGTCGGTATGCCTATCGTCAGAGTATATTCAAGAATGAGTGGAAAGGGCGGTTCATCGTGACGCATGTCACCTACCGTCTGGGGAAGCAGCCGGACTTCCGCCTGGATTATGGTAACCTGAGTACGGAACTGGAAGGGAAACCCCTGACGTTGGCAACTGTACGCGAGGCGGTGCGCCGTATCCGCGACAGCAAGTTGCCCGACCCGCGCAAGCAGGGCAATGCCGGCAGCTTCTTCATGAATCCGGTGGTGGAGCGTCCGTGTTTTGAACGCATCCGTGCCGACTATCCTTCCATGCCGTTCTATGAGGTGGATGCCGACCATGTGAAAATCCCTGCCGGATGGATGATCGACCAGTGTGGCTGGAAAGGACGTGCGCTGGGACGTGCCGGTGTGCATGACCGACAGGCGTTGGTGCTTGTCAACCGGGGTGGTGCCACGGGTGCAGAGGTCATGGCATTGGCTGAGGCCGTCCGCCGGGATGTGAAGGAGAAATTCGGTGTCGAGATTCATCCGGAAGTGAATTACATAGTTTAATCCAACTCGGTCCTAAAGAGATTCTTATGAAGATAACGATATTAGGCAGCGGGACATCTACCGGGGTTCCCGAGGTCGGATGCACCTGCGAGGTGTGTCGGTCGGATGACCCGCACGACAAGCGTCTGCGTACGTCTGCCCTGGTGGAGACGCACGACACGCGTATCCTGATTGACTGCGGACCCGACTTCCGGGAGCAGGTGATGAACCTTCCTTTTCAACCCATTGACGGGGTGCTCATCACGCATGAGCATTACGACCATGTGGGAGGTATCGATGACTTGCGTCCGTTCTGCCGCCTGGGTGAAGTCACCCTTTATGCGGAGGACTACACGGCGGAGCGGTTGAGGCGTCGCATTCCCTATTGTTTTGCCGAACATAAGTATCCCGGAGTCCCTCAAGTGAAGCTGCAGGAGATTTATCCGGGACGTCCCTTCTTCATCCGTGAGGTGGAGGTGATGCCTCTCCGGGTGATGCATGGACCCTTGCCCATCCTGGGCTACCGCATCGGGGGACTGGTCTACATCACTGACATGAAGAGCATGCCTGAAGAGGAGTTCGCGCATCTGGAGAATGTCGATTGTCTGGTGGTGAATGCCTTGCGCTTTGAACCACACTGGACGCACCAGAATGTGGAGGAGGCTTTGGCTTTTGCAGCCCGTGTCGGTGCGAAAGAGACTTACTTCACGCATGCCAGCCATCACATCGGACTGCATGCCGTGTTCTCCCAGTCATTGCCTCCGCATGTACACATGGCATACGACGGACTGGAAATCGAAGTCTGATGGCGGATGGGAGGCTGAAAGCCGGTCCTCTGTCCCTTGAACCGTCCGGTGTCTCGCTCAGTGCTTGAAGTTCAGTGTGATGTTGGTGTTGAGTGTTTCGTTTGCCTCGATGAATTGGAGCGTGATGGTAAAATCGCCGAAGAACTTCGGGTGGTTGAAGAAGAAGGGTGGAAGAATCGTCTTGAACTCATTCGGATGGAGGTAGATGTCCTCCATGTCGGCGAAGAAGGTGAAGTTTGCTTCCGGCGCCAATGTGTCCAGATAGTCGGTCCATGCCACCCGGGCTACCTCGGAGTAGGAACGCTTGTTCAGGTAAGCCCTCAGGTCCTCTTCCCGGTCGGAGAGGATAAGGTACTGTTCGTTGAGGATGGCGTGCAGCTTGTCAGCTTCAGCCGCACGTTCCGTCAGCAGGTGTTTCGCTAGCCGGTTGTTGGGCAGCGTGTAGATGGGGTAGGACTGTCCCTTGTGCCAGATGCGCTTCCAGCCGCTTCGGGCTATCTTCTGCCAGGCACCCCGCGTGGCGGACAGCTCGAAACGCAGGGGCAGTAACATGACCCGATGGTCTTCCGTGGAGTCGTTCCCCCGGAATCCGATGATGTCCAGCTCCGTGCGTGTGTAGTCCTCCACAAACCGATAGAAAGCCTGTTGCAGGGGACGCTCGGTCAGGGTATCTTTCCCGGCAATGGAGTCCCGGCAGGCAAGCGCGTCGACCAGGTGTTGGATTTGCGGGATACCCATCTGATAGAATGTATAGGTGTTTGTCGGGAGGAAATCGGCAGACAGCAACGGGACTCGTGCATGTGCCAGCTGCGGGTAGTAACAGTCCTTGTCGCCTTCCGCCCGGTAGCACAGTCCGGTCAGGTAGATGGCATTCCCCTGCAGGTGGAGGTCATACTGTGTCCAGTCGGCGATGGGGCGTGTGCGTGCATACAGCCGTGTGGCATTCTCACTCTTTTTCTGTCGGTAGATTTTCGCAAAGAGCGAATCGTGGCGGATGGACGCCTTGTCGGTCGCGGCATCGATGACAGCCTCGATGAGTTTCTTCTGGAAGCTGATGGCATAGCTGTTCTGCTGGAAGAAGCATGCCAGGAACTTCCCGTTGTCGAGTGGATAGATGATGATTTTCTCTCCTTTGTAGGAGACTTCTTTCGGTGTATATCCTGTGGAACTCAGTTCCCGGAGGATGTCCTCCATCAGGTTACGGTCGCCGTTGCCCAGGTGTCCGTACAGGACCTGGTCCTCCGGCAGTCCCGGATTGTGGAAGCTGATGAGTACGTTGCTCATGGGGACGCTCAGTCCGTGACCTTTCTCTTCAGCTATCTCATCAATCTTGTGGTTGAGGAAGTTGAAGAGGTCGGAGAAGTGGAGCTGTTCGTATTCGTCGACAAAGGGAGTGGCCTCCAACGCCTGGAAGAGGCTGTTGATGTTGTTGGTTTCGATGATGGCCTGTGCATGAAGGGGGACGAGGGAAAAGAGGTCGGCCTTCTGGTTCTTCTCCTTCAGATTCAACTGGGCATAGAAGAACACACCTGTCACGACACAACAAAG
Source organism: Mediterranea sp. ET5 (assembly GCF_023337025.1). Taxonomy (NCBI): domain Bacteria; kingdom Pseudomonadati; phylum Bacteroidota; class Bacteroidia; order Bacteroidales; family Bacteroidaceae; genus Mediterranea; species Mediterranea sp. ET5. Next base: position 63,902 of record NZ_JAMBLN010000012.1, on the reverse strand, counting down.
GACGAAGACAAGCGTAAGGGTGATTCTTGATTTCAGCTTCCGACTCATGACATCTGTCAAATCTTAAAGTCTCTTTTTCCTACAGCTGGGGCAAATATAAGGAATAATGTGAGAAGTATGAAATAATATTAATGAATTCTCTTGATTTGTTCCAAAATCATTAAGGGATGTTAGAAAGGAAACACGGATGCTCAAAAGAAGTGTCTTTCGAAGCATCCGTGTAGGAAAAGAGTATGGAGAGAGAAATTGGGCAATTGAAAACGGCCTGCCGGGACAGGCGGGACCAATCATCGGACGCACCGGAGATACATCCTGATTTGTCATACCCATGTACATGGTCTTCAACCATGTTTACCGCCTGCAAATATAAATGATAAAAACAAAACTAAGGCATGAATTCTGAAGAAAAGGAAGGACTGAAACAGTTTTATTTGAAACTTATGGGCTTTTTTGTATCTTTTGGACTGAATTCAGGGGATAAATGGGAGCCAAGAGTCAAAATTGCCGTTGCAAGGGAGGAGACCGTATTCTTCTTTAGCCGGTGGTGAATACGGTCGTATGCACTTCAATCAGTGCTGGTACAACCCTGGAAAGTGATTGGCTTTCTCATGCAGCACGGCAAGAGGAGGCGGAGCTGCAAGTCCGTCCATCCGTCAGTTGTTCCCTCCCTCCAGCAGAAGTGCCAGCATGTCAAAATGTCAAACGAATCGCTCCACGGCGCCCTTCCTTGCACCCAAATGCGGGCGTTGGCTAAAGTTGGACTTTTCGGGCGATTCGTCAAATAAATCCTTGTCAACAGATGAGTTGGGCATAGCGAAACTTTAGCCGGGTAGTCGTGGATTCTGAAGTTTTTTGTACTTTTGCAACATTCTATAGGATTGAACACGAAATAAAAAACAAAACAAGCGATAATATATATGTTCGATAATCTGAGTGAACGACTCGAACGGTCGTTTAAAATCTTGAAAGGTGAAGGCAAAATCACCGAAATCAATGTGGCAGAGACGCTGAAGGATGTACGCCGTGCGTTGCTCGATGCCGACGTGAACTACAAAGTGGCTAAGACCTTTACGGACACGGTGAAGGAGAAGGCGTTGGGACAGAATGTGCTGACTGCCGTGAAGCCGAGCCAGCTGCTCGTGAAGATCGTGCACGACGAGCTGACGACCCTGATGGGTGGCGAAACGGCGGAGATAAACCTCAAGAGCCGTCCTGCCGTTATCCTGATGTCCGGTCTGCAAGGCTCGGGTAAGACGACCTTCTCCGGCAAGCTCTCCCTGATGCTGAAGAACAAGAAAGGACGCAAGCCGTTGCTGGTAGCCTGCGACGTCTATCGTCCTGCCGCCATCGAACAGCTGAAGGTGCTGGGCGAGCAGGTGCAGGTGCCTGTCTACAGCGAACCGGACAGCAAGAACCCCGTGGAGATAGCCCAACATGCCATTCAGGAAGCCAAGGCGAAAGGGTATGACACGGTGATTGTCGATACGGCCGGACGTCTCGCCATCGACGAGCAGATGATGAACGAAATCGAGTCCATCAAGCGTGCCATCGAGCCGGATGAAACGCTCTTCGTGGTCGATGCCATGACGGGACAGGATGCGGTGAACACTGCCCGTGAGTTCAACGAACGCCTTGACTTCGACGGCGTGGTCCTGACAAAGCTGGACGGTGACACCCGGGGTGGTGCTGCGTTGTCCATCCGTACGGTGGTCAACAAGCCCATCAAATTCGTCGGTACGGGAGAAAAGCTGGAAGCCATCGACTTGTTCCACCCTGCCCGTATGGCAGACCGTATCCTCGGCATGGGTGATATCGTCTCCCTGGTGGAACGCGCCCAGGAACAGTATGATGAGGCGGAAGCCAAGCGTCTGCAAAAGAAAATCGAGAAGAACCAGTTCGACTTCAACGACTTCCTGGCTCAAATCCAGCAAATCAAGAAGATGGGTAACCTGAAGGACCTGGCTTCGATGATTCCCGGTGTGGGTAAAGCCATCAAGGATATTGAAATCGACGACAACGCGTTCAAGAGTATTGAGGCCATCATCTACTCCATGACGCCGAAGGAGCGTACACACCCCGAAATCCTGAACAACTCCCGCCGTCAGCGCATCGCCAAGGGTAGCGGAACGAGCCTTCAGGAAGTGAACCGCCTCCTGAAGCAGTTTGACCAGACACGCAAGATGATGAAGATGGTCACCGGAAGCAAGATGGGCAAGATGATGGCACGGATGCCGAAGATGCCGGGCATGCCGAAAATGAAGTAAGTTTGCAAAAGTTACATTAAAAAAGAATAGATGCTATGACACTAATCGACGGAAAAGCCGTTTCGGCACAGATTAAGAAGGAAATAGCCGAAGAGGTGGCACAGATTGTGGCTGCCGGAGGCAAGCGTCCTCACCTGGCTGCCATCCTGGTGGGTCACGACGGAGGCAGTGAGACGTATGTGGCAAACAAAGTGAAGGCCTGCGAAGAGTGCGGCTTCAAATCGACTCTCATCCGTTATGAGGCGGATGTGACGGAAGCCGAGTTGCTCGACAAGGTGAGAGAGCTGAATGCCGATGCCGACGTGGACGGATTCATCGTGCAGCTTCCCCTGCCGAAGCACATCTCCGAGCAGAAAGTCATCGAGACGATTGACTACCGCAAGGATGTGGATGGTTTCCACCCCATCAATGTCGGACGTCTGTCCATCGGACTGCCCTGCTATGTGTCGGCTACGCCTAACGGCATCCTGGAGTTGCTCCGTCGCTACAACATCGAGACTTCGGGCAAGAAGTGTGTGGTGCTCGGACGCAGCAACATCGTGGGCAAGCCGATGGCTACGCTCATGATGCAGAAAGCCTATCCCGGAGATGCGACCGTGACCGTCTGCCACAGCCGTTCGAAGGACCTGGTGAAGGAATGTCAGGAGGCGGACATCATCATTGCCGCCATGGGACAGCCCAACTTCGTGAAAGCCGAAATGGTGAAGGAAGGCGCCGTGGTCATCGATGTCGGTACGACCCGTGTGCCCGACGCAACCCGTAAGTCCGGCTTCAAGCTCACCGGCGATGTGAAGTTTGACGAAGTGGCTCCGAAGTGCTCGTTTATCACTCCGGTGCCGGGCGGTGTGGGTCCGATGACGATTGTGTCGTTGATGAAGAATACCCTGCTTGCCGGCAAGAAAGCCGTCTATAAGGATTGAAGACTGTAAGAAATTCAGGGGACGGGCGGACGAGTGAACAGATTTCTCGTCGCCTTGTCCCCTTCCCATTTATCCACCCGTTCACTTTTCTCCCCATGTTCCTGCAACGATTGATGAAATGCGGATGCCTGCTTCTAGGCTGCATCCTGTGGCATGCTGCCCCTGCACAGACTGTCGACTTGCTGTTTGCCGGCGACCTGATGCAGCATCAGGCGCAAATCGATGCCGCCCGTACAGCGACCGGTTACAATTATGATTCCTGCTTTACGCTGGTGAAGCCCGAGATAGAGAAGGCCGACCTGGCTGTTGCCAACCTGGAAGTGACCTTGGCAGGCAAGCCTTATAAGGGCTATCCGCAGTTCAGTGCCCCCGATGAGTATCTGAAGGCGGTCAAGGATGCCGGCTTCGATGTGCTGGTCACTGCCAACAACCATTGCCTGGACGGCGGAAAGAAAGGGCTGGCACGCACCATTTCGATGCTTGACTCCCTCCGTATTCCTTTTGCAGGGACTTACCGTGATGCCGCGGAGCGTTTCCACCGTTATCCGCTGCTGGTGGAGCAGAACGGTCTGCGGATTGTCTTCCTCAATTACACGTACGGGACAAACGGGCTGAAAGTGTCTCCTCCCCAAGTGGTCAACTACATTGATACGCTGCAAATCCGCAAGGATATCCAGGCTGCCCGCCGGCTTCGTCCCGATGCCATCATTGCGTTGATGCATTGGGGATTGGAATACAAGAGCCAGCCCGAGGCATCCACCCGTCAGTTGGCACGTTGGTTGATTCGTGAAGGGGTAGACCACATCATAGGTTCGCATCCCCATGTGGTGCAGCCCATTGAGGTCTGGGAAGACGAGAAGGAGCGCTCCCGACGCCATCTGGTGGTCTATTCACTGGGCAACTACATCAGCAACATGTCAAAGTCCGGTACAGACGGAGGGCTGATGGTCCGGTTGCAGTTGACAAAGAAGGGGGAGACCACTCGCCTGAGTAATTGTGCCTATAGCCTGGTGTGGGTATCACGTCCGGTGTTGAGTGGCAAGAGTCAATATCGTCTTTATCCAGCCGCCAATCCTCCCCAAGACCTTACTCCGGCTGAGCGGACGCGCCTTCATACGTTTGTCGGCGAGAGCCGTCGCCTGTTCGAGAAGTACAATAGAGGCATAAAAGAGTATGTTTTCTGAAAAATATCGACCAAACTATTTGCAGGATTCAAAATAATGCCTACCTTTGCATCGCAATTGAGAAAGCGATATCTCAAAAGCAAAACATACATGGTGGCTGTAGTTCAGTTGGTTAGAGCGTCAGATTGTGGTTCTGAATGTCGTGGGTTCGAGTCCCATCTGCCACCCGTAAGAAACGCTAATTACTAATAAAGTAGTTAGCGTTTTTTCTTTGGTTCGCCCAGCATGAACATTCGGCTCAGTGGTTCAGGGTTCAGTTTGTTTTCTTGGGGATTTAACAAATGGCAGATAAATCTTATCTTTGCCATATGAAACATAAAGCCATAGATTATAAATCCGTTTTGTCTTTATTCCTAATAATGGGACTCTTTTGGAAACAATAAATCCCACTTCAGAGTGGGATTTATTGTTTTGAGACAGTCTTTTTTATTTTCCTAATAGAGGTGATAATTTGTTTGTAATCAGAGAGTAATGTATAATGTACTGTCTCTGATGGTTCAAAGATAGTAATTTGGAAGCAAGTCACAACCGTGGGACTTTTGCGAGATATAGACAAGTGACTGTCTCTGATGGTTCAAAGATAGTAATTTGGAAGCAAGTCACAACAATAAAAACACCTAAAACTTATAAGGATTAACTGTCTCTGATGGTTCAAAGATAGTAATTTGGAAGCAAGTCACAACCTACAGGAACAGCTTTTACATTGTATACAACTGTCTCTGATGGCGCAAAGATAGTAATTTGGAAGCAAAATTAGCTCAGTTTGTTTTCTTGACTTTGGGAGGCTCAGGGTTTAGTATTTAAATACCCCCTGATATAAAACAAGCATGCAAGTACGGTTTGCCCTCCGTACTTGCATCTTGACTTCGACCTGTTTCTGATCCGATTGAGATTACAGTTTGCCCACCAGGTCGATGCTGGGCTTTAAGGTTGCAGCGCCTTTTTTCCATTTGGCAGGACAAACCTCACCGTCGTGGGATGCTACGAATTGGGCAGCTTCCACTTTACGCAAGAGCTCGTCGGCGTTACGTCCGATGTTGTTATCCTGAATCTCGGCAAGCTTGATCTGACCTTCCGGGTTGACCAGGAAGGTGCCGCGATAAGCCATACCTTCTTCTTCAATCATGACACCGAATGCACGGCACAGGGCACCTGTCGGGTCGGCAAGCATGGGATAGTGAATGTTGCGGATGCTCTCCGAAGCGTCGTGCCAGGCTTTATGGACAAAATGTGAGTCGGTGCTGACAGAATAAACCTCTACACCCATTGCCTTGAACTGGTCGTAGTTTTGAGCCATGTCAAGCAGCTCTGTCGGGCATACGAAGGTGAAGTCTGCCGGGTAGAAGAAGAAAATAGCCCACTTGCCTTTTACATCTTCATTGGTTACCGTGATAAATTCTCCGTTATGAAATGCCTGCACCTTGAATGCGGGCAGTTGTGAATTAATAATGGGTTCCATAATTGTAATAATTAAAAAGTTTAAGCGTGTACAAAAATAGTTGGCGGGGTTGAATGCTGCAATCACCATTTCTAGGTATTTTGAGGGGCGTTGGCAATTGGAAAGCGAAAACCACAGCTGTCCGTCGGTTTTCCGTTAGGCATATTTGTAAAATGATACAGTATATTAAGATAATATGTGACAAGACTTCCCGATAAGAGTTCTATATTTGCAGCATGTCGAAGAAACATGGAATGAAAACAACGGCTAAACGCCGGATTGCCGTGGCATGGATGCTGTTCCTGGTACTCATGCCTTTCTTCGTGGTGAAGACCCTTCATCACCACGGGACGTGCACCCAGGATGTTTGCCGGAGTACCGACGGGCATGAGCATTCTTCCGAGGAACAGTGCCCCATCTGCCATTTCATGCTTTCACCTTTCACTGAAGCCGAGTCGCTGCAAGTGGAAGTCGCTGTTCCGGTATCTGAAGCTGAATATTCCCTGTATGTGGCGATGCCGGACCGTAGGTGTATCCACCTCTTTCAACTTCGCGCCCCGCCTGTTGTTCTGGTTTGATTTTCCCTCTAAGAACAACAAATTTCCTACTATCATTACATTTTTACCGTAAGTCTGTTCGGATACAGGCATCGGACGGTGTGTCCGTATGTTCCGGCTTCTTCGGATGCCGGGATTTACGTCAGGGATGCATTGTGCCTGCCCGGTCCGCTCAGAGAGAATATGTATTCATTTATGTGAAAAGCAATGAGAAACATTTTTGTGGGCATTCTACTCCTTTTTATGTTGCATTCCCGGGCGGAGACGTCCGACACCATTCCACCGCATGCTGCAAGGAGCGTGACGCTGGATGAGGTTGTCGTGGTCGGCGGACGGGAGGAAGCAGGCAGCCGTCTGCTCCCTTCGCTCAACGTCGTCCGTGTGGGGCTGGACCGGATGGACGAGCAGCGTGCGGGCAGCTTGATGCAGACGCTGGACGGAGTGCCGGGCGTGCGTGCCATGCACATCGGTTCCGGACAATCGAAACCCTTCATCCGGGGCATGGGATTCAACCGCGTGCTGGTGGTGGAAAACGGACTCCGGCATGAGGGACAGCAGTGGGGCGACGACCACGGACTGGAGATTGACCAGTTTGCGGTCGACCGTGTGGAAATCATCAAGGGACCGGCTGCGTTGTTCTATGGTTCGGATGCCATTGGCGGAGTCGTCAGTCTGCACAGTCGTGTCATGCCGATGAAGCCTTTCGAAGCAGGCGTCCGTCTGTTTGCGCAGACGGGGAATGCTTCGGCGGGGCTGTCTGCCCGTGTCGGAGGACGTCGGGGGAGACATTATTATAAGGTATGCTTTACGGTGGTCGATTATGCCGACTACAAGGTGACGACAGACAGCGTCCGTTATTACTCCTACCGGATTCCCTTGCGGAAGCGTCGGTTGCGGAACACGGCTGGCAGGGAGTATGACGGAAGCATGGCCTGGGGATATACCGGCGAGAACTTCTCCACCCGGGTCGATGCGTCGCTGGTGCATCTTGAGAGCGGTTTCTTTGCCGACGCACACGGATTGGAGGTGCGACTGTCTGACATCGATTATGACCGTTCGTCGCGTGATGTCGACCTGCCTTGCCAGCGGGTGAATCATGTGAAACTGACAAATCACTCCCTCTGGCAGACCGGGGGCGTCCGTTGGGAGAGCCGCGTGGCTTACCAGGCGAATTGGCGCAAGGAGCTGTCGGAGGCGGTGTCCCATGGCTACATGCCCCTTCCGCCCGGCAATGTGGAGAGGAGCTTCCGCAAGCAGACGCTGGCAGCCGGCATCGGTCTGGAAGTGGACGTCCAGGAAAGGCACCGCTTGCAAGCCGGACTGACGGCGGACTTCCAGCACAACCGTCGCGGTGGTTGGGGGTTCATCCTTCCGGCTTTTGAGGCGCTGTCCCTGGGAGGCTATCTGCTCGACCGCTATACCCTGTCGGATGCCCTGACGCTGAATGCCGGCATCCGTGTGGACCGTGCAAGTCTGCATGTGCACCGTTACCGTGACTGGTTCCTCACTCCGGTGGCGGATGCCGACTCGGTCTATAAGGAGCGTTCGCCTGAAGGCCGTTGGACGTTCCGCAGCCTGACCTGGTCGGTCGGAGGACGTTACGTGTCGGGGGCATGGACCTGGAAAGCCAATGTGGGCAAGAGCTTCCGTGTCCCCCAGCCTCAGGAAGTGGGGGCGGATGGTGTCAACTACCACGTCTTCCGTTATGAGAAAGGCATGCCGGACTTGCAGCCCGAAGAGTCTTACCAGCTGGATGCCGGCATGGCATGGCGTACGGAGCAGGCACATCTCCACCTCGAACCCTTTGTGAACTATTTCCCGAACTACATCTATCTCCTGCCGACAGCCGGCTATACGGAGGGCTTGCAGACGTATGTCCATACCCAGAGCCGGGTGTTCCGTTGGGGCTTTGAAGCCGGGGCAAGCTATTGGGTGCTGCCTCGGTTGGAAGTCGGCGTGCAGGGAGAGTACCTGTATGCCGTCCAGCTTTCGGGTGCCGGCAAAGGGACCGCCCTGCCTTTCTCGCCGCCCTGGAGAGCCGGACTGGAGTTGAAGTACGTGTTCCCTTCCGCGGACGGGACGGGGGACGGGTTCGTCGGATGCAGCTATACGCTCGTCGGAAGGCGGAACCGCATCGTCCCTCCCGAACTGCCTACGGCGGGTTATGGACTGGTGAATGTGTCTGTCGGGAAAGCCTTTGCCTGGAAAGGACATCGGATGAGCGTGCACGTGCAGGGACTCAACCTGCTCGGCAAGCGTTATTACGATGCCACGAGCTACTACCGTCTGATTGATGTGCCCGGACCGGGACGTCAGTTCTCCGTCCTGCTGGGGATGGAACTGTGACGGGAAAGTGAATACCCTGAACTTATAACACCCGAAGGCGGGATGCGTCGCATGGATGCTCCCTGCCTTCCCTAAAACAATAAGTCTATGAAAGAGAATGTATGTATCGCCAGGTTTAAGGCAGTAGTCTGTCTGCTGGCTGTGTGTATCTGCGGACTGTCGTCCTGCAGCAGTGAAGAGGGTGACTTGCGGAAGCCTGTCATCGAGACGCTCGACGATTCCTTCCCCACCAATTGTCAGGTGTATGTGAAGGGGGGAGTCATCCCGTTCCACTATGCGTTCACCGACGATGTGGAGCTGGGCAACTATAACATCGAGGTGCATAACAATTTCGACCATCATACCCATAGCACCGAGGCGGGCGACTGTCCGTTCGACCCGGTGAAGAAGCCGGTGAAGCCCTGGGTCTACAACCGGGACTTCTCCATTCCGCCGCACAGCCTGCGCCACGATGCACGGGTGGAGATTCCCATTCCCGACGACATCGACGCGGGCGACTATCACTTCATGATACGGGTGACCGACCGTGCCGGCTGGCAGGAGTTGAAATCGGTGAGCATCAAAATCGTGGAGGCTTCATGATGAGGGCTCTCAATGGATTGCTCCGGCAACGACCGGGAAGGGGCGTGCCGGTGTGGCTGGCAGTCATGCTTCCGCTCATCGGACGGGCGGCTGACGACCTCCGGATGCCTCCGGACTCTCTGGGCAGGAGGCTGAAGCCCGTGATGCTGGACGAGGTGGTCGTGAAGGGAGAGGCTCCCGTGGCGACCGGCAGGGATGAAATCGGAGGCGAGCAGCTGAAGTGGAGCCGGGCGGCTACGTTGGGCGAGACCCTGAGCCGGGTGCCGGGTGTGCAGAACAGCTACTTCGGACCGAACGCGGGTGCCGCCGTCATCCGTGGCTTGAGCGGCAACCGTGTCAAGGTGCTGCACCAGGGGCTTTCGCTGAACGACCTGTCGGGGATTAGTCCCGATTTCAACGTCAGCCTGAATCCGGACAACCTGCGTTCCGTGACGCTTTACAAAGGCTCTGCCACGGTGCTGTATGGTGGAAAGGCCATTGGCGGCGCCGTGGACCTGGACGACAACCGGGTCCCCCTGACGGTGCCGGTGAAGCCGTTGGCGGTTTCTGCCTGTCTGGACGGGAGCACTAACAACGGGTATCGTCAGTCGTTCGCTGCCGAAGGACGGGTCGCGCAACATTGGACCTGGACCTTGGGCGGGATGAACAGTTGGGTGTCCCGCCGCCATATCCCCGGCAACAGCAAGCCCGAGCGGGTGTATGACCCTGCCATCGTCGGTTTTGACACGAACCTGCAGCTGATGGCACAAGTGGCTGTCGATGCCGAGCATGTGCTCAACACCTCCCTCTTCCCCTACATGGACCGGTTCGTCCTCGACCACCTGAACGACCCGGAGTGGGGACTCTCGCCGGAGGATGTGTGGACCTTCAAGGCGCGCTATTACGATGCCGCCTCCTATTCCTATAAGGACAATCCGCCCAATCCGGGTTACGTTCCCGGGCAGGACCCGGAGCGCGACCGCTACAGGGACGTGGTCCGCGACATCCGCGACTACGGACCGATGCGGCGGGGTGTCATCCCCAACAGCCATGCGCGGGCGAACTCCCTGAACCTGGGGACGGCGTATGTGGACGATCGGCTGGCAGTCGGCATCGGCTACCAGTGTGACTACGCCTACTATGGGGTGCCGGCGTATGCGAAGATTCCCGAGGCGGGACATACCCATACGCATGCCGACGGGACGGTGCACCTCTTTGCCGTGCAGCAACCCTTTCTGCCCATTAACGTGCGGTCCACCTCCAACCTGCTGCTCCTGCAGGGACGCTGGACGGGGGAGATGCCGCTCTTCCGGAAGGCAAAGCTGCTCCTGGGCGGTCAGTTCGCATCTGACAAGGAGCTGCTGGGCGAGGCGACCGTCAACCGGTTGGGGACTTCGCGCGGGATGGCACGGCTGGAGCTGTCGCAGAAGGAGTGGCTTTTCCTGAACGGCACAGTCGGGATGGACTATGACTCCCGTCGGATAGACGGACGGGGCAGGGGACGCTACCTGCCCGATACCCGAAGCCGGGAACTTGCCTTCTTCGTCGACGAACGGGCGGACTTCTCCTGGTTGCAACTGATGATGGGCTATCGTCACGACTTCATCCGCCGCAGGGCGGTGGAGGGGAACGGTTACCAGCCGGGACGCGGACTGGCAGGCAGGGAACGTGCACCGCGCCGGTTCGGACTCGACCAGTTCAGTGCCGGGATGAAGCTCGACGTGCTGCGCCCTGCCTACCTGCGTCTGTCCTTCACCCACTCCCAGCGTGCCCCGGAGGTGAACGAGCTGTATGCCGGGAACAACCATTATGCCATCGTGACCGAGGAGAACGGCGACGACCGCCTGGGCAAGGAGATTGCCAACGCGGTGGAGGTGGAAGGCGGACTGGCGACGAAGCACCTCGAGGTGACGGTCAACTGGTACCGGACGCACTACGACGGCTATCTCTACCTGGCGCACACCGGTGTGTCGCGGGGAGGACTGACGGTCAAGGAGTGGCGGGCTGCCGACGCCCTCCTGTCCGGCTGGGAAGTGCGGCTCGTCGGTAAAGCGGACTTGAAGTCACTCGGCAGCTGGCAGCTCGGAGGATATTACGACCGTGTGAAGAGCAGGAACCTCTCGGACAGCGAGATGAGCCGTTGGGCGGAGGGGGACTTCCTGCCGAACATGCCCACAAGCCGGTTGGGGGCAAGCTTGTCGGGGCACGTCGGACACTTCACGGCGCATGTCGCGCTGGACCATTACCTCCGGCAGAAGTACCTGGGCAAGCACATCAGCGATGAATTTGCCTTCCCCGCCTACAGCCTGCTCAGCGCCCGGCTGTCCTGTGAGAGGTCGGTCGGCAGTGTGGGAGTGGAGTGCTATGTCTACGGGACCAACCTGCTGGACCGCGAAGCCCGTCCGCAGAACTCCCTGCTGCGCTACCTGGCGCCCTTGCCCGGCATCAGCCTGGGAGGAGGCATCTGCGTGAGACTCTGAACGGCGGGGCGGATGAACCCTCGTCAGTCGATTAAACAAGAAGAAACTATAAGCTTATGGAAACCCTGTATTTATTGAAGAATGTATGCCATGACCCTCTGGCACTGTCCCGTTTCAGCCAGTTCCGCTGTTACCGGCTGGGCAAGGGGAAGGTCGTCCCGGACTTGAATGCGAACGATGAGTTCCTGGTCTGTTTTGTGTTGAAAGGCTCTCTGTGCTATGTGTTGAATGAGAAAGACTTCTCTTCGAGGATGGTGATGGAGAACGAGCTCTTCTTCGTCAGCCGTCTGCATCACTGCAAGGTCAAGGCGATGGACGATGTCCTGCTGGCAGTCCATGCCTGCAACATGGTGGCACCCTACTTCCACCGCCGCGTCATCGCCTACCTGAAGGAAATCTCCATGGAGGAGGTAGACCCGCTGGAGACCCTGCCCATCACGCCCCTGATGCGTTCCTTCCTGGATTCACTGCTGGACTACATGGAGCACGGGAAGGTCAATGCCGACCTGCACTATGCCAAGGAGTATGAGCTGTTCTCCCTCTTCCGGATGTGCTACTCCAAGCAGGAGATAGCCTCCATCTTCCGCGATGCACTCTCCAGCGACCTGCAGTTCTTCGTGGCGGTCATGACCCACTACAAGACCTGCCGGACCGCCAAGGAGCTGGCTACGCTCTGCGGATACAGCGAGTCGGTGTTCAACCAGCTGTTCAAGAAGTGTTTTGCCGGCGAGACGCCCTACCGCTGGCTGCAGATGCGGACGTCGGACGAGATAGACTTCATGTTGCGGAACACCTCGGTGTCAATCAAGGAAATCATGCTCGACTACCACTTCAAGACCTTCTCGCACTTCACGACCTACTGCAAGCGGAACCTGGGTGCCACGCCCAATGAAATCAGGCAGAAGGGGGCAGGGCGGACGCGGAAGGGACAGATCTGACCCTTGCCCGCCCCCGGGAGGACGAAAGACGAAATGCAAACTCTTTTGGATTTTTAGACGGAGGGCGAAACGGGCTTTTCTGTTCTTTTGCAAAACCAATCGGACGGCACTCGTCCGGTTGGTGAGTTGAATCTTAATATTATTAATGAGGCTTCCGCATCTGCCCGACTGCCCGGCAGTCAGCTGAGCGACGGAAGTTGATAAACCAATTAATGTATGAAGAAAACGTTCCTATCTTTGTTGCTCGCTGCGAGCACATTCAGCGCCTACGGTCAAGAACTGCTTGAAGGGGCGAAGTTTTTTGATAACTGGTCGTTCGGTCTGAAGGGCGGTGTCGTCACTCCCCTGAAGCACAGCCCGTTCTTTAAGAGCATGCGTGCCGCGACAGGCGTGGAGCTGACGAAACAGGTGACCCCGGCGTTCGGCATCGGCGTGGAAGGCATGGGATATATCAATACCAGTGAGAGCAAGACCGCCTTTGATGCCTCGAATGTGAGCCTGCTGGGTAAGGTCAACCTGATGAACTGGTGGGGCGGCTACACCGGCACTCCCCGCGTCTTCGAAATCGAGACCGTTGCCGGAGTCGGATGGTTGCACTCGTACGTCGACGGGCCGGGCGATGACAATGCCTTCTCTACGAAGTTCGGCTTGAACTTCAACTTCAACATGGGTGAGTCCCGTGCATGGACCCTGGCACTGAAGCCTGCCATCATCTACAACATGGAGGGAGACTTCGACGCGCACAAGTCCCGTTTCAACGGCAACAATGCCGTCGTGGAAATCACCGCCGGACTGGTCTATCACTTCGGCAACAGCAACGGCGAGCACCACTTCACGAAGGCACAGGCACGCAGCCAGGCAGAGATTGACGGACTGAACCGCCGCATCAACGAGCTGATTTCAGAGAATGATGCCCGTCAGCGCGACCTGTCGGCTGCCAACGAGCGTGCTGACCAGCTGAAGCGCGAACTGGACGACTGCCGCAACAAGAAGCCTGAAGTGCAGACCGTGGTCGAGACGGCCAAGACGCTGGAGTCGGTTGTGACCTTCCGTCAGGGACGTTCCACCATCGACGCTTCCCAGCTGCCCAACGTGGAGCGCATTGCCACCTACCTGAACAAGCACAAGGATGCCCGTGTGGTTATCAAGGGATATGCTTCTCCCGAAGGCAGCCTGGAGGTGAACGAGCGCATCGCCCGGGCACGTGCACAGGCAGTCATGAACCTGCTGGTACGCAAATACCGCATCAATGCCACCCGCATCACGGCAGAAGGTCAGGGCGTGGGCAACATGTTCTCTGAACCCGACTGGAACCGCGTCAGCATCTGCACCATACAGGAAGGAAAATAACAAACTCTTACCCGCACGGAGGGCAGCAGCATTCTCTCCATACTCAGCAACGCTTCATTAAGACCCGAATCTCTGCTCCTCCGTGCTCCTTTCCGACTACAAGCCGGCCCTTAACCGCATCCGAGCGGGGGATGGACGTGCAGGAAGCGGCACTTAGATGGACCAAAGTATAATACTTAGGGGGTCTAAGTATCATACTTAGGCTGCCTAAGTATTATACTTTGGTCCGTCTAAGCCGGGTTTTAATGAGGTCTGTCCCCGGGCTGGATGACGTCAGAGGCCGCCTCCTCGTCAGCTGGTCCACCATGCCTGGCACACTGACCACGGGAGTACACCTGAAACTAACTGATTTAAAATTCAACACACGATGAATAAGATTCTACAATGGGGGCTGCTGGCGGTTCTGTCAGTATGCTCCTCCTGCGCCACGAAGCCGTCCTGCGACGGCACCTACGAAGGCGTCCTGCCGGCAGCCGACTGTGCCGGCACCTATGTCATGCTGGCTGTCGATGGCAACCGGTACGAACTGTTTGAGAAATACATCTCCCGTCCGGGTTCGTTCCTCACTTGCGGGGACGCCACCCTCGACGGGAAAGTGCTCCGCCTGGACAACGGCAAGGAGTTTACCCTGACGGACGGAGGCTTGTCGTCCGGTGAACAGCCCTTGCGCCTGGTCTCTTCCGACAAACAGCTGGCAGACCTGTACACGACGCTGCAGCTGAAGGAGACCCGTCAGGGTGAGGACGCTTCCCTCAAGCTCTATGAGAAGGGCGGGGTGCACTATGCCGACCTCTCGTTCAAGGGAGAAGAGTATGCCTTGAAGTCCGTTGCACGGACGGACTCTGCCGAGGAGTACAAGGACGGGACGGCTTCGTTGAGGCTGCCTGTGGACTTTGTGCAGAAGGCGCCGTTTGTCCAGGCTGACTTCACGGACGGGAAAAACGACTTCCGCTTCACGCTGCTGGCACCTGCCAACACGGTATATGTAGCGGACGGAGAGGGTCCAGCCTCCTTCGACGTGGTCTACTACAACGACGGCAACCGTGCTCTGGTCAAGCTCCTGTGCCCCGACCTTGCACATTGCTACACCCTTCCGCAGACGGAAGCCTCGGCAAAGACCGCCGTTTATGCCGACGACAAGGTGGAGTGGAGCATTGACAATGAGAACCGTGCGACCCTGCGCGTGGACGGGAAAGCCTACACCTACAAGGCTGTCAGTGAATAGGGTACGGGGCGTCTACCTCTCCCCTCGACTGCAATGTGCAAACAGTTGCACGCCGATAGGAAAGGGAGGAGGGGTTATGTGGCAACGTATCCCCCGGATAGGTAACGTTCGTCCAGCGCAGAATGCCGAATTTTGCGGGTGGTAAGATGATACTCATATCCTCACAGCGAAGGACATGAACTCAGTAGCTTTTTATTGAATGAACGATTTTAACACCCTATTGACTGTAAAGACGGAGCAGCCGGCTTGTCTGGGTCCTGTCGTCAATGACGACTGCAGGTTCAAGCATCTGGTCTTTGACACCACTACGGTTTTGGAATGCGAGTATAGCAGTAAAAACTTCATCCTGTTTCTGACCGGAGGCAGTGTCCTGCTCAACACCGACAGCTATTGCGGCGAGTTTGTGGAAGGCAACATCCTCTTGTTACCCCAGTCCTCGTTCATCCGTCTGGAGGCACGTCCGCAGACCCACTTTGTCTCGCTGTCGTTCGATTACCTGACGAACCTGTGCAACAGTGCCCTGCTCCAGCTCCTGCACGAGCACGCCTGTTCCGTCTCGGACGAGGCGTGTCCGCTGAAGATGCAGCCCTCGCTGGCGCTGTTCACCGAGACACTCGCCTACTGCCTGAGGCGGAAGGCCATGTGCCCCCATTGGCACAAGGTCATGTCGCAGGAGTTCATCCTCCTGCTGAAGGAGTTCTATCCGCGGAAGGACATGGTGGGCTTCTTCCGTCCCCTCCTCGGGGAGGAACCGGAGTTCAAGAGCTTTGTCCTGCAGAACTATCCCAAGGTGGACAACATCGCAGGGCTGATTGAGCTGTCCCGGTTCAGCCGCAGCGTCTTTTTCACGAAGTTCAAGAGCGCCTTCGGCATCACCGCCAAGCAGTGGCTGCTCCGTCAGCGGGCGAACCGTCTGCTGGGCAAGGCTTGCCGTCCGGGCATCTCCGTGAAGGAGCTGCTGGAGGTCTGCGACTTCGACTCACAATCACAATTGAACAGATACGTGCGGAAGACATTCAACTGCACGCCCAAAGAGCTCATCGAACAAGCGCAAAAACGCTATTGGGTTGAATGACCCGGTGGCATGATCAGCAGACTATACATCCATCACTCATGGTGCTATAGGATTAGGTTGCATAAAGTGGAAAGAGGGTACGTCGCCGACGACGTGCCCTCTTGTCTGTTCAGGGGCGGCGGACTTCAAATTTGCTACAGAATCTGCTCGTATCTTTGCATCCATCTGATAACTTTGCAGGCGGAAGCCTTAACCGCCCGACGGACGGATTGCCCGCCCGGGCCTTACTCCCTATTCAAATGAAACTGCTGATTGTAGAAGACGAACGGGAACTGTCGGACAACATCGTGTCCTACCTCAGTTCGGAAAATTACGTGTGTGAGCAGGCATTCTCCTACGAGGAAGCCGGGATGAAGACCGGCCTGTATGACTATGACTGCGTGGTGCTCGACCTGATGCTGCCCGGTGGCAACGGGCTGGACCTCCTGCGCGAACTCCGGCGCAGGCGCAATCCCGTGGGTGTCATCATCGTGTCGGCAAAAGACTCGCTGGACGACAAAATCAAGGGACTGGAGCTGGGAGCGGACGACTACCTGTCCAAGCCCTTCCACCTGGCTGAGCTGAGCATGCGCATCTATGCCCTCATCCGCCGGAAAGAGTTTGCCGCCAACAATACGCTCTGGAGCAACGGCATCGAAATCAACCTGCCCGGCAAGTCGGTACGTGTCGACGGACGTCCCGTGGTGCTGACCCGGATGGAATACGAGCTGCTGCTGTTCTTCGTCAGCAACGCCGGGAGGGTCGTGTCGAAGGCGTCCATCGCCGAGCACCTCAGTGGCGACATGGCGGACATGCTGGACAACCACGACTTCGTCTATACTCATATCAAGAACCTCAAAGCCAAGCTGGCGGACGCCGGAGTGGCGGACTGCATCAGGAACGTCTATGGAACAGGATACAAATGGCATGAAGAGTGAATCCCTGCATACGAAGGGGACAAAGAGTCTGTCGCAGAAGATGCTGGTGCCGTTCGTCGGCTGCATCATCGGGCTGCTGTTGCTTGCCACGCCGCTGTTCTACTTCCTCACCCGGTGGTTTTATGCCGAAGACCTGATACGGGTGATTGAGGTGGTGGGGCGGGACCATCCGCTTCCGTCCGTCGACCTGGAGGAAGACATCATGCAGGGCATCATGCTCCAGTTCGGTGTCATATCCCTGGTGCTGGCAGTCTCCATCGTGCTGACCCTGCGCTTCATTGCCCGCCGTCTGTGGCGACCCTTCGACGAGACCCTCCGCAGCATCGAGAACTTCCGCCTGGAGGACGGACGTCTGCCCGACCTGCCGACAAGCCGTGTCGCTGAGTTTGTCCGGCTGAACCGGGCGTTGCAGACACTCATGCGAAACAGCCTGAACAGTTACCGCCTTCAGAAGGAGTTCACCGAGAACGCTTCCCATGAGTTGCAGACCCCGCTGGCAGTCTTCCGCAGCAAGCTGGACCTGCTGCTCCAGCGTCCGGACCTGACCGGACCGCAGGCGGCGATGATTCAGGACCTCTATCAGGTCTCGTCCCGCCTGACCCGCTTGAACCGCAACCTGCTGCTTCTCGCCAGAATCGAGAACAGCCAGTACGGACAGACCGAGGAGGTGGACCTCGTCGGACTCCTGGACGAGCTTCTCCCATCGCTGGAGAGCCTGGCAGGCGACCTGACGCTGCACCGCGACTTCCGTGTACGGACCCTGACGGTGCGTGCCAACCGGACGCTGCTGGAGAGTCTGGTCAACAACCTCGTGGTGAATGCCGTGCGCCACAACCGTCCCGGTGGGGAGATAACCGTGACCGTGGCGGCAGGCAGCCTGACGGTGTCGAACACGTCCGATGGAAAAGCTCTCGACGAACGCCTGCTGTTCAACCGTTTCTATCGTCCCTCGGAGCAGGTCAAGGGCAACGGACTGGGGCTTGCCATCGTGAGGGCGATTTGCCAGTATCACGGGTGGAAGGTCTCCTACAGCTACACCGGCAGACACTGCTTTACGGTTGATTTCTCGTGAGGGCGTCCACTAGGCTCCTCATCTTCAAAGTTCCTACAAAATCCTCCCTTTACCTTTGCTCCCAACGAAATCACCAATCACTCAGATTATGGTAGCAAAGAGTCTCTTTCTTCTCGTCGGTCTCAGCCTGTCACTCATCCCCTCGGGACTGAAGGCACAGACCGACACCCTGGCAGTGAAACCGTCAGCCGTTTCCCACGATGCCTTTATCGACAGGCTGACGGACTCCCCGGCGTTCCGCATGACCTACGTCGGTGTCCCCCTCATCGCAGGCGGTCTGCTGGTCAAGGGCGAGGACGACCATTTCCGCAACCTCCGCAACGACTACCTCCCGGTCTTCCGTCGGCATGCCGACGACTACATGCAGTATCTCCCTGCCGCCGTCCTGCTGGGCATGAAGGCTGCCGGGGTGAAAGGGCGCAGTTCGTGGGGGCGCATGCTGACGTCGGATGCCTTCTCGGTCGCACTGATGGCAGGAGCCGTCAACACACTGAAGCAGACGACCCACGTGACCCGTCCCGACGGCTCCGACAACCATTCCTTTCCCTCGGGGCATACAGCCACCGCCTTCATGACCGCCACCATGCTGACCAAGGAGTATGGACACAGAAGTCCGTGGGTAGGCATCGGCGCCTATTCAGTGGCAACGGCTACGGGACTGATGCGCATGGCGAACAACAAGCACTGGCTGAGCGATGTACTGACGGGTGCGGGCATAGGCATCCTCTCGACCGAGGCAGGCTACTACCTTGCCGACCTCATCTTCCGCGGCAGGGGCATCAACGAGCTGCCCGACGAAGGACTCATCGACCGCACGGACGCTCCTTCGTTCTTCGGTCTGTACATGGGTCTGAACATCCCGCTGAGCAGTTACGACATCGACGAGGAGCATGAGTTCCGCACCTCCTCCGGCAGTTCGGCAGGTCTGGAAGGGGCATGGTTCTTCAACCCTTACGTCGGGATAGGCGGACGCTTCACGGTGTCCTCCACCTCCATCATTGTCAACGGAAGCCTGGCCGAGGACAACACCTTCGATGCCCTGTCGTTGTTCGGCGGAAGTTACTTCTCCTATCCTCTTTCCCGCCGTTGGCTCATCGGCAGCAAGCTCCTGACGGGCTTGGTGCATTACCCTCGTCTGGAGTTGACCGACCAGACCGTTCCTGCCCGCTGCGGCATCGGTTTCGGCACCGGAGCTTCCCTGACGTTCCGTGCCTCGCACCATTACGGCGTGAAGCTGTTCATGGACTACAACCTCCTGCCTTCCCACAGCAAGAGCAGCGGTGAATACATGAACCAGCTCGTGGGCGGCGTCTCCTTTCAAATAACGTTCTAACGGCGTTTGAAGGGCATAAAAAAGCCTATCCACATACGCCATGGCATGTGGATAGGCTTTACTGGATAGGTCTTAAGGGCGGTTAATTGGCGCTCGGATTAACTGGTGTATTACCTGCACCGGAAGATTCAAGCACAATGTTTTCGCCCGGTTGGAGTTCGTTCTTCTCTTCCGTGATGTTCAGTCCCTGATTGACGGAGCTGTCATTCACCTTCACCGTGATGGTGGTCTTTATATTACGTTTGAAGGTGATTTCTTGATTCATGAGAGGTTCAATGACTCCGTCTCCCTTCTGCCAGGAGATGGAGACCAGAATGGTTTCTGTGTAGGTATCGGCAGTCCAACTGCCACCATAGTTATGCGAAAATGTGAAAATATCTTCTATCTCTGTTTGCGGAAAGACCAATTGTAAAGTGGGAGCATCTTTCAGCTTGATGTACAACGTACCTTCCGTGAATCCTTCCGTGATGAATTTGGCTCCGAATACCACTTTCTTCATATTGATGGATACGGAACCGTTTGCGGTCGGGACGTAGTCGGTCACTTCACCATAGTAACGCATGATGTTGGGATGGTCGAAATAGCCGAATAGTCCTAAATTAGTAGAGCCATAATCCAACCTGTCCATTTCTTTGCCACTATCATAGTTGAACTTGTTCTCTAGTTTTGTGGAAAAACCTGATCTCGTGAATGGATGATCATATGAGCTTGCGTAAGAGCTGATTTTCTGCTTCCCATCCACCACCATGGATGACTCGAATTTATACTTGTAGCCCTCCAGCAGCTTGATGACCATGCCGTCCTTGCTGTCAAACAAGCCATAGGCGTAGGGCTTATAATTATCACTGGAAGTCGGAGAAGAATAGACTTGAATGCCATAGAGATCGTTGGTGGCAGCCCGTGAGAGAGGACTTTCCTCGATGGATGTGATTTCACCGGAGAAGCCCAGAGAGACTAGAAACTCCTTAGGGGTGGTGTTCGGTTCGTCGGGAGTTACGCCCGGAATGCTGTTCTCGTCACCACCACATGCCGCAAAGCAAATAGCTGCGAACATAAGTAAGAAAATCTTTTTCATGTTTAAAGGTTTATAGGTAATGTTCGCAAAGCTAATCAGTACAGTTGAAATAGGCAAGCATTCAGTCCTGAATATTAAATATGATGAGTGCGTTTATAGAAAGACGGGCATACCGATGGCTGAAGGAGAGCTATCATTCTTCTTCATCAAGCAGGCGCCAATAACCGCTCTTGTTGCTTCCGTGTCTAGAGATAATGTGGGCATTACGAAGTAAGGCTATGTGTTTCCTGACCATTCTGTCTGAAATCCCCATGAGGCTCCCGATTTCGACAGCAGTAACCTGTGGATTATCCATGATGCGCGCCAGGACTTCCCATGTCGTGTCAGAAAGCTCAGGGTGGAGCAGCTTCAGTTTATCAGGAACTTTATCAGGAACTTTATCAGGAACTTCAGGTATCAGCGGTTCTCCCTGATACTTTTTCAGCGCATGGAGTATTTCGTTCAACATAAAATCAATGAATGGACCGCTGTCTGCCTGTAGTGTACTGGACTCTATGGCTTCGTAATATAGTTGTTGGTTGGCATATACCAGATTTTCAATCGGGAGATGTTCGAATACCGGGTTGAGGCGTCCCAATATGAGAGATTGCCACAACCGTCCCATCCGTCCATTCCCATCACTGAACGGGTGGATGAACTCAAACTCATAATGAAAAACGCAACTACGGATAAGAAGATGGTCTGGAGCATGCCGGGGAGTCACGGTAAATGGTGGAACGTATCCGGAATACTTTTCCTTGCTCATAACTTATCCTTCTTATCTATTCACTAGTGAAACGGTAGAACAATGTGCCCAAGGCAATTGTTCATGGAGCGATAGGTTGCTATCAACGTCGCGAATATACGGATAAATATCCATATATTGCTATCATCACCGGAAATCCCTATCTTCGTACCTCCCTTCCGAACTCCCGTTTTGCCTGACTTCCTGCCAGACACAGGACGTTCCCCTTCATTCCATCGGCGTGCAAATCCCGTTTTTCGACATCCCTTTTCACCCGTCTCAAATCACCCTCTTGCGCATCTCCCGGTGTCCTCTTGCGCATCTCCCGACCTGCATTTCGCGCAACTCACTGTCACACCAACCGTAAGCCCAGTTTGTGAGATGCGCATCTCGTCACCAATGAGATGCTCGTCTCGCGACAATGAGATGCTCATCTCAGGAGAATGAGATGCTCATCTCGCGACAAGCAGATGCGCATCTCGTCGCTGTCTCTTTGAGTCGGGAGGCTCAGGGGCATGCTTTTGCGGATGGATGTCTGTTGCTCTTACTTTCCATTCTTCTCCGTCAGATATTTCCAGTAGCGGACGGGCATGTCCTGACGCTGCTTGCGCGGGTTCATGCGTTCGCGGATGCAGATGGCCTTGAAGTAGGTGCGCCACAGTTCCTGGAAGAGCTTCTCGTCCTTGTCGAGCAGGGACTCGTCGAGCTTGCCCGACTGGAAGTGAGGCAGCTGCTCGTCGAAGCGCACACAGGTCACCTCCCGACAGTCGTAATAGTAACCGTAGTGCCGGCGTCGGTCATAGAGCAGAAAGGGCTGGTCGGCAAAACGGTCGCGGAAATGGTCGATGGCAAGCGGAAGAACATTGTAGAGCGGTTCCATGAGTGCAAAATAGGTGCCGTCGGCTGCTTTCTGGAAGCGGACGAACTGGAGCATGCGCAGCCGTTCGTGTGCCACCTTGCGGCAGGTATTGGTGACGAAGAGCACGTCGGGGTCGGCAAAGTTGCGCTCGATGCTCTGCGGGGAGTCGATGGACTTGCGGATGTAACGGAAGAGGGGCATGTCCAGCTCCGGCAGTTCGGAGAGGTAGGCGGTGGCAAGGCAGGAGAGGACCTGGTGGGAGAGCTTCTTGCGGAGGGCATTCCAGACGCGGGTGGCTTTTGCCTCGTCGGTGATGACGGTGTGTTCCTCCTCGTAGAACAGGGGGAGGGGGACCTCGTCTCCTTGCAGGACATCGGGGAAGGAGCGACGTGCATAGGCATCAAAGACTGCCGTCAGGAGTCCGTCGAGGGTGCGGTCGAAGCGGAAAATCGTCATGGCAGCAGGGGAGTGGGTGAGGTGGAGTCGCCGAAGTCGAGTGTCAGCTGACGGTCATCGGTCTTCCGCTTGGGATGCGGGACGAGGAGCCGGCGTACATTCTCCGGATGCAGTTCGTGGATGGTGGGCGAAACCAGCTCGCCGCACGTGATGAAGTACTTTGCCTTCTTCATCACCACTCCCATCTTCTTCAGGTGGAAAGAGGTGACACGGCCGAAGCGTCGCGAGTTGACAATCAGCGTGGCGGACTTGACCCCGATGCCCGGCACGCGGAGAATCAGCTCGTAGTCCGCCTTGTTGATGTCGACGGGGAAGACTTCCGGGTGACGCAAGGCCCACGCCAGCTTGGGGTCGACCTCCAGGTCAAGGTCGGGATGGGCATCGTCCACGATTTCGTCCACCCGGAACTGGTAGAAACGCAGCAGCCAGTCTGCCTGATAGAGCCGGTTCTCCCTCACAAGGGGCGGTTGCTTGAGCAGAGGCAGCCGTTTGTCGTAGATGTTCACATGGATGTAGCCGGAGTAGTAGACGCGGCGCATCGTGGGACGGGCATACAGGGCGGAAGAGAGGCGCAGGATGTCGCGGTCACGGTCTGCCGTAGCACCGACAATCATCTGTGTGCTCTGTCCGGCGGGGACAAAGCGGGGCACATGGCGGCAGTGGCGCCGGTCCTCCTTGTTCTCCAGGACACCTTGCTGGATGAACGACATGGGTTCGTAGACGCTGCGGAAGTCCTTCTCCGGGGCAAGGAGCTTGAGGGAGCTCTCGTTGGGAATCTCAATGTTCACGCTCATGCGGTCGGCATAGAGTCCGGCTTCATTGACCAGCTCGCGACTGGCTCCGGGAATGCTCTTCAGGTGGATATAGCCGTTGAAGCGGTGGATGGTGCGCAGGTCTTTTGCCACACGG
This sequence comes from Mediterranea sp. ET5, assembly GCF_023337025.1. NCBI lineage: Bacteria > Pseudomonadati > Bacteroidota > Bacteroidia > Bacteroidales > Bacteroidaceae > Mediterranea > Mediterranea sp. ET5. Next base: position 40,219 of record NZ_JAMBLN010000012.1, on the reverse strand, counting down.
ACGAGCCGCTCCATGGTGTAGTCGGGGTTGCGTACCACACCCGAGCTGAGGAAGAGCCCCTCGATGTAGTTCCGTCGGTAGAACTCCATGGTCAGCTCGACCAGTTCGCGGACGGACAGCGTGGCGCGGGGGATGTCGTTGCTCGTGCGGTTGATGCAGTAGGCACAATCATACATGCAGTAGTTGGTGAGCATGACCTTGAGCAGCGAGATGCATCGTCCGTCGTCGGCAAAGCTGTGGCAGATGCCTATTCCCCCGACGGTGTTGCCCACTCCCGTCCCACGGTTGGCACGTACGGTTCCGCTCGACGAACACGACACGTCGTATTTCGCCGACTCCGTCAGGATACGCAGCTTGTTGAGGGTCTCTTCAGTCATGGCTGTCGGGAGTGGACAAGGGGGGCTTTACAGTTTGACTTTCTTCTTCACCGCTTTCGACTCGTTCTGCAGGTGGTCGAGGGCGGTCACTACATAATAAAAGGTCGTCTTTCCGTCTTCGTAGGGAAGCTTGTAGAAGGTGTCGCGAGTGATGGCGACAATCTTTGACGGGTCTTCCAGGTCGCGCTTCTCGCCTTTGGCAAAGCGGTAGACCACGTACTCGATGGCACGGTCCATCTCATGCCGGGCTTTCGGGGCGGTCCAGCAGAGGATGTATCCGTCTTCCATCCAGACCGGTTTGAGCTTGCGGACCTTCTTCGGCGCTTTCTTGTCCATGAAGGGGAAGAGCGGTTGCAGGGCAGGGTAGCGGTGGTAGTAGCGGCTGAGGGCTTCGCGGTAGTTGCCCACGTTGTCCACGACGGCGGCTGCATACCACTGGCAGGAGCCTTGGATGGCAGGTTGCGAGCGTTGGAGCTGCATCTTGCGTGCCTGCTGGTGGATGTTGGGGTTCTGCAGGTCCGGTTTCTTCACGGTGCGCATCACGTCCTGTCCGATGAAGAGCGGACGGTTGTCGGCATGACGTGCCCACCAGCCGACGAGTTCGGCATAGTCAGCTGCCGGATGTCCGATTTCCCAGTACACCTGCGGGATGTTGTAGTCCACCCATCCCTTGTTGACCCAGAGGAGGATGTCGGCATAGAGGTCGTCATAGTTCTGCAGACCGTTGGTGCGGCTTCCGTTGGGGTCGCTCTTCTGGTTGCGGTAGATGCCGAAGGGAGAGATGCCGAACTTCACCCAGGGCTTGGTGGAGCGGATGGTCTCGTGCAGTTCCTGGATGAGGAGGTTGACGTTGTTGCGTCGCCAGTCGGCGCGGTTGGCATAGCCTGTCCCGTACTGGGCAAAGCTCACATCGTCGCGGATGGGGACACCGGCGACGGGATAGGGATAGAAGTAGTCGTCCATGTGGATGGCATCCACGTCATACCGCTCCACGATGTCTTTCACAATCTGGCAGATGTAGGCGCGGTTCTCCGGATAGCCCGGGTCGAAGTAGAGCTGTCCTTCGTACTCGATGAAGCGGTTGGGATAGAGCTTGGCGGCATGGTTGCCTGCCAGCGTGGCCGTGCCTTTGGTCTTGGCGCGGTAGGGATTGATCCAGGCATGTAGCTCCATGTTCCGCTTGTGGCATTCTTCCACCATGAACTGCAGCGGGTCCCACAGGGGCGAGGGAGCCTTGCCCTGCACACCGGTGAGGAAGCGGCTCCACGGTTCATACTTGGAGGCGTAGAGGGCGTCGCCCTCGGCACGCACCTGGAAGATGATGGCATTGATGCCGGCTTGCTGGAGTACGTCGAGCTGCCGGATGAGGGTCTGTTGCATGGTTTGAGGCGACATGCCCTGGAACTGTCCGTTCACGGCTTGTATCCATGCACCGCGGAACTCGCGTTTGGGTGCCGTCTGTCCGTAGACTGTCCCGCAAAAGAGGAGCAGCAACAGGAGGGGGAGGAGAGTCTTGTTTCTCATAGGGTCTGTTATTCGATAGATTGCTTGTATTGATGGTTGCAAATATAGGCGATTCGCAGCAAAGGACCGTCAGATGGAGTAGACTATTCCGCCCACGGCACCGCAGAGGATGATGAGCAGGATAGGATTTACCTTATAGATATACGAGGCGATGAACGTGCCGGCAAAGAGCAAGATGCTCACAACGACCTGCAGCATCGATTCGTCGGGGCTGCCGAAGTTGGCGGTGTTCATCAGCAGCAGGGCGGAGGCGGCAAGCAGTCCGACGACCGCCGGACGCAGCCCTTTGAAGACGGACTCCACCGTGGGGTGCTTCTGGAACTTCAGGAAGTATTTGCTGATGAGCAGCATCAGCACGAACGAGGGGAAGCACACGGCAAAGGTGGCGATGATGCTGCCCAATACGCCGATGACAGGCGAATAGCCGGCATGGACGATGGCGGAATAGCCCACGTAGGTGGCAGAGTTGATCCCGATGGGACCGGGAGTCATTTGGCTCAGTGCGACGATGTCGGTAAACTCGGAGCTGGTGAGCCATCCATAGCGGGTCACCACTTCGCCCTGAATCATGGAGAGCATGGCATAGCCTCCGCCGAAACCGAACAGACCTATCTTGAAGAAGGTGTAGAAGAGTTGCAGGAATATCATGACTTGGCTTGTTTATGGTTCTGGTAGCGTCCCCAGCAGTAACCTCCCACACCGGCAAGGACGATGACATAGATGGGAGAGAAGCCCCATGCCCAGATGAGCAGGGCTCCCAGGATGGGAATCCACACATTGAAACGGTTGATTTTACTAGACTTCGCCACGGTGAACGTGGGGGCGGCAATCAGGGCGACCACACCCGGGCGGATACCCTTGAAGATGTTCTCCACCAGGGGGTATTCCTTGAAGCTCTGGAAGAACAGGGCGATGAGCAGCATGATGAGGAACGAAGGCAGGATGGTGCCCAGCGCACAGGCATAGCTGCCCTTGGTGCCTTTCAGCTTGTAGCCGATGAAGATGGCAATGTTGACGGCGAAGATGCCCGGTGCCGACTGTGCCACCGCCATGAGGTCGACGAACTCTTCTCGGCTGATCCAGTTCCGCTTGCGAATCAGCGCGTCTTCAATCAGCGGAATCATGGCGTAGCCTCCTCCGATGGTGAAGATGCCGATCTTGAAGAATAGCAGGAAGAATTGCAGATAGGTGTTCATGTCAAAATAAGGATAGGTCAGAAAGGAAAGGGCTGTGCCACACGACACAGCCCTTCCGCATGGTTATCTAAATTGGAACGAGAAGCTTATGCTTTGTGTGCTTCCACCCACTTGCGGGCATTGACGAATGCCTCAAACCACGGCGTGATCTGGTCGCTGTCTCTGCGCTCAGCCGGGTAGCAGGCGTTCTGCCAGGGGAAGAAGGCACGCTCCAGGTGGGGCATGATGGCGATGTGACGTCCGTCTGCACTTGCCAGGGCGGCTACGGAATAGTCGGAGCCGTTCGGGTTGCCGGGATACTCGTCATAGCTGTATTTTGCCACCACATTGTACTTGTCTTCATCGTAGGGCAGGGAGAACTTGCCTTCGCCGTGAGCCACGAAGATGCCCAGCTTGCAACCGCTCAGTGAGCCGAACATCACGCTCCGGTTCATCGGGATGGTCAGACCGACGAAGGAGGACTCGAACTTGTGGGAGTCGTTGTGGAGCATCTTTCCGCGTTTCTCGAACTCCGGATTGATGAGGTTCAGCTCCATCATCAGCTGGCAGCCGTTGCAGACACCGAGTGAGAGGGTGTCCTTGCGGGCATAGAACTTGTCGAGGGCTTCCTTCGCCTTCGGGTTGAAGAGGAAGGCTCCAGCCCAACCTTTGGCAGAACCCAGGACGTCGGAGTTGGAGAAGCCGCCGCAGAACACGATCATGTTGATGTCCTCCAGGGTCTCACGTCCGCTGACCAGGTCGGTCATGGTCACGTCCTTCACATCAAATCCTGCCAGGTAGAGGGCATACGCCATTTCGCGTTCGCCGTTCGTACCTTTCTCACGGATGATGGCTGCACGGACACCGCTCGGCGTGCGGCGGTCGGGGTCGACACCATATTGTGAGAACTTGCCAGTGAAGTCCTTGTTGAACACGAACTCCACAGGTTGCTGCTTGTAGTTCTCGAAACGCTTCTTGGCACATCCGTTCATGCTCTGCTTGCAGTCGAGCAGGTAGGAGGAGTAGTACCAGACATCGCGCAGGTAATCGATGCCGAACTGGTAGGTGGCATCCTTGTGCTCTACGAGGATGTGGCGCTCGTCCGTCGGTTTGCCCAGCTTCACGTAGCCCACACCGGCATCTTCGAGAATCTTCTTCACCTCATCCTTGTGCTTGTCACTCACCTGGATGACAACACCGGGGTTCTCGGCAAAGAGAATCTTCACGAGGTCGTCCTCCTTGATTTTGTTCAGGCTGATGTTCAAGCCGCCTTCGGTGTTGGCAAAGCACATCTCCAGCAAGGTCGTGATGAGACCTCCGGCAGAGATGTCGTGGCCGGCAAGTATCAGGCCTTTCTTCACCAGCTCCTGGATGGCGAGGAAGGCATCGCGGAAGTATTCGGGGTTCTGTACGGTGGGTACATCGTCGCCTATCTTATAGAGTGACTGTGCAAAGGCGGAGCCGCCCAGGCGCAGTTTGTCGAAGCTGAAGTCCACGTGGTAGAGGGTCGTCTTGCTGTCGTTCACCAGTACGGGCGATACCACCTTCTTCACGTCGGATACTTCACCGCCGGCGGATACGATGACCGTTCCCGGGCTGATGACCTTGTCGCCGTTCGGGTATTTCTGGGTCATGGACAACGAGTCCTTGCCGGTCGGTACGTTGATTTGCAGGGCGCAGCAGAAGTCCGAGAGTGCCTTGACGGCGGTATAGAGACGGGCATCCTCTCCCTCCTGAGAGCGGCAGGGCCACATCCAGTTGGCTGAGAGCGAGATGCTGTCCATGCCGTCGGCAAACGGTGCCCAGACAATGTTCGTCAGAGCTTCGGCAACCGACAGGACAGAACCTGCAGCAGGGTCAGCCAGGGCAGCTTGGGGTGCATGACCGATGGCCGTGGCGATACCTTTCTCTCCACGGTAGTCGAGGGCTACCACGCCACAGTCGCTCAGCGGCAACTGAAGTTCGCCCTGACATTGCTGGCGTGCCACTTTTCCGGTCACCGAACGGTCAACCTTGTTGGTGAGCCAGTCCTTGCAGGCAACAGCCTCCAGCTGGAGCACGTTGCGCAGGTATTCGTTGAGTTTGGACGCATCGTAGGTCACATTCTCATAGTGACGCTCCACGGTGTTGTCCACCATATAAGTCTTCGGGGAGGAACCGAACATCTGGTCGACGGCAAGGTCGAAGGGACGTACCCCGTCAGCCTGCTGGAAGGCGAAGCGATGGTCGCCGGTCGTCTCGCCGACAACGTACATCGGGGCACGCTCGCGCTCGGCAATCTTCTGCACATGCTCGATGGCTTTCTCGTCGATGAGCAAGCCCATGCGCTCCTGGCTCTCGTTGGCAATGATTTCCTTGGCAGAGAGGGTATGGTCGCCGATGGGGAGCTTCGACATGTCAATCAGTCCGCCACACTCTTCCACCAGCTCCGAAAGGCAGTTCACGTGGCCTGCCGAGCCGTGGTCGTGGATGGAGACGATGGGGTTCACATCCTCTTCGCAGAGGGCACGCACCACGTTGTTGGCACGTTTCTGCATTTCGGCGTTGGCACGCTGTACGGCGTTCAGCTCGATACCCGACGAGTAACGTCCGGTGTCTACTGACGACACGGAGCCGCCACCCAGACCGATGCGGTAGTTGTCACCGCCGATGACCACCACCTTGTTGCCGGCTTCGGGTTTGCCCTTCAGGCAGTCGCGCTGGGTGCCGTAGCCCACACCGCCGGCAAGCATGATGACCTTGTCGTAGCCGTAGAATGTCTCCTTCTCCTGATGCTCGAAGGTCAGCACCGAACCGCAGATGAGCGGCTGACCGAACTTGTTGCCGAAGTCGGACGCACCGTTGGAAGCCTTGATGAGGATTTGTTCGGGTGTCTGATAGAGCCATTTGCGCACCGGCAGCAGCTTCTCCCAGGCACGACCCTCCTCCGTACGCGGATAGGAGGTCATGTAGACAGCCGTTCCGGCAATGGGCCAGGAACCCTTGCCGCCACCCATACGGTCGCGGATTTCACCGCCCGTACCCGTCGATGCACCGTTGAACGGTTCCACCGTGGTGGGGAAGTTGTGCGTCTCGGCCTTCAGGGAGATGACGGTCTTGATATCCTTGATGACAAAGTAGTCCGAGGTCGAGTGGTCGGCAGGTGCGAATTGCTCCACGACCGGTCCTTCGGCGAAGGCTACGTTGTCCTTGTAGGCGGAAATAATCTTGTTAGGATTCTCGGCGGTGGTCTTCTTGATCATCTGGAAGAGCGATGACTCCATCTCCTTCCCGTCGATGATGAATGTTCCGCCGAAGATTTTGTGACGGCAGTGTTCGGAGTTGATTTGTGCAAAGCCGAAGACCTCCGAGTCGGTCAGCTTGCGTCCCAGGTCTTTTTCTACTTTCAGCAGGTAATCCATCTCCTCACGCGAGAGTGCCAGTCCCTCCTTCTCGTTGTATGCTTCGAGGTCGTCGATATAGACGATGGGCTGGGGCTTGATGTTGGTGGTGAACACGTCCTGTGTCAGTCCGTGGTACATGCGCTGGAGCATGGGGTCATAGTCAGCGTGTTCGTCCTTTACAGGGAAGTACTCTTCAATGCGGAGGATTCCTGTCAGGCCCATGTTCTGGGTGATTTCCACGGCGTTGGTGCTCCATGGGGTAATCATTTCCTTGCGGGGACCGATGAAATAGCCCGTCAGGTTCTCTTCTTTCTCAACAGTGGCTTCGCCAAAGAGCCAACAGAGCTTCCGCGTGTCTTCGGCACTCAATTCACGGTTGGCTTCCGTGGCAATCACTGTGTTAGTGGATGTTCTGAAAAATAGAATCATATACTTTTGAGTTATGGATAAGTGTATTATGCTCGTTTGTATGCCGGCTTTGGAAAGCCTGCGCAAAAGTAGTCAAAATCTGTGAGTGAGCAATATGGATTTCCCTCTTTTCCGCGTGTAATCTTGGCAGATAGACAGACATTCCCTATGTTTGCATGCCGTGTGGAGCAACAGGCAGTCCCATCGTGCAGTGAACCTGAACTACGAACCACATCCAACCGTTTTGTGTATGATGGATTTACAGACCTTCGATGCCTTCCTGGCATCCAACATCGACATCGACCCCGCCATCGTTGCCCGGCTGACGCAGACCTGCCGGCGGATGGAGCTGAAGAAGGGGGAGTTTGCCTTGCGGGCAGGCGAGACGTGCAAACACAGTTTCTTTGTGGAGCACGGACTGCTGAAACAGTACACCATCGACGAGAAGGGGAAGGAACATATCCTCCTTTTCGCGCCTGAATATTGGTTTGCCGCCAACATCGAGACCGTGCACTTCGGTCGTCCGTCCGACTATTTCATGGAGGCGCTCGAACCGACCAGCATCCTGCTGCTTGACCAACCCCTCATCGACCGTCTGTCGGAAGAGTTCCCCGCCTTCCGCAACTTCAACAGTAACCTGCTGCACAGTCAGATTCAGGAACTTCAGGGACGGGTGACGCTGCTGCTCAGCTCTTCCGCCGAAGAGCGTTACCTCGACTTCACCCGTCGTTTCCCTTCACTCATGCTCCGTGTCTCCCAAGTGCAGATTGCAGCCTATCTGGGCATGACTCCCGAAGCCCTGAGCCGTGTGCGGAGAGACCTGGCGAAGAAGTGGAAGAAGTAGCCTCCGCTGCCCCTCCGTCTCCCAATCTTAACTTACATCAATGCACAGCATCCCCTGTCAGCCTACCTTTGCACTCGAAAATAAAGGAAAGGAGATTAAGACTATGACAACAACCAAACGAATCGAAGTGATTTTGTCGCCTGTGGAGACCCATTGGGTGGGCGATGGTTTCAAGGTACATAACTTTATTCCGGCAGCTCCCGGACTGGACATGCAGCACATGGACCCCTTCATCCTGCTCGACTACAACGCGCCGATGCGTGTCCCGGCTTTGCGCACTCCGGCAGGAGTCGGTGTGCATCCTCACCGCGGTTTTGAGACGGTGACCCTCGCCTATCAGGGCAAAGTGCAGCACCACGACAGTGTCGGTGGCGGAGGTATTATTGAGACCGGAGATGTGCAATGGATGACTGCAGCCCGCGGTGTGCTCCACAAGGAGTATTACGAAACGGAGTGGAGCAAGCGGGGCGGCATCTTCCACATGGTGCAGCTGTGGGTGAACCTGCCTGCCAAGGACAAGATGTCCGAGCCGCGCTATCAGGCGATCCGGAATGCCGACATGGGACGTCGGCTGTTGGCGGACGGCAAGAGCTTCGTCGAGGTGATTGCCGGCGAATATGACGGAGTGAAAGGTCCGGCGGATACCCACAGTCCGGTGATGCTGATGAATGCTCGTCTGCAGGAGGGTGCGAAGGCGGACTTCTCCTTCCCCTCCAACTACAACACCGGTCTGCTGGTGGTTCAGGGTTCCGCCTTGGTGAATGGACAGAAGGCACCGACCGACCATTTCGTGAAGTTTGCCAACGAGGGTGAGACGTTCACCATCGAGGCAGTGACCGACGACACGGTCGTGCTGGTGATGAGCGGCGAGCCTCTCCGCGAACCCATCGTGTCCTACGGACCTTTCGTGATGAATACCCGTGCCCAGATTCAAGAAGCTTTTGATGACTTCAATCAAGGCAAGTTCGGATACCTGGAAGACTGAGGACTTCCGGACACCTCTAGGTAACAGAAATGCGGAGGCGCCGCATGCAGAGTCTCGGAATGCATGGACGGCGCTTCTGTCATTTTGTCAAAACGTCAAACGAACCCCTCTGAAAATTCATTCCTCGCACCAAAATACAAGCTGGTGACCAAAACAGCCCTTCTTCGGCAATTTGCAAAATGCACCTTGCTGCCATATTTATTCATACTGTTTCATAACGGAAGAAAATACGTCCGAATGGAATCATCAAGAATCAGAACCGGGAAATGTAGGGCGCATTCTCACACTTTCAGATTTAACGTCTCCGGGAACAAACCAGGAGTGAATGACTCTAAAATTGTATTTCAAAAATGCAAAACAAGCGTTTCATCTTCCGAATAGTTGACTTCGACGGATGAAACAATATTGTTTGCCGCACGAAACACAAGTGTTTGACCTCCCAAACAATATTGTTTGACGAGTGAAACAATATTGTTTCGCAGTATAATTATTCGTTTCAGCCCCGTCTTCTACATGTTTATGCAATCTGTTTCGCATGAATATTCTTAAAATAGCCTACTTTGCCCGATTTTTCAAAAGTACGCGTTAGCCGGAAACGGTGTGTTAGCTGATTCTGTCAAGCAAAAGGAGTGTTTTGCTTGCATTGTGTTATTGCGGTTGTTTGGGCTTTGTCGTTCCTTGTTGTCGGTTGGTGCAGAAGGAGGTTGCAAATGCTATAAGGAGGCTGTGCGTAGGAGCACAAAAAGGTCGTATAAGTTCCATTCTCCGTGTGCGCTCATCTTCGGATTAGCTCTTACCGGCAGAGCCGGACAAGATGTCCGGTAAGCTTGCCCTTGTGGAACGGAAGGGAACCTTTGCGCGAACCAATGCCCGGTTGGAGTTCAAAAAAGAATGTAAATCCTGTCCCCTCTTTGGCAAAAAAGTCGCATCTTTGCAGCATGAATTTACATTACGCTTGGTTAGAACAGTTCTCGTTGCTTGAATTCCTGGTCAAAGGGTTCATCATCGGTGTGGTCGTATCCGCACCCTTGGGACCCGTAGGAGTGCTATGCATCCAGCGTACGCTGAACAAGGGACGTTGGTATGGCTTCGTCACCGGGGTGGGAGCAGCATTGAGCGACATCATGTACAGTCTGATGACAGGCTATGGCATGTCGTTCATCTATGACTTCCTGCAACGTCCGTCGAACATCTTCTACCTGCAACTCATCGGGAGCATCATGCTTTTCTTTTTCGGGCTCTACACCTTCCGCAGCAATCCCGTGCATGCCCTCCGTCCGGTGTCGACCAGCAAAGGGACGCTGGTGCACAACTTTGTGACCGCTTTCTTTGTCACCCTCTCCAATCCGCTGATTATATTCCTGTTTATAGGCTTCTTCGCCCGATTCTCGTTTGTCCTGCCCGGTATCCCGGTCTATGAACAGACGCTGGGCTATCTGGCCATCTTTGCCGGAGCCATCACGTGGTGGTTCAGCATTACCTATTTTGTCAACAAGGTGCGCACGCGCTTCAACCTGCGCGGCATCTGGATTCTGAACCGCGTCATCGGCGGCATCGTCATCGTTGCCTCCCTGGCGGGATTCTTCGGCACCCTGTTGGGTAAATCTCTTTATTAAGTGTCGTCACTACTATGTTCATTGCAAAACAACTCAAGGAATCCAACATCGCAGAATACCTGCTCTACATGTGGCAGGTGGAAGACTTGATACGTGCCAACGGGCTTGACATCGAACGCATCAAGGACAGCATCATCCGTCCGTATGAACTCGACGAGGAACGGAAACGGGAACTCACACAGTGGTATGAAGACCTCATCGACATGATGCGCCGCGAGGGAGTGGCGCAGAGCGGACACCTGCAAATCAACAAGAACATCATCATCCTGCTCACCGACCTGCACCTGCGGTTGCTGCGTTCCCCGAAGATACCAACCTACGGGGCGAACTACTACCACGTGCTGCCCTACATCGTCGAGATACGTGCACGGGGCGACCGTCGGGATGTCCCGGAAATAGAGAACTGCTTCGATGCGCTCTACGGGGTGATGCTCCTGAAGTTGCAGAAGCGGGAAGTGAGCCGTGAGACGGCGGCGGCCGTGGCGGAAATCAGCCGTTTCATCGCGCTGCTGGCTGCCTATTATAAAAAGGAGAAGAACGGAGAACTGGACGAACTGCTGGCTGACGAATGAGCGACGGGAATACGAAAACAGCAAGTCCCCGTTGCCGATGAGCCGGGAGTCAGCGAAACCTGAGTACGATAAAAAAACATTCAAGACCCATGAACGAAATAGAAAGAAGACGAACCTTTGCCATCATTGCCCACCCGGATGCCGGTAAGACCTCACTCACCGAGAAGCTGTTGCTCTTCGGTGGACAAATCCAGGTGGCAGGCGCAGTGAAATCAAACAAAATCAAGAAGACAGCCACTTCCGACTGGATGGACATCGAGAAGCAGCGCGGCATCTCGGTGACGACATCCGTGATGGAGTTTGACTACCATGACTATAAAATCAACATCCTCGACACGCCGGGTCACCAGGACTTTGCCGAGGACACCTACCGCACCCTGACGGCGGTCGACAGCGTCATCATCGTCATCGACGGCGCCAAGGGTGTGGAGACGCAGACCCGCAAGCTGATGGAGGTGTGCCGCATGCGCAACACGCCGGTCATCATCTTCGTCAACAAGATGGACCGGGAGGGTAAGGACCCCTTTGACCTGCTCGATGAACTGGAGGAGGAGCTGCACATCGCCGTGCGTCCGCTCTCGTGGCCCATCGACCAGGGACAACGCTTCAAGGGTGTGTACAACATTTATGAGCAGAACCTCAACCTCTTCCAACCATCGAAACAGGTGGTGACCGAGAAGGTGCAGGTGGACATCCATACCGAGGAGCTGGACGAGCACATCGGCGCTCCGCTGGCAGAGAAGTTGCGTGCAGACCTGGAACTGATAGAGGGTGTCTATCCCGAGTTCGAGGTGAACGACTACCTGAAGGGTGAGCTGGCACCGGTGTTCTTCGGTTCGGCATTGAACAACTTCGGTGTGCAGGAGCTGCTCGACTGCTTTGTGGAGATAGCCCCCAGTCCGCGTCCCGTCATGGCGGAAGAACGTGAGGTGCGTCCCGAGGAACCCAAGTTCACCGGTTTCGTCTTCAAGATAACCGCCAACATCGACCCCAACCACCGTTCGTGCGTGGCGTTCTGCAAGATTTGTTCCGGACGCTTCACCCGCAACACGCCCTACCTGCATGTCCGTCACGGGAAGACCATGCGCTTCTCTTCGCCGACGCAGTTCATGGCGCAACGCAAGACCACGGTCGATGAGGCCTGGGCGGGCGACATCATCGGTCTGCCTGACAACGGCACTTTCAAGATCGGCGATACGCTGACGGAAGGGGAGAACCTGCACTTCAAGGGCTTGCCCAGCTTCTCGCCCGAGATGTTCAAGTACATCGAGAACGCCGACCCGATGAAGGCGAAGCAGCTTGCCAAGGGTATCGACCAGCTGATGGACGAAGGCGTGGCACAGCTCTTCATCAACCAGTTCAACGGACGCAAGCTGATCGGTACCGTGGGGCAGCTCCAGTTTGAGGTAATCCAGTACCGTCTGGAGAACGAGTACAACGCCAAGTGCCGTTGGGAACCCGTCAGCCTCTACAAGGCATGCTGGATCGAGAGCGACGACCCCGAAGAGCTGGAGGCATTCAAGAAGCGCAAGTACCAGTTCATGGCGAAAGACCGTGAAGGACGGGACGTTTTCCTCGCGGACAGCGGCTATGTGCTCCAGATGGCACAGAACGATTTCAAACATATCAAGTTCCACTTTACCAGCGAGTTCTGATAGGGGAGTACTCACATGTGGCTAACCGGAAGTGGGTATTCTCCCGACCGTAAAACCCCTATAAATAGGTATTTCATGTCTGCGTCGGATGCGCTTACTTTGCAACATCCAAACAACGAAAGATGAAATGACTATGAAAAAGATTGGCGTATTTTACGGTTCCTCAACCGGAACGACAGAAGGAGTGGCAGAAACCATCGGACAGAAGCTCGGTGTGGCTGCCGCCGATATACACGACGTGGCAAAACTGACCGCTGACCAGGTTGCTGCCTGTGACCTGTTGGTGCTGGGAACATCAACCTGGGGCGACGGCGAGTTGCAGGACGACTGGTATGACGGCGTGAAGGTATTGAAGGGCTGCGACTTGAAAGGCAAGGAGATTGCCCTCTTCGGCTGCGGCGACTCCGAGTCCTACTGCGACACGTTCTGCGACGGCATCGGTGTGCTCTATGAAGAGTTGAAGGATACCGGTTGCACCTTTGTAGGCAACGGGGTAGACCCCTCCGACTACAACTATTCATCCTCCATTTCCGTGGTCGACGGGAAGTTCGTCGGTCTGCCTCTCGATGAAATCAACGAGCCTGACAAGACCGAAGAGCGCATCGACCGTTGGGTGAAGACACTCGTCTGAGGAAGTTTCGCTCCGCCTGACTTTTCAAGAAGGATAAAACAACCCCTAAAACTCTATTCCTGATGCCGACCGATATCCATCCTGCCGAATTGAAGGTGTTTCTCAACCATGTCTACGAGTTCAAGAAGGGAGTCCGCAACATGGTGCTCTATACGACCAACAGGAAGTATGAAGCCTTTGCAGTCAACAGGCTGAACAACCAGCACATTGCCTACTGCATACAGCCCATCGACTGTGAACGCATCAACCTCTTCTTCGGGCGTCCGGAGTGCATCAATGCCATCCGCTTCATGACCTCCCGTCCGCTGAACAAGCTGACTCCGGAGGAAGACTTCATCCTGGGAGCCATGCTGGGCTACGACATTTGCGGCCAATGCCGCCGTTATTGTGAAAAGAAAGGTAAAAAGTAATTGATAGGTATCTATAAAGAAGAAGGCGCGAGAGCGGTACAGCCGAATCCAAGGCATGTGCCGCTCTTTTTCATTTGGTTTTTGGGGCTTGGTTGTTGGCTGTGAACAAATATCTTTCTACTTTTGCAACACTTGTTTTCAATGAAGAGGTGTCTTCGAAGCAGTTTGATGCATCCTCCGGTTAAAAAACTAGCCTATGAACGTAAATGAAGATATCAAGCAAGCCTGCGAAGTGCTTGCGCGGGGTGGAGTGATACTTTATCCCACCGATACGGTGTGGGGCATCGGTTGCGATGCGACCAACCCGGAAGCCGTGAAGCGAGTGTATGACATTAAGCAACGCGCCGACAGCAAAGCCATGCTGGTACTGGTCGACTCGGAAGCCAAGGTGGAGTTTTATGTGCGCGACGTGCCTCCTGTGGCATGGGACCTGATCGAGCTGTCCACCAAACCCGTGACCATCATCTATGACGGGGCACGCAACCTGGCGCCGAACCTTCTGGCAGAAGACGGCAGCGTCGGCATACGGGTGACCAACGAACCTTTCTCCAAGCAGCTTTGCTTCCGTTTCAAGAAAGCCATCGTGTCGACTTCCGCCAACATCAGCGGACAACCCGCAGCCGCCGTGTTCAGCGACATTTCAGAAGACATCAAGCAAGCCGTGGACTATATCGTGCAGAGCCGTCGTGAGGAAACCGGCCATCCCAAGCCCTCCAGCATCATCAAGCTGGGTGTCGGCGGAGTGGTGAAAGTGATTCGCGAGTGAGAGGAGGGGCATGATGAACACAGACACAAGACAACTTTCGCTCCTCCAGCAGCTCATCCGTTGGCGCGAGGAGCACATCAGTGAAAAGCGTTTCGTCCTCCTGCTGAGTTTCCTGGTGGGCATCTTCACGGCGCTTGCCGCGTGGGTACTGAAGATGCTCATTCATCAGATTGAGGCGTTCCTGACCGAGAACTTCGATACCACACAGGCGAACGGGCTCTACCTGCTCTATCCCGTGGTGGGCATCTTCCTGACGGGACTCTTTGTCCGCAACATCGTGCGCGACGACATCGGGCATGGCGTGACGAAGATTCTGTATGCCATCTCGCGCCGACAGGGACGCATCAAGCGGCACAACGTGTGGTCGTCGGTCATAGCCAGTAGCATCACCATCGGCTTTGGCGGGTCAGTGGGTGCCGAGGCGCCTATTGTGCTGACCGGTTCGGCGATAGGCTCCAACCTGGGACGCATGTTCCGGATGGAGCACAAGACACTCATGCTATTGGTCGGATGCGGTGCTGCCGGAGCCGTGGCAGGCATCTTCAAGGCACCCATTGCCGGACTGGTCTTCACGCTCGAAGTGCTGATGATTGACCTGACGATGGCATCGCTCCTCCCGTTGCTCATCTCCTGCGTGACGGCAGCCACCTTCTCCTATATTACTACGGGCATGGAAGCCATGTTCCGTTTCAACCTCGACAATCCGTTCGTGGTGGAACGCATCCCGTACGCCATCCTGCTGGGCATTGCCTGCGGGTTGGTGTCGCTCTACTTCACCCGTGCGATGGACTCGATGGAGGACATTTTCCGCAAGTATTCCAACCCTTACATCAAGCTTGCCATAGGCGGCGTGATGCTGAGTGTGCTCATCTTCCTCTTTCCGCCGCTTTACGGTGAAGGATACACCACCATCAACCTGCTGCTCAACGGGACCACGCTGGCAGACTGGAACAGTGTGCTCGACAACTCGTTCTTCTACGGGCACGGCAACCTGCTGCTGGTCTACCTGTTGCTCATCGTCCTCTTCAAGGTGTACGCTTCGAGTGCGACCAACGGAGGCGGCGGTTGTGGCGGTATCTTTGCGCCCAGCCTGTTCCTGGGGTGCATCACGGGATTCATCTTTGCCCGCTTCTGCAACCAGTTCAACCTGGGTCCCTACATTCCGGAGAAGAACTTTGCCCTGCTGGGGATGGCAGGACTGATGTCGGGCGTGATGCATGCTCCTCTGACCGGCATCTTCCTCATTGCCGAGCTGACCGGGGGCTATGACCTGTTCCTGGCTCTGATGATTGTCTCCGTCAGTGCCTACCTGACCATCATCGTCTTCGAGCCGCACAGCATCTATTCGATGCGTCTTGCCAAGAAGGGTGACCTGCTGACCCACCACAAGGACCGGGCGGTCCTGACCTTGATGAACGTGGAGAATGTCGTGGAGACCGACTTCGAGAAAGTGACTCCCGACATGGACCTGGGACAGATGGTACAGGTCATCTCGAAGGCACACCGCAACCTCTTCCCCGTGGTCGACGGCCAGGGCGGACTGCTCGGTGTGGTGCTGCTGGACGACATACGCAACATCATGTTCCGGCAGGAGCTTTATCACCGTTTCAAGGTGGAGACGTTCATGGTATCTCCTCCCGAGCGGGTACTGCTCACCGACCCGATGGACGTGGTCATGCGCAAGTTTGACAATACACAAGCCTGGAACCTGCCCGTGGTGGATGCCGAAGGCAAATACGTCGGCTTCATCTCGAAGTCGAAGATATTCAACAGCTACCGTCAGGTGCTGGTGGAGTTCTCGGCAGACTGACGGACGTCACGTCCAGGTGCGGACAACGGCCGGCAGTGGAAGCCGGTCACATTCATTCAAGCATACACAATCATTATACGATGGAAAAGAAAGATTTAAGGATCGTCTACATGGGCACGCCCGACTTTGCCGTGGAGAGTCTGCGTTGCCTGGTGGAAGGCGGATACAATGTAGTGGGCGTGGTGACCATGCCCGACAAACCGATGGGACGTCACGGCAGTGTGCTCCAACCCAGCCCCGTGAAAGTCTATGCGCAGGAGCACGGCTTGAACATCCTGCAGCCGGAGCGGTTGAAGGACGAAGCGTTCGTGGAGGCACTGCGCGCGTTGAAGGCGGATTTGCAGATTGTCGTCGCCTTCCGCATGTTGCCGGAAGTGGTGTGGAGCATGCCTCCGATGGGCACGTTCAACCTCCATGCCTCCCTGCTGCCCCAGTACCGGGGAGCGGCTCCCATCAACTGGGCAGTCATCAACGGGGACAAGGAGACCGGCATCACCACTTTCTTCCTGAAGCATGAGATCGATACCGGCGAAATCATCCAGCAGGTCCGCGTCCCCATCGAGGAGACGGACAATGTGGGCATGGTCCACGACAAACTGATGATGCTGGGCGGCAAGCTGGTCGTGGAGACGGTCGATGCCATCCTGGCAGGGACGGTCAAGACCATTCCCCAGGAGGAACTGACGACCGGAGGTGAAGCGTTGCGTCCGGCTCCCAAAATCTTCAAGGACACGTGCCGCATCGACTGGAACCGTTCACTCAAAGCCGTTTATGACTTCGTGCGCGGACTGTCGCCCTATCCCGCAGCCTGGACCGAACTGGAACAGCCCGACGGCAAGCGGCTGGTGCTGAAAGTCTATGAGGCTGCCAAGGTTCCTGCCACCCATTCCTTGCCGGCAGGAAGTGTCCACACGGACGGAAAGACCTACTTTCAGGTAGCGGTCGAAGGCGGCTATCTGGACCTGCGGACCCTTCAGCTCGCCGGAAAGAAGCGTATGGGAGTCGCTGACTTCCTGCGTGGCTACAAGCTGACGGACGAGCACCGGATGGATTAACCGGGTGACGTTCATTCGTCCCCTTACCTATAAAGAAAAAGGCCCTGTTTCACAACAGAGCCTTTTTGCTTCCATCGTCCCTTTCGGGGCAAAAGGATAGTTTAGTAAGTGAAAGAGAGTATTAATTTATTTAGTTTTTGTGTTGGAAAAGTCTGAAATGGCATATTCTTTCGCATTCTTTTCAAGAGATGCATCTGCCTTTTCCGCATCCGTCAAGTCGTAGGAGATAATCGTTTCCGTGTCGTTTCCTTCATATACCTTAATAGACAGTTTCCTGGTCTTCCCTTCCGTGTAGCCGGGGATGCTGCTCAACGGGAAGGCTGCCCAGCCCCATTGGAGGAAACGGGGGTGGTCACCCTCGTTGTTGTGACGGAACTCCATGTGGAGCACTCCGTTGCTGTCCGGTTCCTTCTTGTCGCCGACGGTAATCAGGTTGATGAAGTGTGCGATGGTGGAGTTGTTGCCCATCACCGAGAAGTAGAAGTTCAGATGCTTGGCACTCGTGGTGATGCGGCGGATATGGATCGGGTCGTTGCCGATGCTGTCGTTTGCCTCCGCGTCGTCGGCAGGCATGCAGTAGACGTCCTTCGTCAATACCCGGTAGATGTCGTACAGTTCGATGCCCTTGTTGCTGCGGTCCTTTTCATCCACATAATTGAACGCAGCGATGACACGCTGGTTGTCCTTGTCCGCATCGTGCATCGTCAGGGCGGCGGTGTTGAGCGGAATCAGTTCGCCGCAATTGTCGCTTTCCAATACCCAGCGGCCGTCGCGGTCCGTCACGGTAGCCATGTCCGTATAGTAGACAAACTCGTCGTCATCACAAGCTATGAATGTGGTCGGGAGTGTCAGCAGACACAGCAATCCAAGAAGTAAATTCTTTGTTTTCATAAGGCTTCTAATGTTTGGTTTTTGTGTAAGGTCTCAATTTCTCGTTTTCTGTCTGGTAAATGCAGGGGGCGGCAGAATACTGCATCCGAAACTATTAAAGCTTGTTAATGAGAAAAAGTTACTCCCTTCGTGCAGTATTTTTGCACTTTCATCATTTATAGGATAAAAAAACAGGTAGACTCGTGTTGCAGAAATTAAGTGAAAAGGAGATGGTCGAACGCTGTCGGCAAGGTGACAATGCTGCCCGTAAACAATTGTACGAGCAATATGCCGGCTTGTTGATGGCTGTTTGCGTCCGTTACTCCGGAGACCGCGACACGGCACAGGATATCCTTCACGACGGCTTTCTGAAGGCGTTCCGTTCGTTCGACCGCTTTCAGTACAAGGGAGAAGGTTCGCTGCGTGCCTGGCTGACCCGCATCATGGTCAACGGAGCGCTGGAGCAGTTGCGCAAGCAGAGCCTGATGAACGAACAGCCCATCGAGGAACTTCCGGAGGACATCGAGGACGAGGAAAGCCTGGAGCTGGTTCCTGAAGCGGAGCTGATGCGCTTCATCGCAGAGCTTCCTGCCGGTTACCGCACGGTGTTCAACCTGTATGTGTTTGAAGATAAGAGTCACAAAGAAATAGCCGACCTGCTGGGCATCACGGAGCATACCTCGTCTTCGCAACTGTTCCGTGCCAAGAAGATGCTGCAGCAGAAGGTTTCGGCTTACCTAAAGCAAGAAGGCCTATGAATAAGAATGAAGATAAGTGGACGAAAAGCTGGAAGGAACGCCTGGACAATCACACCGAGCCTGTTCCCGAAGGGCTGTGGGCGGAGCTGGAGCAGGAGCTGTCCCGTCCGCGTGTCATCCCCTTTTACCGCCGTTATGCCGCCGTGGCAGCGGTTGCCGTCCTCGTCGTGCTCTCCACACTCAGCTTGTGGTGGATGCGTTCGTCGTCGGTGGAGGATGTCGACCGTATTTCCCGGGAGATTGCCTCCCTCACTCCGGTGAACGACGGGCTGCCGGCTCCGGCTTCCGTGGAACGTCCCCTCCCGATGGTGGCGCAGGCAAAGGAGGCTGCCGCCGGTGCTGCCGGACGTGCGGTGCCGATGCTGATGGCGGCGCGTGCCCTGTCAGCCGACGTTCAGCCGACTGTCGCCGACACGGACGAGAAGCCGCAGAAGTCAGCCGAACAGCCGGTTGAGGAGCGGAAAGAGGTCGCAGCCCCCCGCAAGAACAAGAATACCTATACGTATGATTTCAGCTCCTCCACTCCCCGCCGGTCGACAGGCGGACGCTCCTCCGGACGTCGCTGGGAAGTAGGCATGAACGTGGGGAACGGCTCTTTCGGCTCCGAGTCGCAAGGAGCAGGCTACAGGCTGTTGTCCCAGGAGGAACGGGAGTTGATGCCTGTCGGCAACTACTTGTCGAACAGCCCTTACAGCCAGTTGCTCTCAGCCAACTTGGACAATCAGGTCGAGTCGCATACCAAGCACAAGATGCCCGTCACGTTCGGCATCTCCGTGCGTTTCCACCTGAACGACCGTTGGGCGCTGGAGAGCGGTTTGACATACACCAAACTCGCTTCCGAGCTTTGGGCGGGTGCCGAGGACGATTACTATGAGAGCAACCAGAAGTTGCACTACGTAGGCATCCCCTTGAAAGCCAGCTACAGACTGTGGGAGAACGAGCGTTTCTCCCTCTATGCCTCGGCAGGCGGAGCGGTCGAGAAATGTGTGTCGGGAGAAGTCAGCACCACCTACACCCTCAACGGCGTGGTAGAGAATCATGAAACAAACGACCTGAAGGTCAAGGAACTCCAATGGTCGGTAGCTGCTGCCGTAGGAGCTCAGGTGAAGCTGACCCGTCACCTGGGACTGTACATCGAGCCGGGCGTGAACTACTATTTCAAGGACGGCAGTGCCGTGGAGACCATCCGGAAGGAACATCCGCTGAACTTCAACCTGCAGACCGGACTGCGCCTTTCCTATTAACTCCCTGTTTTTTGTAAAAGAGCGTCACAGCATGCTCCCGTACGCATCGGAACGTCTGTCTGAAGGTGTTCCGATGAGAATCTCATGTTGTTGATTCTCAAAGAAGAAGTGGTTCCAACCAGTTCCCTGCTTTTGGGACTCCGAGTTCCACGGCTTGGGACTTCGGGTTCCACGGCTTGGGACTTCGGGTTCCACGGCCTGGGACTTCGAGTTCCACGGCCTGGGACTTCGAGTTCCACAGCCTGGGACTGCTGGTTCCACGGCGTGGAACTGTGATTCCCACGGCGTGGAACTGTGATGGCTCTTCCTGAAGGCGGTCAGACTGCCTTCAGCTATCGGGTAGAAGAGACTCCTCAAGTGCCCGACGGGAGCCAGCCGGTGTCAGTTTGTCCGTTGAAATACCTGTTGACAAGCATTCGTATGAGAATATAATGGCTATATTTGCAGAAAAACTGTGAATCTATGGCTACTTGTATGATTGCCCCTTCGCTCTTGTCTGCCAACTTTGCCAATTTGCAGGCAGACCTGGAGATGATAAACAACAGTGAGGCAGACTGGCTCCATCTGGATGTGATGGACGGTGTGTTCGTGCCCAACATCTCTTTCGGCTTCCCGGTGCTGAAGCATGTCGCCCGGCTGTGTAAGAAGCCGCTTGACGTCCATCTGATGATCGTGAACCCCGAGAAGTTCATTCCCGAGGTGAAGGCACTCGGTGCCTACATGATGAATGTGCACTATGAGGCATGCGTGCATCTGCACCGTGTCGTCCAGCAAATCAAGGAGACGGGCATGAAAGCCGGTGTGACGCTCAATCCTGCCACCCCGGTTGCCGTCTTGGAAGATATCATCGGCGAGGTCGACATGGTGTTGCTCATGAGTGTCAATCCGGGGTTCGGCGGACAGAAGTTCATCGAGAACACGCTGAAGAAGGTGCGTGACCTGCGCGCCCTGATGGAGCGGACGGGAGCATCCCCCCTGATTGAAGTCGATGGCGGAGTGAACCTGGACACCGGCAAGCGTCTGGTGGAGGCGGGAGCGGATATGCTGGTCGCCGGAAATGCAGTCTTCGGTGCGCCCGACCCGACGGACATGATTCATCGTTTGCGCAACAGCTGAGGTGCAGGCTGTTGAGAGTTGGCTGACGAAATATCCTTTCGTACGATTCGATATTCCTTTTATTGCCGGTATTGCAGCGGTCAATGCCGGACTGGAGATACATGAGGGGACACTCCTTGCCTTGTCGGCAGGGTGTGTCCTTTCTTTATGCCTTTTGCGGTTCTTGAGAGGCAGTTATACTGCCTACCGTTTCCGGTGGCTGTTCGGTGCGGTCTTGATTTTGCTGATTTTCTGCGGAGGCGCGTGGCGCATGACCTGCCGGGTGCAGGAGGCGTCCGTGAAATGGACGGACGGGAAGGAGGTCTGGCACGGATGGGTGGCAGGCATCCCGGAGGAGAAGAAGAAAAGCAGGCTTGTCCCGATGGCGATTGGCGACAGGAACGTGCTGCTCTATGTGCCCAAGGACTCCCTTTCCGCACAGGTTGCCTGTGGGGATGAGCTGTGGTTTTACGCCCGTATCCGTCCGCCTCGGAACCGGGAAGGCAGCACGTTCGACTATGCTGCCTACCTGAAGCGTCAGGGTGTCAGCGGCACAGCCTATGCCGGCAAGGACCAGTGGAAGAGGGGCGACCGCCACCGGACGCCCGGATGGAAGCAGTGGGCGTTGCAACGCCGTGACGAGCTGGTTGATACCTACCGCTCCTGCGGATTCACGGGGGATGGACTGGCTGTCGTCTCGGCACTGACGCTGGGGGACAAGCGTTCCCTCGACCCGGAATTGCGAGCCCGCTATTCCCGTGCCGGAGCCAGCCACATCCTGGCACTCTCGGGGTTGCACCTGAACATCATCATGATGGTGGTCAGTCACCTGCTGCTCGTCCGCGACAAGCGTTATCACTGGACGCGGGGGCTGATTCTGATAGCCTTTTTGTGGGGCTTCGCCTTCCTCACCGGACTCTCCGGTTCGGTGGTCCGTTCGGCTGTGATGTTCACGGTCTTCATTTTAGGCCGATGCCTGAGACGTCGCTCGCCCACGCTCAATTCGCTGGCGTTTGCCGCCTGTGTCATGCTGCTCTACGAACCGTATTATTTGCTAGACGTCGGCTTCCAGCTGTCGTTTGCCGCGGTGGCAGGCATTGCGCTCTTCATGCCCGTCTTCTTTCCACGGATGGAGGAGCACCGACGGCTGGGGCTTCACTCGGTCGGTCAGCTGGTCGGCGTGTCGCTGGCGGCGCAGCTGGGAGTCGCTCCGCTGGTCGCTTACCATTTCGGGAACTTTTCCGTCTATTTCCTGCTGACGAACCTGCTGGTCATCCCCCTGACGATGATTATATTGTGCTTGTCCCTGCTGTGGTGGGTGCTGTATGGCTTCAGCATCCCGCTTCAGTGGGTGGACAGCCTCCTGCAGGGGATGCTGTGGGCACTGAATGCGGCCGTCTCGTGGGTCAGCCGGTTGTCCGGTGCATCCGTCGACGTGAGCTTCAACGGTTATGACCTGGCTTATTATTACGTCCTGCTGCTCGGACTCCTGGCCTGCTACCACTTCCGCTCATGGCGCACCGTGTACAGGCTGTTGGGATGCCTCTGTGCCTGCCTGGCTGCGGAACTGATTTTCGCCTGGTGGTGAAGATTCCGGGAGACAGTTCCCTGTCATGAAGAAAATTAAAGTACCTTTGCAGGCTATAATCAAAGAATGAAACATACGACTATGCTGACCAAAGTTATTCCGCAAGCCAAGATAGACCATCTGAAGAAGTGGTTGGACCGTGCAGAGAAGATTGTGATCGTGGCGCACGTCGCCCCCGACGGCGATGCCATCGGTTCTTCCCTCGGACTGTATCATTACCTGGAGGAACAGGGCAAGACGGTGAATGTCATCGTGCCCAACGCCTTCCCGGATTTCCTGCGTTGGATGCCCGGCTCCAAGGATATCTTGCGTTATGATAAATACAAGGAGTTTGCCGACGAACTGATTGCCGGCGCCGATGTGTTGTTCTGCCTGGACTTTAACGCCTTGAAGCGGCTGGACAAAATGGCGGATGCCGTGGCTGCCTCGCCGGCACGCAAAGCGATGATTGACCACCATCCCTATCCGGAGGAGTTCTGCCGCATCACGATTTCCCATCCCGAGATTGCCTCCACGTCGGAACTCATCTTCCGCCTGATTTGCCGGCTGGGTGATTTTGAAGAGATGAGCAAGGAGAGTGCCGAGTGCATCTACACGGGCATGATGACCGACACGGGAGGCTTCACCTACAACTCCAACAACCGCGAGATTTACTTCATCATCAGCGAACTGATAGCCAAGGGAATTGACAAGGACGCCATCTATCGAAAGGTGTTCAACACCTATTCGGAGAGCCGTCTGCGCCTCATGGGTTTCATCCTGTATGAGAAGATGGTGGTCTATCCCGAGTTCTGTTCGGCGCTGATTACCCTGACCAATGCCGAGCAGCAACACTTCAACTATGTGAAAGGCGATTCGGAAGGATTTGTCAACATTCCCCTGTCCGTGAAGAACATCCGCTTCTCGGCTTTCCTGCGTGAAGACCGGGATGCCGGCATGATCAAAATCTCCCTCCGTTCGGTCGGCGATTTCCCCTGTAACAAGATTGCGTCTGAATATTTCAATGGCGGTGGGCACCTGAATGCGTCGGGAGGAGAGTTCTATGGCAGCATGAGCGAAGCCGTTGATTTATTCAAGCGTGCCCTGGTGAAATACCAGGATGAGCTGATAAAAAAATAGTTATAGAAGTATAATAGTCATAGAAAAGAAAGACGGTCAATATCCTGTTTTATTACTTTTGCGACATTAATGTAGAAACGAATCTGGATGAAAAAGTTAAGTTACCTGCTGCTTGCCTTCTTCGCGTTGGGACTGGTGTTCCAGGCCTGTGATGACACGGAGACGTATGCTGAAAAGAAGGAAAAGGAACGCAGATGGATTAGTAATTACATCTCTGCCAACAATATCAAGGTCATCAGTGAGAATGAATTTTATGCCAACGACACCACGACGGACGTGTCGCGGAACGAGTATGTCTATTTCGACGACAGCGGTGTCTACATGCAGATTCTCAAGCGCGGTGACGGCGAACTGATGCGCAACGGCGAACGTGCCGAGTTCCTCCTGCGTTTTGTGGAAGTGCTGGTGGAGACAGGCGACACGCTGTCGACCTCGAACCTCATCGGTACGAACTCCTATGACGTGATGATGTGCTCCAAGAGCAGCGGCGAGTTTACTGCCTCGTTCACCGAAGGCAACATGGCATCCAACTACGGACAGTCTGTCCCGACAGGATGGCTCGTCCCGTTGAACTACATCAAGCCCGCCGTCCAATTGCCCAACGAAGACCTGGCACGTGTGAGAGTGATTGTTCCCCACAGTGCCGGACATCAGACGGCCTCGTCTTATGTGGCTCCCTACTATTATGAAATCACTTACCAGAAGAAACGATGACACTCATTAAATCCATATCAGGCATACGGGGTACGATAGGCGGACAAGCCGGTGACGGGCTGAATCCGTTGGACATCGTGAAGTTTACGGCTGCGTATGCCACCCTGGTCCGTCGGACCCATGCGACAGAAAGCAACAAGATTGTGGTAGGCAGGGATGCACGCATCTCCGGTGAAATGGTGCGGAGTGTGGTGTGCGGCACCCTGATGGGAATGGGATTTGACGTGGTCGACATCGGCCTGGCTTCAACCCCCACGACCGAACTGGCTGTGACCATGGAAGGTGCCTGTGGCGGAATCATTCTGACGGCCAGCCACAATCCCCGTCAGTGGAATGCCCTGAAGCTGCTGAACGAACACGGGGAGTTCCTCAATGCTGCCGAAGGCAATGAGGTGCTCCGCATAGCCGAGGCGGAAGATTTCACCTTCGCCGACGTCGATTCACTGGGCAGCTATCGCACGGACTTCACTTATGACCAGAAGCACATCGACCGTGTCCTCTCGCTGAAGCTGGTGGATGTGGAAGCCATACGTCGCGCCCGCTTCCGTGTGGCACTCGATACGGTCAACTCGGTGGGTGGCATCATCCTGCCCAAGCTGTTGGCTGCGTTGGGTGTAGAGACCGTGAAGACCCTCTATGGCGAACCGACCGGCGATTTCCAGCATAATCCTGAGCCGTTGGAGAAGAACTTGGGCGACATCATGTCCCTGATGCGTGAAGGCAGCTACGATGTGGCATTTGTGGTTGACCCTGACGTGGACCGTCTTGCCATGATTTGTGAGAACGGAGAGATGTTCGGCGAAGAGTACACGTTGGTCTCTGTGGCGGATTACGTGCTCAAGCACACTCCGGGCAATACGGTGTCAAATCTCAGTTCGACACGTGCCCTGCGCGATGTGACCCGTTCCTACGGACAGCACTACTATGCCGCGGCAGTAGGAGAGGTGAATGTCGTGACCAAGATGAAAGAGGTGAATGCCGTCATCGGAGGCGAAGGCAATGGCGGGGTAATTTATCCCGAATGCCACTACGGCCGGGATGCACTGGTAGGCATCGCTCTCTTCCTGAGCCACCTGGCACATGAAGGGAAAAAGATGAGCGAGCTGCGTGCCTCCTATCCTCCGTACTTCATCGCCAAGAACCGTATTGACCTGACTCCCGGCATCCCTGTGGATGCCATCCTGGAGAAAGTGAAAGAGCTGTATCACGACGAAGAAATCAACGATATCGACGGGGTGAAGATTGACTTCCCCGACAAGTGGGTACACCTGCGCAAGAGCAATACCGAGCCCATCATCCGTGTCTACTCCGAAGCTGCGACTCCGGAAGCCGCCGACGAGATAGGGCGCAAGGTGATGGATGTCGTTTATTCGTTGACCAAATAGAATAAGGAAGGAGGCAGGCAGACGAGCGTGCATCCAACGACAAGGGGCCATGAAAAAGAAAAGATACTTCGCATGGATACTGTTTTCAGTATGTCTGGTCATGCTGGTGGCGGCGGTCTTCCCGCATCATCACCACGATGACCTGACACTCTGCATGCACTATGACCTGCAGACGTGTTGTGACGCGGAGTGCCCCGACAGTCCCCACCATCACGGAGGCCGTGATTGCGGAAATGCCTGTGTCACCTCGTTCTGCTGTGACGCCCCTCATCCTTCCCATCTGATTTCCCCTCTCTTTTATTTCATCGTAGACCTGGGTATCCGGGCTGACGCGTACAGGCTTTCCTTGCCGGAACGTGTCGTCGACGGGGATACCTGTGTCTATGTCGAACGCCTCCATCCATTGGACGTGCAAGCCGTCGGCGGATGGCGTGCTCCTCCCTGCGTGTAAACTTGTTGGAAGACGACAGGCAATTCCCGTTGCCTGCGGTTTATTATTTGCAACGGAACAGGTCTATCTTTGCCGTTGTGATGCCCGGGATTATCATACAAACATTTTTACACGCACCAATCTTATGAAAAAACTATATCTGTCGCTTGCGGCTTTTGCAGGCGCATTGCTTGTTTCGCTGTCGTCCTGTGGCAGCGGAACCGCCCATGACGGGCATGAACATGAACACGAACACATACACGATGCCGAAACCGAAGCACATGCCCACGAGGCGGAAGAGGAGCATGACCATGCCCATGAGGCGGCTGAGCCTCATGCTCATGGAGAAGGTGAAGCACACGGCGATGAAATCATTCTGACACCCGAGAAGGCAAAGGCTGCCGGCATCGTGGTGCGTTCTGCTGAAGTCGGGACATTCCGTCAGGTAATCCGCACAAGTGGAGAGGTCCTGGCAGCCCAGGGCGACGAAGCGACCGTCGTGGCAACAACGGCCGGAACGGTCTCGTTCCCTGTTCCCATGGTGGAGGGCAAGAGTGTGGGCAAGGGAGCCTCTCTGCTGGTGGTCTCCGCCCGTCACTTTGCGGAAGGCGAACCTGCCGAACGTGCCCGCATCGCTTATGAGGCCGCCAAAGATGAATACGACCGTGCTTCCAAACTGGTGGAGAGCGGCATCGTGTCACGCAAGGAGTTTGCTGCCATCAAGGAGACTTACGAGAATGCCCGGTTGGGATATGAAGCCCTTTTGTCGGGTGCCGGCAAGGCGGGACAGCGTGTCCAGGCTCCCATCAGCGGTTATGTGAAGTCCTGCCTGGTCAAGGAGGGGGACTACGTGACCGTGGGACAGCCTCTGATGACCCTCACGCAGAACCGCCGTCTGTTCCTCCGTGCCGAGGTGTCGGAACGGTATTACAAGTATCTTCCCGGCGTGGTGTCTGCCAACTTCAAGACACCGTACGACGACCGCGTCTATGCCCTCGACGAGCTGCGCGGACGGGTCCTGTCGTTCGGCAAGTCGACGGACACCACCCAGTTCTACCTGCCGGTCACATTTGAATTTGACAACCGGGGCGACGTCATTCCCGGTTCGTTTGTCGAGATTTACCTCCTGTCCGGAGAGATGGAGAATGTCATCGCGCTGCCCAAGACTGCCATCACCGAGGAGCAGGGCATCCATTTCGTCTACCTGCAGGTGGATGCCGAAGGCTATAAGAAGCAGGAGGTGAAGTTGGGAGCTGACAACGGACGCGAGGTACAGATTCTCTCCGGTGTGAAGCCCGGCGATAAGGTTGTCGTCGAGGGCGCTTATCATGTGAAGCTCGCTTCGGCAAGCAATGCCATTCCTGCCCATACGCACGAACATTAATCGGAGGAACTGCGTATGCTGAACAAGATTATACATTTCTCACTCAACAACCGCATCCTTATCCTGGTTGCTTCCGTGTTGTTGATGGTGGGCGGTGCCTATACATCGTTCCACACCGAAGTGGATGTGTTCCCCGACCTCAATGCGCCCACGGTGGTGGTCATGACCGAAGCCAACGGTATGGCAGCCGAGGAAGTGGAGCAACTCGTGACTTTCCCCGTAGAGACCGCAGTCAACGGGGCGACCAATGTACGTCGCGTGCGTTCGTCGTCCACCAACGGCTTTTCTGTCGTCTGGGTGGAGTTTGACTGGGGAACGGACATCTACCTGGCTCGCCAGATTGTGTCGGAGAAGTTGGCCATCGTCAGCGAGGAGCTGCCCGACAATGTGGGCAACCCGACACTCGGACCGCAGTCGTCCATCCTGGGCGAGCTGATGATTATCGGACTGACAGCCGACAGCACCTCGATGCTCGACCTGCGTACGCTTGCCGACTGGACCATCCGTCCACGCCTGCTCTCCATGGGCGGTGTGGCACAGGTTGCCGTGTTGGGCGGCGACATCAAGGAGTACCAGATCCGGCTGGACCCGGCACGCATGAAACACTACGGCGTTACCCTGCCTGAGGTGATGGCTGCTACGCGCGACATGAATCAGAATGCCAATGGAGGAGTCATCTATGAATACGGGAACGAATACATCGTGCGCGGTGCCTTGTCGTCTACGGATGTGGACGAGCTGTCGCGTGCCGTCGTCAAGCGGGTAGGCGATATGCCTGTCACCCTGGGCGATGTAGCCCATGTCGGTGTCGGGGCACAACAGCCCAAGCTGGGCTGCGCCTCTGTCGAGGGCAAACCTGCCGTGCTCATTACCGTCACCAAGCAGCCTAACACCGGTACGCTCGACCTGACCGAAAAGATTGATGCCTCGCTTGCGGACCTGCAGAAGAACCTGCCTGCCGACGTGAAGGTGTCGACCGACATCTTCCGCCAGTCACACTTCATCGAGAGTTCCATTGGCAATGTGCGCCGCTCGCTCTACGAAGGTGCCATCTTCGTGGTGGTGATTCTGTTCCTCTTCCTTGCCAATGTGCGTACGACCCTGATTTCACTGGTTACTCTGCCGCTCTCGTTGGTAGTCTCTGTGCTGGTGCTTCACTGGATGGGCATGACCATCAACACCATGTCGCTCGGCGGTATGGCGATTGCCATCGGTTCGCTGGTCGATGATGCCATTGTCGACGTGGAGAATGTCTGGAAACGTCTGCGCGAGAATAAGATGAAACCTCTGGCGGAACGTCAGTCGGTAATGGACGTCGTGTTCCACGCCTCGAAGGAGGTACGTATGCCGATTCTCAACTCTACCCTGATTATCATCGTCAGCTTCGTTCCCCTGTTCTTCCTCTCCGGTATGGAAGGGCGCATGCTGGTTCCGCTGGGCATCGCCTTTATTGTGGCGTTGGTCGCTTCGACCGTGGTGGCACTGACGCTGACCCCGGTGCTGTGCAGCTATTTGCTTGGACGCGAGAAGGGGGAGGAATTGCCTAAGGAAAGTTTCGTTTCCGTGTGGTTGCGCAAGTATTATGCCGTCGCACTTGAGTGGGCATTGCGCCACAGCAAGGCGGTTCTGGGTACGACCATTGCCGTGTTCCTCGTAGCCTTGGGCTTCTTCTTTACCTTGGGGCACAGCTTCCTGCCATCCTTCAACGAAGGCTCGTTCACTATCAATGTCAGCTCGCTGCCGGGCATATCGCTCGAAGAAAGCGATAAGATCGGACGGCAGGCAGAGGAGTTGCTGCTCTCTATCCCCGAGATAAAGACCGTCGGACGTAAAACCGGTCGTGCCGAACTGGACGAACATGCCCTCGGTGTGAATGTGTCCGAAATCGAAGCTCCCTTCGAACTGGGTGACCGCTCGCGTGAAGAGGTGCTGGAAGAAGTACGTCAGAAGTTGAGCACCATCACCGGGGCGAACATTGAAATCGGACAGCCTATCAGTCACCGCATCGACGCCATGTTGAGCGGTACGCAGGCCAGCATTGCCATCAAGCTCTTCGGTACCGACCTCAACAAGATGTTCATGCTCGGTAACCAGATCAAGAACGCTATTGCCGATGTAGACGGAGTGGCCGACCTGAACGTGGAGCAACAGATCGAACGTCCGGAACTGAATATCGAGCCCAAGCGGGAGATGTTGGCGAAGTATGGCATCACGTTGCCCGACTTCCGCGAGTTCGTCTCCGTGAACATGGCAGGAGAGGTCGTTTCGCAGGTTTACGAGTCGGGCAAGTCGTTCAACCTTGTCGTCCGTACGGAGGAAGACTACCGGAACGAGATGGAGAAGGTGCGTAACCTCATGATTGATACCCCCGACGGACAGAAAGTCCCCCTGACGTATGTAGCCGACGTACGTTCCGCATCCGGACCGAACACCATCAGCCGTGAGAACGTAAAGCGGAAGATTGTCATCTCCGCCAATACCTCCGGACGCGACGTGCGCAGTGTGGTCAATGACATCCAGCGCTGCATTGATGAAGAAATCAAGTTGCCCGAGGATTACCACATCGAGTATGGCGGACAGTTCGAGAGCGAACAGGCGGCATCGCGTACGCTGCTGTTGACCTCGCTCATGAGCATTGTCGTCATCTTCCTCATCCTCTATACACAGTTCAAGAGTGCCGCACACAGTGCCATCATCCTCATCAACCTGCCTTTGGCATTGATTGGAGGAGTGTTCGCACTGGTCGTTACCACCGGGGAAATCAGTATCCCTGCCATCATCGGACTCATCTCTCTGTTCGGTATTGCCACGCGTAACGGTATGTTGCTCATATCCAATTACCACCATTGGCAGGATGAAGGCATGTCGCTTCATGACAGTATCCTTCACGGTTCGCTCGACCGTTTGAATCCCATCCTGATGACGGCGCTCTGCTCGGCATTGGCAATGATTCCGCTGGCCATCCATGGCGACCTGCCCGGCAATGAGATTCAAAGTCCCATGGCAAAGGTCATCCTTGGCGGACTGCTGACGTCTACTTTCCTCAACGGCTTCATCATCCCCATCGTCTATCTGATGATGAATCGCCGACGTACGTTGAACCCTCAACAGCAAAGTGAACAATGAAAAAGATATTCCTGACTGTTGCGCTCTGTTTGGGTGTTGCCGGGCTGTATGCACAGACCGGCAGCATCGAGCGCGTGCTGAAAAGCATCGAACAAAACAATCGTGAACTCCGGGCCGGCGAAGAAGCCGTCCGTGCCGAGAAGCTGGAAGTGAGAAACGAAAACAACCTGGAAGACCCGTCAGTAAGCTATTCCCGCAAGTTCGGCGAGAAAGACGGAATCGGCCCTGAAATGGAGTTGGAGGTGTCGCAAGGCATTGACTTCCCCACGCTCTATGCCCAACGTCGTGCCTACGGCAAGTTGCAGGGGCGTGCACTGGATTTGCAACACGCCGTGCTTCGTCGTGATATCCTGTTACGTGCCAAGGAGCTGTGTCTCGACCTGATCCGTCTCAACCGCTTGCAGGACCTTTATGAACTTCGTCTGAAGAATGCCGAAGAGCTGAATGTGCTCTTTGAAAAGCGGTTGAAGGAAGGAGACGCCAATATCCTGGAAGTAAATAAGGTGAAGATGGAGTTGATGAACGTGCGTGCTGCCATGGCAGAGAACGGAGCCGATCATCGTACAGCCCTCCAGAACCTGTTGGCGATGAACGGCAATATGCCTTTGGAATTCAATGAGACAGTCTATCCGCTTGCCCCAGAACTGAAAAGCCTTGATGCGGTGAGGGATGAAGTGTTCGGTTCCGATTACGGACTACGCCAGGCGGAGGCTGGTTCGGAGGCTGCCCGTAAGCTCGTCACGGTAAACAAGCATGGCTGGTTGCCGAAGTTGGAAGTGGGCTATGGCCGCGAAGGAGGCAAGGGCGAGATGCTCAATGGCTTCATCGTCGGTGTGTCCGTTCCTCTCTTCAATAACCGTGGAAAGGTGAAGGCTGCTCGCGCCCGTCAGCTCAGTGCGGAACTGGAGCAGGAGCAGGCTGCCCAACAGCTGGAGGCAGATGTGCAATCGCTTTTCAATGAGGCTGTCAGCCTGCGCCAGTCCATCCAGGCATATGATACAGACCTGATGACCCGTACCCTTGATGCGCTGAAACAGGCTGTAGAATCGGGCCAACTCTCCGTCATCGACTATTTCACCGAGGCTGAGACCGTCTATGCCAACCAAGAACGCCTGGCAGACCTAGAGAACCGCTTCCAGAAAGCCGTTGCGCGGTTATACAAGAACAGTCTATAAGGAAACTTAT
The DNA here is from genome assembly GCF_023337025.1 of Mediterranea sp. ET5. NCBI lineage: Bacteria > Pseudomonadati > Bacteroidota > Bacteroidia > Bacteroidales > Bacteroidaceae > Mediterranea > Mediterranea sp. ET5. The sequence continues at coordinate 8,110 of NZ_JAMBLN010000012.1, read as the reverse complement.
GTACTTCCCGATTGGTTAGCCTCTGAAGAGGCTTGAGTATCCACAAAAAACGCGAGAGACAGACTGATTTTCAGTCTGTCTCTCGCGTTTTTGTGGACCTGGAGGGAGTCGAACCCTCGTCCAAACGAGGAAACCATACGCTTTCTACATGCTTATCTCTGCCTTCGGTTTTCGTGCGTAAGCAAGACCAGAGCCACCCACTTGCGCCTTAGCCTTTAAAGTTTCATCGTAGTCCCAAGGCCGGACTGCGACTATCCCCGATTTGACTGCACCACTGGGCCGGAATGCTTCGGAGCAACAGCTTCCGAGTGATGTCTCGTTTCCACACCTTGTGCGGAAATAAAGTTAATCTACTGTACTTCGATTAAGCAGCGAGAGCGTAGTTGTTTTCGCCAGATAATTGTTCGGTAACTGTGATTTAAGTGCTAATCACCGACGCACTGCATGCTTACATACCATTTCTGCCCGCTGTCAAATCCAAACAAGCCCAGAAAAAATATAGCCCTCTTCCACCGAAGAGGGCTACAAATGTAGTGGCTAATTCTTATACTACCAAATTTCTTGCATATTATTTTTATTTGGCGAAGCTGACGGCACGTGTCTCGCGGATGACCGTAATCTTCACCTGACCCGGATAAGTCATCTCATCCTGAATCTTCTTGGCGATTTCAGTAGAGAGCTGTTCCGTCTGCTTGTCATCAATCTTGTCTGCTCCGACAATCACGCGCAGCTCACGGCCAGCCTGAATGGCGTATGTCTTGGTGACACCCGGATAGGAGAGAGCCAGCTGTTCCAAATCGTTGAGGCGCTTGATGTAGGCTTCCACGATTTCGCGGCGTGCGCCGGGACGTGCGCCGGAAATGGCATCACACACCTGTACGATGGGAGCGATGAGGGTCTCCATCTCGGCCTCGTCGTGGTGGGCACCGATGGCGTTGCAGATATCCGGTTTCTCCTTGTATTTCTCTGCGAGCTTCTGTCCCAGGAGAGCGTGTGGCAATTCGGGTTCCTCGTCAGGCACCTTACCGATGTCATGCAGCAGACCGGCACGTTTGGCCTTTTTCGGGTTCAGTCCCAGTTCGGAAGCCATGATAGCACAAAGATTGGCTGTCTCACGGGCGTGTTGCAACAGGTTCTGTCCATAGCTGGAGCGGTATTTCATCTTACCGATGAGGCGGATCAGTTCCGGGTGAAGACCGTGGATACCCAGGTCGATGGTGGTACGTTTTCCGGTTTCGATGATTTCATCTTCCACCTGTTTGCGTACTTTGGCTACGACCTCTTCGATGCGTGCCGGGTGGATGCGTCCGTCGGTCACCAGCTGATGGAGAGCCAGGCGGGCAATCTCACGGCGCACGGGGTCAAAGGCAGAGAGAACGATAGCTTCGGGCGTGTCGTCTACCACGATTTCCACACCGGTGGCGGCTTCCAGGGCACGGATGTTACGTCCTTCACGGCCGATGATGCGTCCCTTCACTTCATCCGAGTCAATGTGGAATACGGTGACGGAATTCTCGATGGCAGTTTCCGTGGCAACCCGTTGGATGGTTTGAATCACGATGCGTTTTGCCTCCTTGTTGGCGGTCATCTTGGCATCGTCCATGATGTCATTGATATAGGATTGTGCCTGGGTCTTTGCCTCTTCCTTGAGAGATTCGACCAGTCTTTCTTTTGCCTCCTCGGCAGACAGTCCGCTGATGGCCTCCAGTTTCTCACGTTCTTGAGCCTGCAGACTTTCCAGTTCTTCCTTTTTCTTGTCGATCACCACCAGTTGGTTCTCCAAGTTGGCTTTGATGGCATCCGCTTCGTTGCGTTTACGCTGTACCTCCTCCTGGCGTTGGCTCAATACCAGTTCGCGTTGTTTCAGCTTGTTTTCCGCCTGTTGGATGCGTTGGTTGCGTTGTGCCACCTCTTTCTCCAGGTCAGCTTTCTTATTCAAGAACTTTTCCTTTACTTCCAGAAGCTTGTTCTTTTTGATGACTTCAGCTTCAGTCTGTGCCTCTTTCAGGATGCTGTTATACTTTGATTTCATGACGTATCTGAAAATCGTATAACCAATCACCAACCCGATGACGAGCGCCACAAGTGATGTTACTATCGTTAAAACCATTTTACTAAGAATTTATAATAAAAAAGCGCATCACTCCTTTCAGGAGGACACTTCCCTCCTGAACATGAAGTCATGCGCGAATATCTTTATTCAAAAAAAATGTCTACCCGGCGTTTGTCTCCGTCTGTTCTTCGCGGAAGCGTCCTTCGAGCTCCCGTGTCAGTTCGGCCAGTTTCTGCCGGTAGGGTTCCGTATCGTTGAGGCTTTCCATGGTCGTCAGTTGGAAGGCGAGGTCAAAAGTCACCATCGCAATGTAGTCTTCCCGCATGCCGCCGGGGACCCGCTCCCGATACTTATTTACTCGTTCATTTATCATTGTGGCCGCCTTCCGGTAGAGTTCCTCATCCTTCCGGTTGATGGACACTCCGTACTTGCGGTCGGCAATGTCTAAATGAATTATCATTTTTTCCTTATCGTTCATCATACATCCTTTTATCCGTTCAATAAAGCGATGCATTTATCGATTTCACGCACTAGTTTGGCCAGCCTCTGTTTGGTGTCATGCGACTCGTCGTCGTTGATACTGATGATTCGGGCGGCCTTTAAATTGGCATAGTCGGTTTCCGATTGCTGACAACGTGTTTGCAAAGCCTTGATTTCTTCTTCTTTCTGAAGAAGTGTCCGGCGGAGGGATTCGTTTTGCTGCTTCAAAAGGTCATACTGATAGAGCAACTGACGAAAACGAGCCTCAAAGATGTTGAGTTGTCTTTTATCTTCTTCCGTCATGATGAAACCAATTTGTCACACAAATATAGGCTTTCTTCGCGAACTACAAAAGAATTTTGCCGGATTTGTGAGATTTGCCTATGCTAATCGTCATTTTTCGGCTTGGGCTCTTTCTTGGCGAGCATGACGATGTTGAAGGCATATTCGCTCATCCATTGGGCGGAATATCCCAGGGTGTGCTGGTATTTGCGGATGTTGCCACAAGTTTTCCGTACGGCATCGTCCTTCCACTCATAGCGGGTCAGGATGTCGTTGACGGTTTTGGCAGTGAGCTGGTAAAGGGTTTTCTTGAAGATGCTGGGCATGCGGAACTTCCACTTCATCAGGGTGCCGACACACATCATCAGGTCTTGGCTGAATCCCTGGAACATGAAGAGGTAGTTGCGGATGTCGTTTACCGAGCGGCAGTTCTTTTTGATGGAGGCATCGATTTCCTTGAAAAAGTCGTCGCTCAGCCCGTAAATCTCCTTGAGCATCTTCTTGCTGCGGCTCTTTTCGGCAATTCCCAGCTTGTTGTTCTGCGTGGGAACTTTCAGTGTACGCTTGAACACGGCGACATCGGGCAGGAACGCGAGGTTGGTGATACCCAGGTTGCACGCCATGACCGACTGGTAATACACCCGGATGAGGGTCATGAAGTCCTCCATGCCGCCTACCTTCTCTTCTGTATCGTTGGTTTTCTTTTTAAATATGTCGAGTAATCCCATATAAGTTACGATGTAAAACAAATGATTTGCTGTGCAAAATTAACAGATTCTGTTTAAAACGGCAATTCTTCGGCTTTTTCTTTTCATTTGACTGAACTTTTCAAAAGGTGGCCGGGTCTTCTGAATAAAGGACGTACGGGTGACTGTATGTTGGGGACGGGACTTTGTGGACGTCGTCACGGGAATTGTCGTATCATTAAAAACAACAGATAGTATGAAAAAATTGATTCTATTCCTGACTGCCCTCCTGTGTCTGGGCATTCAGGCGGAAGCGCAGCGTCCGGAACGCGGCAAACGTCTGTCACCGGAAGAGATGGCGGAACAGCGTACAGCTTACATGGTGCAGAAGTATGGGTTGAATCAGGAGCAGACCAACCGTCTCTTTGAACTGAACAAGCAGCAAATGGAGCAGATGATGCAGCAGCGTCCACCACGCATCTCCCGAGACTCACTCCGGAAGATGGACAAGGAGGCACGCAAGGCGTATCAGAAGACAATGAAGGAACAGGGGAAGAACCTGTTCGAGAAGATGAAAGAGAGGGAAGAGGCTTACCGGAAAGCATTGCAGGAGATTCTGACAGCCGAGCAGTTTGCGGCATTTGAGAAAGACGAACAGGCGCGTCGCGAGCGTCGGGAGGCTCCCCGCCAGCGGCGTCCGGAACGTCCGCGTGATTTCCCCGGTGAGGGAGAGGACGACTTCTGACAGTAGAAAAATCCGGCAGCGAACAGGAAGAGCACGGTCATTGGGACGGTTGTAAGAAAGGGGCTCTTCCTTTCGCTGCTGTTTTTTTGCCGGTTTCAGGGACGGGGACACATTTCGTCTGCCGTCCCTGTGCGTTTGTGGGGAAATAGCTGTATTTTTGTGCATACTACGACGAGATGTTTCTCAAGAGGATTTAATTACTACATACAGATAGAACATTATGATGGAAAAGACATGGCGTTGGTTTGGGAAGAAAGATCCCATCACGCTTTCGATGTTGCGCCAGATTGGCGTGGAGGGCATCGTGACGGCACTGCACGATGTGCCCAACGGTGAAGTTTGGACCGAAGAGGCTATCCGCGATTTGCAGTCGTACATTGAAGCGCACGGTTTGCGCTGGTCGGTCGTGGAGAGTCTGCCGGTGTGTGAAGCCATCAAGTATGCAGGACCGGAGCGCGAACAACTGATCGAGAACTACAAGGTGAGTCTTGCCAACCTGGGGCGTTGCGGGGTGAAAACCGTCTGCTACAACTTTATGCCGGTGATTGACTGGGTGCGCACGGACTTGCAGCATCCATGGCCCGACGGGACCAGTTCGCTCTATTATGACCGTATCCGTTTCGCTTATTTTGATACGAAGATATTGGCACGGCCGGGGGCAGAGGCAGACTATACGGAGGAGGAGCTGCGCCGGGTGGCGGAGCTTGACCGGACCATCACGGAAGCGGAAAAGGACGAGCTGGTCGATACCATCATCGTGAAGACGCAAGGCTTTGTCAACGGGAACATCCGTGAGGGGGACAAGAATCCTGTTGCCATCTTCCGTCGGTTGCTGGCACAATATGAGAGCATCGACCGTGCTGCGTTGCGCGAGAACATGCGCTATTTCCTGGCAGCCATCATGCCCGTGTGCGAGGAGTATGGGGTGAACATGTGCGTGCATCCCGATGACCCTCCGTTCCAGATACTCGGTCTTCCGCGTATCGTGACCAACGAAGAGGACATCCGCTGGTTCCTGGAGGCGGTGGACAATCCGCATAACGGGCTGACGTTCTGTGCCGGTTCGTTGAGTGCAGGGACACACAATGACACCCGTGAGCTGGCGCGTCAGTTTGCACGGCGGACGCATTTCGTGCATCTGCGCAGCACGGAAGCCATGCCCGGCGGCAATTTCATAGAGAGTACTCACCTGAGCGGACGTGGGCATCTGATTGACCTCATCCGCATCTTTGAACGCGAGAATCCCGGTCTGCCCATGCGAGTGGACCACGGACGCATGATGCTGGGCGACGAGGACAAGGGATACAATGCCGGCTATTCGTTCCACGGGCGTATGCTGGCTCTTGCCCAGGTTGAAGGCATGATGGCAGTGATTGCCGACGAGATGGCACGGGGCATTCGGGTGGATTGACCCGGGGCAGGTGACTGTCTGAAAAACGAACGACGCGGACTTTCCGTCGGACCCCGGTTGCGGGGCGGCGGAAAATCCGCGTCGTTTGTGTAGGGGTGCGGTTGTCGGTCTACTGGCAGACGGCATGGATACGCCGGTAGGCTTCTGCCTGTTCCTCGGGGGTGGGGCAGTAGGTGACGACGATGAGTTTCATGCCCGGCTTCCAGAGTTCCCTGACTTTTGCCTCTATCAGGTCCGGTGTGCCGACGATGCGGGCATTCAGTATGACGCCGGTACCGGCGAAGGTGTCGGCAAAGCCATCGGTCGGATTGGCGCCGGGGTCCGTTGCTTTGGAGAAGGCTCCGTCCGCCATGCGGATGCCGGGGATGGACACGATGTCGGCCTTCTTGTCGCTCCAGTTACCGCAGGAGTGGAACACCGTACCGCCGAATGCATTGCCGGCTTTGACCATGGCGGGGACGGCCATACCGGTGTACAGGTCGGGCGAAAGCATGGTGACGGTGTCATCGCTCATGCCCAGTCCGTCGAACATGCGGCTGGAGGCAAACCCGTGCCCCGGTTTCACGAGGGCATCGCCGATGAGGCGTTGCTGGGTGCGGGTGAAATCGATGAGCAGGTCTGCCGTACGCTCCATGGCCTGCCGCATAGAGTCGGGGTCGAGGTAGAAGTCCAGGTAGAACTGGTTGGAGTCGATGATGTTGCTCAGGGTGTTGAGGGGTGACTGGACGTCGCAGTAGGACAGGGGCAGGCGTCCTTGGGTCTCCTCCAGGAAATACTGTATCATGCGGAGCGTGTGCCTGCCTGTTTCCGTCTCTTCCACCGGACGGAAGGGGGCAGCCAGCAGCTCGGCGGTGGACGGGAATTTGCCGTCTACTGCCGGAGCCAGGTCTTTCTCCCAGACGTAGCCGAATCCGTAAGCGGCCGCTACGGTCCCCAGTCCATACCACGGCTCGAGGAAGTTGGGGACGTCGGCATCGAAAGCCATGCTTTGTTTCAGGGCACCGAGTTGCCAGTGGAGGGAATGTTCCATGTTCCGGCAGTCGCCGGCAAAGACTTCCTGCACACGCATGCGTCGGTAGACCAGTACACCGGACGGGGCTTCCCAAAAAGCCTTACAACGTTCTTCGAGCCGGGCGGCATAGTCGGCATAGGCCCCAAAGTCAAACGCTGCCGGACTGAGTGGGGTGACGGCGGTCGCCTGTGAGTCGGCGAGTGAAGCGTCGAATGTATCTTCCATTGTCCTCCGTTCCATCAGTCTTTGAACAAGGTTTGCCGGCACTCCTCGGCAATGTCGAAGATGGCACGTACCTGTTCGTCGCGTACTTTGTCGTCCATATTGATGCAGCAGATACCGGTCAGGTAGGGATCTTTCGACTGCATCACACGTTCCTTGATGATGCCTTCCAGTTCGCTGCGGGTGTAGCTGTTCAGTTCCACGGGGTTCAGACGGATGTTGAAGAAGGTGTTGGGCAGCGCCTCGCGCAGGAGGTGTACATCACCTCCCCAGCCCAGGTCGAGGAAGTCCAGATGAGGCACCTTGGCGAAGTTCTCGGCGTGCCGGTGCGGGTCTTTGCCGCAGTAGTGGATGCCATAGGGACGGTACTTCATGCTCCATTCCACATCGATGGGCAGCAGGTAGTCGTGGTAGTCCTCGGTGGATATCATCGTGTGCGAGCATTCCGAGTGGAGATAGAGCGGTGCGTCGAGCAGGCGTGCGAGCCGGTTGACCGAGATGGAGGTTGTTTTTGTCTCACTATATATATAGGTGAAGAAGCGCTCCACGACTCGTGCGATGGCAGCAAAGTAGGCTTTGGTCTTTTCCGGTTCCATAATCATGTCCATCAGGATGCTCTCGCCCTTGAGATCGATGGCAAGGTTGAGGACGCCTCCCCAGTTGATGTCGCCGCAGACATAGCCGTACTTGGCCTTCAGCTCTTCAATGAGATGTTGGAGCTTCTTGAAGGCAGGGCTTTGGAAGGCAGCCTCTTCGTCCACTTCGAAGCCTTCCCGATGGGCGCAGATGACTTGCGGTGCCGAGTTGGCTGTGTATTCGATGCTGCACCCCAGCATCTCCGAGAGCAGGTAGCCGGCAGCCAGATGGACGGCACCTATCTGAGGCAGGTCCTTGTCATAGTCTGCTCCCAGACCGTATTCGCCGAAGCGGTCGTGCAGTTCCTGTTCCATGCGGCGTTCATCTTCCACACGGCGGAGGGGATTGTAAAAGAAATCTTCATCGAAAACGATGCCTGTATGTTTGTTCCACCAGGACGGGTGAAACACGATGTCGACGGGCAGTTTATGCGTGCACAGTTGTTCCATAGTCAATTCGTGTGAATTATAAGGTTAGTAATCAGAAATAGCAAGGTAGCTTCTGCAAATGTAGGAAATCTTTTGATTGACTTTCCGTTGGACGGTGATAAAAATAGGAGCGATTGATAAAAGTCTTGACATCT